>NZ_CP123229.1:3475834-3813612 GCF_029855125.1 Methylocapsa sp. D3K7
ATCTCATTCGCTTTGGCAGCACCTATTACCAAAACAACATTACCGATCTTATCAATGCCAATGCGACCTTCACGTCCTACACCAACGTTGGCCGGGTCAAGACATATGGATGCGAATCCTTTGCGTCCTTCGCGATCACGCCCGAATTGAACTTCCGGACGGACTACACCTTGACCATCGCCACGGACGAGATGACGCAGCTCGAACTCCTGCGGCGGCCGCGCAACAAGTTCAGCATGCAGGCGGCTTGGAAGCCGGTGCCCAAGCTTTCCCTGTCGACGACGCTTGTGTTTGTCGGCAGCTTCATCGACGGCAATCGCGATTTCTCGGTTCAACGTCTCAACGCGCCCGGCTATACGGTTGTCAATCTCGCGGCGAATTACGAGGTGAACGAAAACATTTCGGCGTTCGGGCGCATCGATAATCTCTTCAATGTCCGTTACCAGAATCCGACCGGCTTTTTGACGACGGGACTTGGTGCCTATGCGGGGGTGCGCGCGACCTATTAACCCGCGGCATCTTAAGAAGACATCCGTCCGAACTCAGAGCTTGCGCATGTTGCTGGGGAAGACCTGGCGGCATGCGCGCCGGCCTTCCCAACATGGCCGGACGATTTCCTCGAAATATTACAAATTGCAATCATTTTTTGTACCAAGAATTTGCTTTCGCATGGTGAAATCTGGTTTCCGGGAGAAGTTTAGCCGCGCTCTTCAGAGGGTGCGGTCTGGATAACATAGGCAGACCATTCACATGAAAGCAGCCCGTATCGCCGTGCTCGGCGTTGCCGTTTTGGCCGGACTTGGGGCCGCGATCCTGGCCAGCGGCTCGAAGCAGCCGGAGATTGCTGTCTTGCCACCGCCTCCCGTTATGACCGACGACGTTCTGGTCGCGGCCAAGGAATTTAATTCCGGCGATGTCATCGACGAGAGCGGCCTGCGCTGGGAATCTTGGCCAAAGGATCACATCCCCGACGGTTTTATCCGCAAAAGTGTCTCGCCTGGCGGTGCCGATGAACTCAGAGGCTCCTTTGCTTGCGCCAATTTCGCGCCGGGCGACCCCATGCGGCGGGAGCGCTTGGTCAAGGATTCTCATTGCGGCTTCCTTGCCGCGCGGCTGAAGGCGGGCTACCGGGCGGTGGCGATCAACATCGACACGCAAGGTTCAAGCACGGCTGGCGGGTTTATTCTGCCGAACAACAGAGTCGATGTGATCCACATTTATCATGACGAGGACGCCGCGCGGAAGGGCATCGCCAATTCCTATGCCAGCCAGACCCTCTTGACCAATATCCGTGTTCTCGCAATCGGACCGAACGTTCAAGAAAAAAACGGAGATCACGTCATCACAGGAGCAACCGCAACTTTGGAACTCATGCCGTCGCAAGCGAGATGGTCATTCTGGCTCAGCGCATCGGCCAGCTCTCGTTGGTCCTCCGCGACATGGCCGATGTGAATGCCGGCGGCGAGCAACATCAAAACGAAAGCCATGGATTGACCATCGTCCGCAACGGTGTGGCAATCGAGACCGGACGGGTTGTGCATGATGAGACAAAACGCGTCGAGCAGGTGGTGTCGCGCGAGCAAGGACCCGGCCAGGCAATAGGCCGATAAGGAAACATATGGTTATGGAAACCCGCGGATGAAACGCCTGATCCCGGTTGTGGCCGCGGCATGTCTCCTCTTGGTCCAGGGGCAGCTTCGCGCGGTTCATGCGCAAGAGCCGATCCCGTCCTGGCCAAGCGCCGGCATCGCGTCACAGCGGATATCGATGGGCGTTGGCAAATCCAAGATCATCGAGTTGACGCAGGATGCGGCGGAAATCTTCGTCGCCAATCCAAAGGTGGCCAATGCCGTCGTGCGGTCGCCGCGCAAGCTCTACATCATTGGCATGGATTCCGGTCAAACAAGCGTCTTCGCCATGGACAGGCAAGGCCGTCAGATCGCTGCTCTCGAGCTCAGCATCGGCCGCGACATCGGCGAGCTTCAACAGATCCTGCGCGCCGCGATGCCGGCTTCGGCGATCACCGCGCGGACGGTCAACGACACGATCATCCTCACCGGCACCGTTGATTCCGCCGAGGAGGCGCAACGCGCCGGTGACATCGCCAAGGGGTTCGTGCAACGGGTCTATGGTGGTGGGGCGCCGGGCGCGCCGGGGACGAGCACGGATGGCTTGGTCGTCAATACACTGACCATCCGTGGCCGCGACCAGGTGATGTTGAAGGTCACGGTCGCGGAAATCAGCCGCGATATTGCGAAGCAGCTTGGTATCACCACGAGTTCGCTGACTGCGAGCTGGGGCGCCTTCACCCAATATAATCCGTTCGCCATCAAAGGCGTGATCGCGACTGCGGTGGACGGAACGACGACCGCGCTTTCGGCCCATAATCCAGAAAATACTTTGAGCGCGACCCTGCAAGCCTTCGAGAGGTATGGGGTCTCACGCATTCTTGCCGAGCCGGCGGTTTCCGCTGTGTCTGGCGAAAGCGCGAAGCTGACCGTCGGCGGCGAAGTCCCGATCCCGAGTGCGCCAACCTGCGCCGCCGCCACAGGCTCGGGGGCGGTCAGTTGCACGGGCGGCGCCGTCTTCAAGGATTATGGCGTCACCTTGCGGTTCTCTCCCGTCGTGCTCTCCGAGGGCCGTATCTTGCTGCACCTCGCGACGGAAGTGACCGAAATAGATACGCAAACGGCGGCGACCGTGTTTGGCACGCTTGTCCCTGGATTCCTTACCCGCAAGAACGAGACGACGGTCGAGATTCCCTCGGGCGGTTCGATCGCCTCGGCGGGGCTTCTCCAAACCACCTCGCGGCAGGTCATCAACGGACTTCCGGTGCTCCTCGATCTGCCCGTTCTCGGCGCCCTATTCCGCTCGCGCGATTATCAGCGCCAGGAGACCGAGCTCATGATCATCGTCACGCCCTATATCGTCAAACCCGTGAAGCCAAATGAAATTGCCAGGCCGACCGATGGCTTTACCGATTCGACCGATCCACAGGCCTGGCTGCTCGGCCGCGTCAACCAGCTTTATGCCTCACCGGGAAATCCGCAAGCGATCACCGACTACAAGGGGCCGGTCGGTTTCATTCAGGACTAAGAGCGAGCGGGAATTGAGAAAGTACGACCCACGATGTTGATCATGATCCGTTCCACGAGCCGCGCCGGGAAACCCGCTCGTTCGATTGCCGGCCCGGCACGAATCTTTTTATCTCTGTGCTTGGCGCTGCTGCTGGCGGGATGCGGCGCCACGGAGCGCATGGTCGTCTCCTCAATCCCGCAGGACGATTACAAGATCCGCCACCCCATCGTGCTCGGGGAGGAGCCGCGCACGCTGGAAATCCTGGTCGAACCCGCGACGGGCCAGTTCGACCGCCGTTCCGCTGCGCAGTTGCGGGAATATGCCAGTCTCTATCGCAAATTTGGCCGCGGCCCCATCACCATCATGCCGCCAGCTTTCCCAGGAGCGACACCTCCCGTTGGCCCAGTTCGCGATGCCCTGAACGTTTTTGGAGTGCATGCGCATATCCTTGTTTCACCCTATCCAGCGGGTCCCAATCTCGCGTCGCCGCTCCGGCTGAGTTTTCTTGGTCTCAAGGCGAGCGTCGCCGATCAATGCGGCCAATGGCCAAGGGATCTTGCCGTCGGTAGCGGCGCCGCAGTGGACTGGAGCAACAAGCCCTATTGGAACTTCGGCTGCGCCTATCAAACCGCTTTCGCCGCGCAGGTCGCCGATCCGCGCGATCTCGTCGCGCCGCAAGGGGAAACGCCGGCGGACTCTGCGATGCGCGTGCGTGCCATCGAGAGCCTTCGCAAGGGGGAGGATCCGGGCACCAATTGGAAAATCACCAATTCCTCCATCAGCGAAGTAGGAACGAATTGATGAAAGGCCCGGCTCATTCCGAACATGCGCAGATCGCGCCGGTGCCCCGCATCTCGCTGCACGCCTTCTGCGAATCTCCGGAGACCGCGCGGATCATCGAGGCTGCGGCAGCCGACCGGCGGATGGAAAGAGCGCATGTGAGCGTCCAAACGGGTGGCCCCCTCGCTGCGGTGGATGTCTACCGCGACGCGGCGACGCCGCATGTCATCGTGCTCGATACAGCCGCCAGCCGGAGCGATCTTCTCACGCATCTCGAAGCCCTCGCGGAATTCTGCGATCCCGGCACAAAGGTGGTGATTGCCGGGCGCACCAACGACATCGTGCTGTATCGCGAGCTTATGGCGCGCGGGATCAGTGAATATCTCGTCGCGCCGTTTCAGGTGCTCGACTTTATTCGCGCCATCTCACACCTTTACACGAGCGCGGGGGCTACACCGGTCGGCAAGATCGTCGCGATTACGGGGGCTAAGGGCGGGACCGGAGCGTCCTCGCTCGCCCATAACATCGCCTTTTCGGTAGCCCGCGATCTCGGGATTCAAACGGTCGCCGTCGATATGGATTTGGGTTTTGGCACCGCCGGGCTCGACTTCAATCAAGACCCGGCGCAAGGAATCGCAGAGGCGGTTTTCGCGCCGGACCGCATCGATCAAAATCTCGTCGACCGGCTGTTGTCGAAATGCGGCGAAAAACTGAGCATTCTGGCGGCCCCGGCGATGCTCGACCGGATGTATGATTTTCCCGAAACGGCTTTTGATTCGCTCATCGACATTTTGCGAGCCAGCACCCCTTGCGTCATCTTGGACATCCCGCATCTTTGGACCGCTTGGGCGAGGCGGGCCTTGATCAACGCCGACGAGATCGCCATCGTCGCATCGCCGGATCTCGCCAATCTTCGCAACACAAAAAACATTCTCGATATGTTGCGCGCGGCGCGTGCCCATGATGGTCATCCAAAGCTGATCCTTAACGGCGTTGGAGTTCCGAAGCGGCCGGAGATCAGTGTCGCGGATTTTACCAAAGCTGTTGATCTCGTGCCGGCGGGTGTCCTTGCGTTCGAGCCCAAACTCTTTGGCACGGCGGCCAACAATGGGCAGATGATCGCCGAGGTCGAGCCGGCGGGAAAAGCCGCGGACACGATTCGCGACCTCGCGCGAAAAATTACGCATCGCAATGAACTGCGTAAAGCGAAACGAAACCTTCTTGAGCCTTTGATGGTGCGGTTTGCGCGGAGGCCCCGCGCCGCCTCGACCACGTCGCGCTGAAGTGGCAAAGCCGCCAGTTGCAGAACAACCCGCTTTGTGGATCGCGGCGATAGTTTGCTTTCAAGCGGCGCAGCGTGTGGCTTTGGCGGCAACGGTGCGAAGCTCCGCATCGAGCCCGCTGCGAGGGATTTATGTTCGGCAAGCGTTCAGCTTCAAATGTCCGCAACACGGATGCGCCCGCGGCAGCAAGCCCCACCGCGCCAAGCCCCGTCATGCCAAGTCCTGTGACGTCAAGCCTTGCGCCAACTGCGGCGGGCATCGCGCAAGCTCCCTCCTCATCACCGCCGCCACATCCAAGCTCAGCTCTCGAACCGCAACGGTCGAGTGATTATTATGTCACCAAAAGCATGATCTTCAGCGCCCTCGTCGAGGCGATCGATCTCTCGCAATTGTCGCGTCTCGACGCGGACAACGCGCGCGAGGAAATCCGCGACATCGTCCATGAAATCGTCGCGATCAAGAATGTTGCCCTTTCGATTGGCGAGCAGCAAGATCTCATCGACGATATCTGCAACGACGTTCTCGGCTACGGTCCCCTCGAACCGCTGCTCGGGCGCGACGACATCGCCGACATCATGGTGAACGGCGCGACCCGGACGTTCATCGAAGTTGGCGGCAAGATTCAATTGACCAACATTCGGTTTCGAGACAATGCGCAATTGATGAATATCTGTCAGCGCATCGTCAGTCAGGTCGGGCGGCGGGTCGATGAAGCCTCGCCAATCTGCGACGCGCGTCTCATCGACGGATCGCGCGTCAACGTCATTGCGCCGCCTCTGGCGATCGATGGGCCGGTCCTTACGATCCGCAAATTCCGCAAAGACAAGCTGACCCTCGATCAGCTTGTGCGCTTCGGTGCCATTTCCCCTGAGGGGGGCGAAATTCTTAAAATCATCGGAAGAGTGCGTTGCAATGTGTTGATTTCTGGTGGCACGGGATCCGGCAAGACGACGCTCCTCAACTGCATCACCAATTACATTGATCATGACGAGCGAGTGATCACCTGCGAGGATGCCGCGGAGCTGCAATTGCAGCAGCCGCATGTCGTCCGGCTCGAAACGCGGCCACCGAACCTTGAAGGAAGCGGCTCGATCACGATGCGCGATCTTGTCAAAAACTGTCTGCGCATGCGGCCGGAACGGATCATCGTCGGCGAAGTGCGCGGACCGGAGGCGTTCGACCTGCTGCAAGCAATGAACACCGGCCACGACGGGTCCATGGGAACGTTGCATGCCAATTCTCCGCGCGAGGCTTTGAGCCGGCTTGAGTCGATGATTACCATGGGAGGTTTCTCTCTCCCGAGCCGGACGATCCGCGAAATGATCGTCTCTTCAGTCGACGTCATCGTGCAAGCGGCGCGGCTGCGGGATGGTTCGCGCCGAATCACCCATATCAGCGAGGTGCTGGGTTTCGAGGGTGAGGTGGTCACCATGCAGGATCTGCTGGTTTATGAAATCACCGGAGAAGATGCCACGGGGCGCCTAAAGGGCCGCCACCGGTCGACTGGAATCGGCCGCCCGCGCTTTTGGGAACGGGCCCGCTACTATGGCGAGGATGCGCGTTTGGCCCGGGCACTTGATGCCTCGGAGTTCAATGACGGTCTTAACTAGCAAGAAAAGAGGAGGTTGGGATGAGCCCGCATGGATGGATGGTCATCGGCCTTGCAATGTTCGCGGCCGGCGGGATCGTCCATGTTTTCCTTTCCCCTTATTTGTCCGGGGAAGTGAAAGCCCAGAAACGTCAGGCGGCATTGCGGTCGCCGGGGCCGAAACGCGTGGCTGAAACTCAAGCCGACGCCGCGAGCCGCCGCAAGCAAATTGCGGAAAGCCTCAAGGACATTGAGACTCGCGGCAAACGCAAAAGGCAATCCCTTGAGGTGAGGATCGCCCAATCGGGACTCTTATGGAGCCGCAACAAATATATCGCGGCTTCACTCGCATTATCGGCATGTTTTGCGGGATTCATGCTTCTTTGTAACGCGAACCTGTTTGTGGTCTTGGCAGCGGCCTGCGTCGGAGGGTTCGGTTTTCCTGCCTGGGTCTTGAATTTTCTGCGCAAGCGCCGCTTGAAGAAATTTGTCGATGAATTTCCAAATGCCGTCGATATCATCATCCGGGGAGTGAAAGCGGGGATGCCGCTTGGCGATTGCCTGCGGGTCATCGCGGCCGAGGCGGCCGAACCGGTGCGCGGCGAATTCCGGCAAATCGTCGAGTCGCAGACCATGGGCTTATCGGCCAGCGAGGCCGTGGATCGCATTGTCGAGCGGGTTCCCCTTCCAGAGGCCAGTTTTTTCGCGATCGTCATCAACATTCAGCAAAAGGCCGGCGGCAATCTCGCCGAGGCGCTTGGCAATTTGTCGGGCGTTTTGCGCGATCGCAAAAAGATGAAAACGAAGATCAAATCCGTTTCGAGCGAAGCCAAGACCTCCGCCTATATCATCGGCAGCCTGCCATTTTTTGTCAGCGGCATGGTCTGGTTCACAAGCCCGAAATATATGGAAATCTTGTGGACGACGCAGACTGGCCAAATCGCTTTGGGCTGTTGCGCAGTATGGATGGGGATCGGCGTTTTCGTCATGAAAAATATGATCAATTTCGATTTTTAGAGTTCGCATGCGGAAATACATGGGCCCTAACGGATAGGTAATCGTGGCGTAAAATGTTGGATCTGCTCTATTCCAAACTGACGGACCCGCACTTTCTGCTGAGTCTGCTTGTTGCCATCGCGACAATGGCGACAATCGTAACCGTTGCGATGCCGCTGCTCGAAACCGACACGCTCGCGCAGCGCATGAAATCGGTTGCGACGGAGCGTGAACGCATCCGGACGCGCGAACGCGAACGGCTTCTGGCGGACAAGGGCAAGGCCAATCTCCGGCAAGCCCCAAAAGCTTATATGAAACGGATCGTGGAGCGGTTCAGCCTGTCGAAATGGCTCGGCACCGAACAGGCAAAGGTTCAGATGGCGATGGCCGGCCTTCGCGGGCCCCAGGCAGAAGTGGCGTTTCTCTTTTTCCGCCTGGTGACGCCGGCCATAAGCCTTCTGATAACCGCCTTTTATATTTTTGCCATCGATGATTTTGGACTGGGATTCATATTGAAGATCGGCGTTGTCATTTTTGCTACTTACTTCGGCCTGAAACTGCCCGAACTCTATCTCACCAATACGATCGGCAATCGCCAGCACTCAGTTGGCCGCGCCTTTCCTGACGCAATGGATCTGTTGTTGATCTGCGTTGAGTCCGGCATGTCAATCGAACATGCATTTCGCAAGGTCGCGCAGGAAATCGGCGTTCAGTCGATCCCGCTTGCCGAGGAATTGACATTGACGACCGCGGAACTTTCCTTTTTGCCCGACCGGCGCACAGCTTATGAGAATCTCGGCGTGCGCACGGGAGTTGAATCGGTGAAACAGATCGTGACCGTGCTCATTCAAGCGGAGCGCTATGGCACGCCACTTGGCACGGCGCTGCGGGTGGTCGGCAAGGAAAGCCGTGACAACCGGATGATGCTTGCCGAAAAAAAGGCCGCGGCCTTGCCGCCCAAATTGACGGTGCCGATGATTTTGTTTTTTCTTCCCGTGCTGTTCGTGATCATCATGACACCCGCAATCATTCAGATTAGCCGCACGATGCGTTGAAAATCGATAGCGGCTCTCGGGAAGCCCTGCTGCGGGCGGGGCCGAACCGTTCAAGCGCCAAAAGTACAAAAGTTCTGCACGATCTTACGTGGAGAAAGGGCGCGGGAGTATGATGTCTTATGGGATTAAGGGTGCTCAATCGTACCAAAACGTTTCACGTGAAACATTTTGGTACGATTGGCGCAACGCCGGACGAGCTATTCCGCTGGTTTGAGTTCGACTTCTGTGGGCGTGAAGATTCCTGGTGCGGCGGGCGTCATTTCGATATGGCGCTTATGGAATTGCGCAAGGCTCGCGCGATGGCCGATTGAGACGATCGTCGTTGCGGGGAGTATTTTGGCAAAGGCCTCGTAGATCTCGGCTTCCATGGCTTCGTCCATCGCCGTGGTCGCCTCGTCGAGGAAGAGCCAATCGGGCCTTGCCAATATGGCGCGGGCGATCGCGAGACGCTGCTGCTCGCCTCCCGAAAGCCGCTGTTGCCAAATTCCTTCGACATCGAGCTCGGCAACGAACTCACCCAATTTCGCGGCGCGCAGGGCGCCGGCGATCGCCGCCTCGTCATAGTGGTCCGGGCTTTCGGGATAAGTCACGGCGGTGCGTAAGGTGCCGATCGGAATATAAGGCTTTTGCGGGAGCAGCATAATCCGGGCGTCCGCCGGCAGGGTAATGGCGCCGTCGGCATGCGGCCATATGCCGGAGATTGCCCGGAATAGCGTCGATTTGCCGGAGCCGGAAGGGCCAGTCAAAAGCGCGGGCTCAGTTTCAGCAAGCCGCAGGCTGGCGTCTTCGATGATCTCGCGCCCCTCAGGAAGCCGAACGGTGAGCGCCTTAATGTCGAGATGTTTGCGCGCGGCTTGCGTGTAGGGCCCCTCATGCGGCGAGAATCCGGGCGTCTTCGCGTTTTCGATGGCGAGATCAAAGGACGTCAGCCGGTCGAGCACCGATTTGAAATCGGCGAGCGAGACGTAATAGGTGACAAAGAAAGTCAAGGCCTCGTTGACGCTGCCGAACGCCCGCGCCGTCTGAGTCATGATCCCCAGCGTAATTTTACCGGCGAAATAGAAGGGCGCCGCGACGACGAAGGGAATGATCGGGCTGAGCTGACCATAGGATGCCGTGAAGGCTGTGAGATTTTTCCGGCAAGCGATGATCTGGAAGTAATTCTTGACGATTTGACCAAATCGCGCCGTCAGCGACAGTTTTTCCGTCCGTTCTCCCGAAAGCAGCGCGACTTGCTCAGCATATTCGCGCAGTCTTGCGAGAGAGAAGCGAAAATCTGCTTCATAGCGCTGCCGCTCGAAGGAAAGGCGGACGAGGGGACGCCCGATCAGATGCGTCACGAGAGTGCCGACTCCGGCATAAACCAGCGCCACCCAGAAGAGAAATCCCGGCACTGCAATGGCTGTGTAAGGCAAGGTGAAATTCGTCGAGAGATCCCAAAGCAGAATCGCGAAGGAGACGAGTGAACTCAAATTGGAGATCAACAAAATCGAGAAGGAGTACACCCCATAGCCGATTTGGCCGCCATCAATGAATCGGTTGATGTCCTCCGAGATGCGCTGATCCGGGTTGTCGGCGGAGCCGCCGGTCAGCGACATGCGGTAATGGGTATGCGCGTCGAGCCAGCGGCTGACATAATTATTGGTGAGCCAGCGCCGCCACCGGATGATGAGGGTCGACGTCACCACGAATTCGAGAACAGCGGTGGCGATGAACAGAAATGCCCAAGGCGTGAAGACGGTGATGAGTTGCGACCAGAACGCCGCCTCGTCCTTATTTTGGATCGCGTTGAACCAATCGCGGGAGAAGAACGAAAGCCGCAGATTCATGCCAACTTGCGCTTGGTTGATCACGACGAGCAAAACCACCATGGCGGTGGCGACACGCCGTTCGCGCGCGCCGAAAGCGGGGAAGGGCCATATCCGGGCGCTGGTATCATCCGCCGTCTCGAAATAGCGGTCGGCGATCCGAGTCATTGATTTCACGACGGGGATATAAGCGATCGCGTAGACGAGGATGGCAAACAGCGCGACAGTGAGCGGCAGGCTTTCGGGAAACGCATAATCTGCGAGCGAAGGCGGCCAAAGGCCGATCTGGGCGATAAGGAAGATCGCGCCGAAGAGTACCGTCTCGGCCGCGAAAATCGCCGCGAAGATTTGCAGGAAGGTCGAGATCTTGCGCGCCCGGTAGGTGGTATAAGCGCATAAAAACCCTACTCCCGCGAGCAGCAGCACGATATTGTCGCCGGTCTTCAAGCCGGCAAGGGTGGCGGCAGCCGAGAATATGGCCACAAGAACGGCAAGAAGATGCATGGATTACCTTGTGCTAGAGCGCGATCACTTCAGGTTTGATCGTTTATGATCACGATTACTTTATTTCATCGCTAATGATTTTCTAAAAGTTCGTAAGTTTTCCGGTCAAGCCCTCGCAATGAATGAAAAGGGCCTCTGCAATCGGTCAACGCATGAAGGCGAGGCATTTTGGCCTTTTGTTTGTCACTCTGCGAGTACCGGAAAATCGTAAACGCCGTCCAAGGCCAGGTGGCAAGGTCGCCGGGCAGGGCGTTTCTGTCAAGGGCGCGGGCCGTGCCCGAGGTCAAGTCAGCCGCTTGCCGGAGCAGGTATCAGAGGGATTCGTTTTCGTCGGGGTCTTCTTCCGCTATCTGCCCGTTGACCGAGGCGCTCAGGACGGGAGAGGGTTTGAAGGTCAGCACGCGGCGCGGCTTGATCGGCACTTCGACGCCGGTGCGTGGATTACGGCCGAGGCGTTCGCGTTTGCTACGTACCGCAAAGAGACCAAAGGACCGCAGCTTCACCGCCTCGCCAGTAACGAGGGCAGTCGCTATTTCTTCCAGCGCCATTTCGAAAATTTCCTTGGCTTCGGCGCGCGACAGCATCGGACAGCAGCTGTAAACGGCATTGAGGAGATCCGCTCGAGTTGCGGTTTTGCGGTTAGTTGCCGTATCCGGCCGCGGCCCAGACGCTCGAGGCATCTTGTTGATTCTCCCCCTTTTAGCCGCTCTCTTGGAAGCAACCTTAAAACATTTTGAGGGCCAGGGGAAACGCCCAAGCGAGATTTTGAAGAAATAATGGCTACGAATAGTTCTCCTTCATTATAGGCCGACAGCTGGCATGAAAAAGGCCCCGGAGTTCCGGGGCCTTTCCAACGAAAAACGGCATGAAAGAGCGGTTTTAGAAATCCATGCCGCCCATGCCGCCCATCCCGCCGCCGCCTGGCATGGCGGGAGCATCTTTCTTCGGTGCTTCCACGACAATCGCCTCGGTGGTGATGAGGAGACCGGCGATGGAGGCTGCATCCTGAAGGGCGGTGCGGACGACCTTGGTCGGATCGATGATGCCGAGCTTCACCAGATCGCCATATTCGCCGCTTTGGGCGTTGTAGCCATAGGCATAGGAGGTATTCTCAATGAGTTTGCCGACCACAACCGCACCGTCGCCGCCGGAGTTGTCAACGATCTGTTTGGCGGGGGTCTGGATCGCCTTGCGAACGATATCGACGCCGGTTTTCTGGTCCGGGTTTTCGACCGTGAGGTTTTCGAGGGCCTTAATCGAACGCAGCAAGGCCACACCACCACCCGGCAATACGCCTTCTTCGACGGCGGCACGGGTTGCGTTGAGCGCGTCATCGACGCGGTCCTTCTTTTCCTTCACTTCGACCTCGGTCGCGCCGCCGACGCGGATCACCGCGACGCCGCCCGCGAGCTTCGCCAAGCGCTCTTGCAGCTTTTCACGGTCATAGTCCGACGTGGTGTCAGCGATTTGCGCCTTGATCTGGGCAATACGCGCCTCGATGTCCTTCTTGTCGCCGGAACCGTCGATGATCGTGGTCGCTTCCTTGTCGATGCGAATCCGCTTGGCACGGCCGAGCATCTGCAAGGTGACGTTTTCGAGCTTGATGCCGAGCTCTTCGGAAATCAATTGCCCGGAAGTCAGGATCGCAATGTCCTCAAGCATAGCCTTCCGGCGGTCGCCAAAGCCGGGGGCTTTGACCGCCGCGACCTTCAAGCCGCCGCGCAGCTTATTGACGACGAGCGTCGCGAGCGCCTCGCCTTCGACGTCTTCGGCGATGATGACGAGCGGTTTGCCAGCCTGCACCACGGATTCGAGAACCGGCAGCAGGGCCTGCAGCGAAGACAATTTCTTCTCATGGATGAGAATATAAGGGTCTTCTAGCTCGGCGATCATCTTCTCGGCATTGGTGATGAAATAGGGCGAGAGATAGCCGCGATCGAACTGCATGCCTTCAACGATGTCGAGTTCCGTCTCAAGGCTCTTTGCCTCTTCAACGGTGATCACGCCCTCATTGCCGACCTTTTGCATCGCGGTCGAGATCATCGTTCCGACCGACTTGTCGCCATTGGCCGAGATCGTGCCAACCTGGGCGATCTCGTCGTTCGAGGTGACCTTTTTCGAGTTTTTCTTGAGATCGGCGACGACGGCCTCGACAGCGAGGTCGATGCCACGTTTCAGATCCATCGGGTTGAGGCCGGCGGCGACCGCCTTGGTCCCTTCGCGGACAATCGAAGCCGCGAGGATCGTCGCGGTGGTGGTGCCATCGCCGGCCGCGTCATTTTGCTTCGACGCGACTTCGCGGATCAGCTGGGCGCCGAGATTTTCGAATTTGTCGGCAAGCTCGATCTCTTTTGCAACCGCGACACCATCCTTGGTGATACGCGGCGCGCCGAATGATTTCTCGATGACTACGTTACGGCCTTTGGGGCCAAGGGTGACCCTGACAGCGTTGGCGATGATGTCGACGCCGCGCAACATGCGATCGCGGGCATCGGACGAAAAACGGACGTCTTTGGCTGACATATTTAAACTCCTGAAACCGGGTTCTTAAAAATTCGGGAAGGATTTTTGGCGCTTAGGCGACGACGCCCAGGATATCGCTCTCCTTCATGATCAGGAGATCCTGACCATCGATCTTGACCTCGGTGCCCGACCATTTGCCGAACAGAATCTTGTCCCCCGCCTTGACATCAAGCGGCGTGAGCTTGCCGCTTTCATCGCGGCCGCCGGGGCCCACAGCGATAATTTCGCCTTCCTGGGGCTTCTCCTTGACCGTATCGGGGATAATGATCCCGCCTTTGGTCTTTTCCTCACCTTCGAGTCGTCTGACCACGACGCGGTCATGCAATGGACGAAAGCTCATGTTTTTGAATTCCCTAATGCGCCGCCGGGGCGTCTTCACTTTTCGCGGAAGGCGCCTTGCGAAGCTTGCGGCTGATTTGAAACGGCGCCCTCTTAGCACTCAGTGACCGAGAGTGCTAACAGAGCAAACCGTAACTAGGGTTTCGATGTTGCCAAGTCAAGGCCGATCCCCTTCTAAAAAGTGACGACGTTGGTCGAATCCACCAAATGCCCTGCCTTCTTTATGGCAAGCCCAATGCGACGAAACGCACTTCGCCTTGCCCGTTGGCGACGAGGAGGAGCGCCGATTTCTTACCACTGCCCTTCAAAGCCTCGATTTTTTTCGAAAGATCGGTGGGATCCTTGACCGGCTCCTGATTGATTTCGACGATCACATCGCCGGATTGAACATGTTTTTCAGCGGCGCTCGAGTCGGGATCGACATCGGTGATCACGACACCTGCGACGGTGCTTTTGATGGAAAATTTCTGCCGCAATTCATCGGTGAGGCTCGAAAACTCCATCCCGAGGGCCTTTTCAACCGGGCCGGCGATCGCTTTTTTGCCGGCCTCGTCATGCTTACCGGCAAGGGCAACCTGCTTCTCATTCTCTTCCAAGCGGCCGAGCTTGATCGTTTTGGCGATCTGCTTGCCCTGCCGCATCACCACGATCTCGACCTCCTTGCCGACCGGCTCCGAGGCGACGATTTTCGGCAGATCGCGCGATTCCTTAATGTCTGTTCCATCGAATTTGATGATGACATCCCCGGCTTTGAGACCCGCCGCCTTGGCTGGGCCCTTGTCGTCGGTTCCCGCGACCAGGGCACCGCGCAGCTTGCCGAGATTGAGGCTCTCGGCGATCGTATCGTCGACATTTTGAATGCGCACGCCGAGCCAGCCACGCCGCGTTTCGCCGAATTTTTGCAATTGATCGATGACCGGGAGAACTGTCGCTGCGGGTGTTGCGAAGCCGATCCCGATCGACCCTCCTGAGGGGGACAGTATCGCGGTATTGATACCGATCACTTCCCCTGCCATGTTGAAGAGAGGCCCCCCGGAATTGCCCTTGTTGATCGCCGCGTCGGTCTGGAAATAATTGTCGTAAGGGCCAGAATCGATGTTGCGATGGCGGGCCGAGATAATTCCGGCGGTAACCGTGCCGCCAAGTCCAAAGGGATTGCCGACGGCGAGCACCCAATCGCCCACCCGCGTCTTCTCACTGTCGCCGAATTTTACGGCTTTCAGCGGCTTGTCCGGCTTGACCCGGAGCACGGCGACATCGACTTTTTCGTCCTTGCCGATCACGTCCGCCTTCAGTTTCTGCCCATCCGTGAAAATCACCGTCACTTCATTGGCATCGGCGATCACATGATTGTTGGTGATGACGATGCCGGAGGGATCGATGACGAAGCCTGACCCGAGGGAATTCGACTTGCGTTCGCGCGGCTTTTCTGGGCGGTCGCCCCCCCCTTGGCCCCGCTGGCCCCCCTGCTGATGGCGCTTGAAGAATTCCTCGAATAGATCGTCGAATGGCGTCCCCGGCTCCAGCTGCGGCGCGTTGCTGGCGTGTTTTTCGTCCATCGTCTGCGTCGCCGATATGTTGACGACGGCATCGCTCACCGAATCCGCGAGATCGGCCAGGGAGTCCGGCCCCTTTGCGAAGGCGGGGGAGGGACCGGGAATCAGCAAGGCACTTCCCGCGGCGCCCAAAATCAGCGCGCAAAGAAGTCCATAAGCGGGGCGTGTGCCAACCTGCCTCCACCGCGCGCCATGTTCAAACCGCCCTGCACCGAGAAAAACCGGGAATAGACCCATGTAAACAATCTCCTTGAAGCACCCGCCATTGCCCTTGATGACGCAAGCCGCAACCGGGCGGCCGGTGAAGAGGGCAGGTGCGCTAAACCGGTGCGCCGGAGGCCGTGCCCCAATCTCAAAGGCACAGCTTAGCCGATGCGTGGCTTTTCCAACCAAACCGCCTTCTACACCGGTTCTTCATGAAACTCATTCGACTTTTTGGGGTTTTTCGCGAGGATTTCAATCGCTTCGGCCACGCTATGAAAGAAATGATCGCGCTGCACGGCATCGGTGACGCCGAAACGGTCGAAAGCGTCCTGGGCCCGCGTCGATTCGAGCCGGGCAATCGCGAAAGTAATGTTCATTTGTTTGCAGTGCTCGATAAATTCAAGAATGACTTGCGCCGCCGTGAAATCGATTTCGACAATGCTGCTGGCTTCCAAGACGATAAGTTCGGGTTGAGAGTGCCGGAGGACGCGCCGGGCTTGATCCTGGAATTTATAGGCGTTGAGAAAGGCCAGGGGAGCTTGGAAAGCGATAACGAGAATTCCTTCAAGTTTTTCGCCCTTGAGATCACGGCTTGGAGGCCACCAAATCGAGGTTCCTGGAACCCGCTCGAAGATGATGAGACTGGCGCGCGTCATCGACCATATTCCGTGCAGCAGCGACAGCACGATACCGGCCGCCACGCCCGTTCCCACCGGCAGCACGACGATCGCCGTCAAGGTTGCGAGGATCAGCAGGAACTCGCCGAAAGCGCGCCGGAAAATCGCAATGATTTCTCCCGCGCGGACGATCCGCATCGCGACGAAAAATAAAATTCCGGCAAGCGCCGCTTGCGGAACATGCGCGAGAAGCCCGGTGCCGAAACGGGCGATGCACAGGATCAGCACGACGGCCGCCAGCCCGGCGCCTTTGCTGCGCCCGCCTGTCTCGGCGACGATCCCGGTCAGGGGCGGGCTTGCATTGACGGGAAAGGCGCCGAAATAGCCCGCCAGCAGATTGGCCGCACCAACTCCGGCGAAATCGAGATCGATCAAGCTGCCGTTCTGGGACGGCGCGGGGAATTCTCGGGTCGTCGCGGCGGTTTGCACCATAATGGTGGCGACCACGACGAAGGCGAGCGGCGCGGCTTGAACGAGATGCTCGAATGGAACCAGCGGGATTTGGAAATGGGGGAATTGCCCCGGTATTTGCCCAAGAACCGAGACGCCATTGCGCTCAAGACCAAACCCATAAACCGCAGCTGTCGCCGCCGCAATTCCGAGCAGCGATCCTGGAATGCGCGGGTTGATCCACTCGGCGCATACCGTCACGGCGAAGACAGCGAGTCCGAGAAAGAAAGAAACGCGGTTCATCTCGCTCAATTTGCCAGCGATCGCATAGGCTCGCTGCAACAAGCTGCCATCGGGAGAATCTATCCCGAGCAGTGAGGGGAGCTGGGAAACGACGATGTGGCAGGCGATACCGGCCAGGAACCCGATTGTTACGGGCTTCGACACGAGATCGGCGATCCATCCGAGGCGGAAGAGCCCGCAACACAGCAAAATGGTTCCGGTCAGCAGAGCGAAGCTCGCGCAAAGGGCTGGATACTCCTGGCTTCCCACCGCCGCCAAAGCGGCAAGGCCGCCGGCAAAAATCGGCGCGATGGTTGAATCCGCGCAGGCCACAACGAGATAATTGGCTCCGATGATCGCAAAGCCGATCATTGCCGCCGCGAAGGCAACGAAACCTACAGGGGGAGAAAAGCCGGCTAGATGCGCCGTGGCCATCTGCGAGGGAAGTGCAACGGCGGCGAGCGCCAGCCCGGCGGCGAGATCGGCGCGCAAATCTTGTGCCGCATAACGGGCGGCCGATCGCAGGACATCACTTGGGCGCAAGACTGCCCTTCGCCCCATGAGCGGATTTCAAGCATGCATGATCATGCTTTGTTTGCGCGGCATAAGCCATCGCGAAGGTGCCAAGCGCGTCGTCGAAAACTTCCGATTTTCCCATATAGCCCGCCAGCAGCGCCGGGTCGCCGCTTCTTGCATGCGCTCTCGCAAGTGTCCGGCCGCAGAGGTTGGCATAGGCATCGAGTGCCTTGCCTTCGAGGACTTGACCGAGGGAACCAAGCCGGCGGTTCTTGAGCTGGCGGACGTAGAAATGCCGGCTGGTCTTGGGTTCTTCGGTCCAGCCAAGAAAAATATCGCTCGCAGCCTGCATCGCCCTCTGGCCTTCCACCACCCGGCAGCCCTGCTGTAAGAGGTGCGGCGGCGGCGCTGCAATTTTTTCGAGCACAGATGGAAGCGCCTGCTTGACCTGCAGGAATAAGGGCTCGCCATCCGCTGTCATGAAAAGGCCGACGGCACAAAATGTTCCGACGCTGCCGACACCGACGACTTTGAAGGCAATGTCAGCAAGCGTGTAACGTTCGACAAGTGCGCGCCGCTCCGGAAGCAGGCAGGATTGGTAATTGGCGAAGGCGGAATGCGCATGAATCTTGTAGTCCTTCGTCGCCGCCGTATCGAAATGATAGATCAGGGGCGGGCGGTCCGCGATCCGCGCAACGCCTGCTTTCGCCGTCGCGAGATGCGGGAAATTATCGTCCGCCGCCAAATCTTTTTTGGCTTTTATCAAGACGGAAAACAAGGTTTCGCGCAGTTTCGTATCGCCGATCCGTTTGACCTCGCGATCAATTTCCATGCGCGTGTACCAGACCTCGAGCGGCGGCTTGACGGCGAGCTCGAGGATGAATTCGCGATAGGATTTGACGGTCGCTGTCGCGAGCGCTCGTGCCCTTTTGTCCGGCATGTTCGCGTTAAGAGCAGCAACCGCAACGCTGGCGGCGAGCCGCTTGATATCCACCGTAAAATCGATGCCCGGCAAAGTCTCGTCGAAATCATTGATATCGAAGAGGACGCGTCCTTCCGGCGTTGAAAAAACGCCGAAATTCAGCAAATGACAATCGCCGCAGGCCTGAACGTGCGCCCCGACTTGGGGTGTAGCCGCAAGATCATGGGCCATCACGGCGGCGGCACCGCGCAGAAAGGTAAAGGGCGACTGCTGCATGCGCTGGTAGCGGATTGGAAGAAGTTCTGGGATGCGTGCGCCGTCGGTTTCGGCGAGAATGGCGACCGGATCTCGGCTGGACGCTGGCGGGCACGCAGCATGGGCTTCACGCGGCACCTGTTGGCGCAGCGCCTGCCCCGCCTTAAGTCGTTCCGCGCGCGGGAGATTTTTGGCCGGAATGGCGTCGAAGGAAGAATGTGACATGCCGCCGCTCCGGGGCGAAAGGCTCGCCTAATGGATATTATGCTCGTACCGCTGGCTGCGGGAGTCAAATCGACAGAAGCGCAGACATCGAACTGTCACATGAACGGCATATTGCCCGCGCGGCGTCTTTTCAACAGGCGGGACCTTGTCCATGGATAAAGCGTCAGACACGAGGAAGAGCCGATGCCACCGATATTCGATCCCGCGATCCAGAAGGACGCGCTCGATCTAATCATCGCAGTCCTGCTCGGCGGCGTCATCGGCTTCGAGCGGGAGTGGCGCCAGCGTCTGGCGGGTTTGCGGACCAACACGCTGGTTTCGCTCGGTGCCGCGATTTTCGTCGTCTTTGAGGGTCAATTCACCGATTCCGGTCCGACGCGGGTCGCCGCGCAGGTGGTGAGCGGCATCGGATTTCTCGGCGCCGGCGTGATCTGGAAGGAAGGCGTCAATGTGCGCGGCCTCAACACTGCGGCGACGCTTTGGTGTTCCGCCGCCGTCGGCCTACTGGCCGGCGCCGGCTCCTGGCGCCTCGCGATCCTTGCCGCGGCTCTCATCGTCGGCGTCAATATTGTGCTGCGGCCGCTGACTAGCCTGATCAACCGCCAGCCGATTGATACGGCTGATGTCGAGACTTCCTATATCGTCAATGTCACATGCCGGGGCGCCGACGAAGCGCAAATCCGTGCGCTGCTGGTGCAAGGGTTCGGCGTCAGCGATCTGCATCTGCGCGAACTCGAAAGCAGCGATATCGAAGGTTCCGACCGGGTTGAAGTTACGGCCACCCTCATATCGGACAAGCGGCGTGAGATCGCGCTCGAATATATCGTCGGCCGGTTGAGCTTGCAGCCGGGCGTGACGGCCGCGCGCTGGCGAACGGTGAACACTTTCGTGTGAGCTTCGGGTTGCCGTTGTCTTCTTCAGTTGCTGGACACAGGCGGCGTCTCCGGTTCAGCGGCAACCAGCGAATGCCCCGCATCCTGCCAGCCTTCGGCGCCGTCAGGAAACCAAGCGATATTGCGATAGCCAAAGCTCAGGGCGCGCTTTGCCGCGTTCCAGCTCCCCCAGCACTGCGGGTGGCAATAAAAAACAATGGGCCGGTCGAGGTCGCTTGCCGTTAAGGCCTTGAGGCGTTGCCGGTAAAAGGATTCCTCTTCTGGCGTGAGCCTTCCAGAACCCATTTCCGGCAACCAGATGCTGCCCGCGATGTCGTCGTGCGGCACCGGTTTCCAGATCGCACCGGGCGCCAGATTCTCCGGGCGGCGCGGCGCCGCGGCGGCGTCGATCAGTATGGCTTTGCCTTCACTCAAAATCCCAGCCAGATCTTGCGCATGAATGACCCGCGCGCCCGAAAGCGTCGCGGGCACCTCGCTGTGCATTTGGCCCGTCCAATAGGTTTGCGGTTCGGGTACTTCGGCGGATGCGGTTCCGGCGGCAAAGAGATGCGTTACAGCCGCAATGCTGAGGGCGATCTTCGCGGTTTTCGGTCGCATTAGCTGCCGCCCGGACCAAGATCGAAACTTTGTTCAAAAAGCGCATTGTCGCTGTCACGGGCTTTGACCGCGAGCTTGCCCTTGTCCGGCGCGTTGACGTTAAAAGTAATCGCAGGATCGGCGGCGAGCGAGATATCGCTGTCGAGATGCACTACGGCCTCGCCGTTTAAGGTGACATCGACCGATTTGAGAAAGCGTGCGGGGGTATAGCCCTGAGTCATCTCGTCTCTTTGCATGCCGTTGAAATTGGGGTGCCGGATCAAGAGCTGCGCCTCGCGCGCGTGACCTTCTTGCGGCTCACCCAGCCAGCGCAGTTTCATCTTGCCGATTTCGGTCAGCGCTTGCGCGTCATAAGAGCCGGACGGCGCCGAGCAGCCGCCCGAGGCCTTGACGAAGCGATGCGTCTCATGGAGAGCGCCGCCTACCGTCTCCTCGATGGCATGCATATAGGTGTATTGATTGACGCGGACGCGGAGTTTTAGGCTTTGCGGATCGCCCGCCGGACCGAAGATGACATGCGCGGCGATGGGGGCGGGATTGTCATCGATGATGAGATAGAGGCTTTTGACGTCCTTGGGATTTTGCACGCGGATCGTAATCGGGACGAGGGCTGCGTCCTCCGCACGATCAGGTGCTTCCAAAACAATTTGGGCATCGCCGGGCTGAATGTGCCGCGTCCCGAAAATCTCTTGCGCCAGGTCGTTCCAGCGGGCGGCACGCGCCGCCTCATCGTCTTGCGCTGCCGCTGCCCCCGAAAGAAGCAGAGCGCTAGCGAGAGCTGCGGCCAAAGCAATGCTTTTCGGGGTCTCAGTTTGGTGGGGGATCATTCCCATTCGAGTTCCTTATATGCTTCGCCAACATTGCGGCCGTTGTAATCGTCGAACAGTTTCCATTCGCTTCTTTCTGATGCGGCAACGGTTTTGATGGCGGCGTCAATTGCAATTCCGTCGGCGATTGCCTTCTTTGTGTCGCGCTCGAGCGTTGTCAAATAGCGCGTGATCGCCGCAGACGCCAAGGGCCAATCCGCCGCGACAGGGCCATGCCCCGGCACAGTTCGGGCCGCCGCATGATTTTTTAGCACCTCCAGCGTCTTGATCCAGCCGCGCAAACTGCCGTCGAGCGAGGGCATGCGGCCAATGAACACCAAATCGGCGGGCAGAAGCGTACCGGTGTTTTTATCGAATAAGCTCACGTCGCAAACCGTATGGGAAGCGGCGTGGGCTGTGACCTCGATGATGCGGCCGCCGAGATCGATTTCGGCGCGGTCGCGGATTTCCATTCCCGGCAAAACGACAACCCCGGCTTTTTCGGGCCCGATTATAGCCGCCAATTTTTCGCGGTAATAGGCGCTTCGCTCATGCAGTGTCTCCTTGAGCCGCGCGTGTCCGATGAAGACCGGATCATCCTTCAAAAAGGCGCCGGCCCCGAAAACATGGTCGGGATGGACATGGCTCATCACCACATATTTAATCGGTAGCTTGGTTGTTTGGGCGATCGCAGCGCGCAAGCGTTCGCCGTCAGTGAGGCTGCCCCCTGGATCGGTGACGAGTACCGCCTCGATCCCTACGATAAATCCGGTGTTGGCGATGGCATTGTCGTTGGCGAGCGTCGCATCTTCGTCAATGCCGCGCCTGATGTGGATGCCTGAGGCGATTTCTTCCGTCGCGAGGGGAGCGGTTTCGCCCGCGTATATCGCGCTTGGCAAACAGCAGAGGCAGAAGCCGCCAAAAACAACGCGGCGCCGGCTTGGCTGGCCGGTCTTGTGCGGGGAGGGGGGCGGCGGCGCGTGTTCCCCGGTGGTTCCAGTTTCGCCATGGCCACGCATGGTGGTATTTACCTTAATCCGAGCGATAGTCTTCCGGCGAGTTCACGGATTTTGCGAATCCAATCATTTGGCCGATGCGTTACAGTTCGATTCTTGGAAAGACTCCGTGATCGTTACCGGACTGGTTAGATGAGAGCTGAACCTTACGCCTGCCGGGCCTCAGAAGCTTCCTTGGTTACGAGCGAACCGGGGCCGAAATTAGAAATTATAAGTATAAGACGACGGGAGGGAGAATTACCATGGCGAGTCTGCAGTCGATCGATCATTTTGTTGTTCTCATGTTGGAAAATCGTTCCTTCGATTGTGTCCTCGGGGCGCTTTATCCGAAGTCGCCGGCCTTCGAGGGGATCGATGGGACGGAAGCCAATACCGGTAGCGACGGCAGGAAATGGCTCCTGACAAAGTGCCCCGTCACCAAGAAGCTGGCGGACTCGGCCGTGCCGGCTCCTGATCCAGGTGAGCTGTGGGTTGAGATGAATTTGCAGATTTTTGGCTCCCGCCAGCTCAACCCGGACGGCAGCCCGAAGGAGGGTGCGGTCGCGGATATGAGCGGCTTTATCGAGAGCTATACCGACATCGCCATCGACCCATCGCGTGCGGCTCATGATCCTCAGAGGCTCATGAGCTATTATGACCCTCGGGTGCATATGCCGGCGCTTGCCAGCCTTGCCGAGGAGTTCGCTGTTTGCGACTGCTGGTTTGCTTCGGCCCCCTGTCAGACGTGGCCGAACCGGTTCTTTCTGCACACGGGAACCGCCGCCGGATATGAAAACAATCAGCCAAAGAAGATATTCGACCTCAAAATGAAATCGGTTTTCGAAGCGTTCGACGATGCCGGTTTAAGGGATGGTTGGGCGATCTATCATCATGACATTCCGCAAACAGCGACGCTTACAAACCTGCGGATGAGAAACGACAATTTCCATTTGTTCGATACCTTCGTGAAGAATGCTAAGGCTGGAAAACTGCCGCGCTATTCCTTTATCGAGCCGAGATATTACGCGGACATTGATATCCGTGTGTTTCCGCCGCGCATCAATTTGCCCAATGACCAGCATCCGCCACATGTCGTGACGTTTGGCGACGAGCTTGTCGCGTCAGTCTACAATGCGTTGCGCAGCAATATCGAGGCATGGAAAAAGACAATGCTCGTCATCATCTATGATGAGCACGGCGGATGTTATGATCATGTGCCGCCGGGCAAGGCGGTGCCGCCGGGACAAGGGGTCAGCGACAATCCGAGCCCAGTTTTCGCCTTTGACCGTTATGGCGTCCGGGTTCCAGCGGTCATCGCCTCCCCCTATATCAGTCGCGGGACGGTTCTACGGCCGAGCGACGCCTTTTCGGGCGACGGCGCAACGCCTTTCGATCACACGAGTGTGATCAAGACCCTGCAGGAGAGATTCAATCTTGGCGCACCCCTCACGGACCGCGTCGCGGCGGCACCGACGCTCGAGCGCGTGCTAAATCTCGACGCGCCGCAAAATTTGGGACCGGCGAGCGTGACCCCTTCGACCCGGAAGGTGGGTCTGTTTCACAAACTCAAATCCCTCTGGGAACCGTGGGGCGATTTCCAGGAGAGTCTGCATCAGGCCGCGCGGAAATTGCCGTCCGCCGACCATGGCAGGGCGCAGCGCTATTTCGACCGTCATGACACAGTCCCGGATCCGAACAAGCCTGACGGGGTTGATTCCGATGCCACGGCGATGTGGGAATACGCCAAGAATCGGGCGCTCAAGGCCATGCGGATCAGATAATTGGACAGCCCCCGAGGGGGCGGGCACCTTGAAATGATCAAGTCTCTTCCGGGCCTGAATCTGGGCGAATGTTGACGTCAGCGGCCCAAACTGGTCTACATCGGCGCCCCTTCGTGCCGGGCGCACGGGGCTCGTTGATCTTTGAGACCGCACATCAGATGAATTTTCTGACGCCTTTTGCCAATGCCTGGCACTACCGGGAATTGATCAGAGCCGTGGTCCGGCGGGAATTGGCGGTCCGCTTTCGCGGCACCATCTTCGGCTGGGTTTGGGCGATCTTCGGGCCGCTTGTGATGCTCACGGCCTATACGGTGATCTTTTCACACGCCGTCGGTGTTCCGGCGTCGGCCAAAGGGGGCAGTTTCGGCAGTTACGCTTTGTCAATCTTTACGGGGTTGATTGTCTTCAATCTGTTCAGCGAACTCGCCTACCGTTCGCCGGGACTCTTGCATGAACATGCCGGCGTCATCAAAAAGTCTATTTTTCCGAGCGAGACCTTGGCGTGGACAGCGGCAATCCGAGGTGCCGTCTATGCTGTGATAAGTTTGGGTGTGTTGCTTGTTTTCGAGCTGGTGCTGACCTTCCGGCTGCCGCCAGCAAGTTTGCTTTTGCCTTTGGTCGTCGTGCCTTTCTTTTTGTTCCTGCTTGGAATCTGCTGGTTTCTCATGGCGCTTGGATCATTTACCCGCGATGTCGCTCATCTCATGATCTCGATCGTGCCGGTCTTCATGTTCGCGACACCAATTTTTTATTCGATCGAGGATGTGCCGCCCAATCTGCGGATCTATTTGCATCTCAACCCGATCGGAAATTACGTCGAGATGATGCGAGACCTGCTTTTGTTCAACAGATTTCCCGATCTTTTCCTCTATGGCGGAACGGTTGCGGCTTCTCTGCTAATCTTCTTTTTTTCGTACCGCTTCTTCATGCAATACAAGGCCGTCTTCGTCGATGTCATCTAATTCCGTCATCAGCTGCGATCGCGTCGGCAAGGCATTTCAGCTCTATATGCGGCGCAATGACCAGCTCAAACAGGCGATCTTCGGTCATTGGAAGCAGTTCTACCACGAGCATTGGGTGTTGCGGGACGTTACGTTTAAAGTTCGCCGTGGTGAGCGAATCGGCATTATCGGTCGCAACGGCGCCGGCAAAACCACGTTGCTGCAGATCATTTGCGGGATCACCCTGCCGACGCATGGAACTGTCCACGTCAACGGCCGGGTGGCGCCGATTCTGGCGCTCGGGGCCGGGTTCGATCATGAATTGACAGGCCGGGAAAATGCCTTGATCGGCGGTGCCATTTTGGGCATGCGGCGTGCCACTGTCGAGGCAAGACTCCCCGCGATTGCCGCCTTCGCCGGGATCGGCGATTTTTTTTATCAGCCGGTCAAACTCTATTCGAGCGGGATGGCGGCGCGGCTCGCCTTTGCTGTCTGCGCGCATGCCGACGCCGATATTCTGATCGTGGACGAAGCCCTCTCGGTTGGTGACGAGGCTTTTGGCGCCAAATGTGATGCTTTTATCAAGAATTTTGCGGAGCACGGCACGATCCTTGTCGTCTCACATGATCTTAAAACTCTCGAAACTATCTGCGACCGTGTTCTTTGGATCGAGGATGGCGCGGTGCGCGCTATGGGAGCCGCCAGCGAGGTAATCCCTTTGTACCGGGCGGCGATCGATAAGAAGCCGGTGGTGTTCGCCAAGATTGCGTGATCCGCTGGGATCTCAGCTTGCAGTTTGCCCGGACGTGTCCTTGGGCACCGCGAAATTCGCATTTTGTCTCCAGATCAAAACCAGGGCGGCGGCAAATTCCACGACGATCGCCAGGGCGACAAGAGCAATGAGGCGCGGATCCTGACGTACCAGCGTTTCGGTGGATACGAGAATTGCGACGTGGATCGTTGGAATCGCGATCATGGTCACGGTTGTTGCCGCCGAGGAGCGGCCGCTTGCCGAAGAGAGGCTCAAGATGAGCCCGATCGCCAAAAGCGCATGAGCCAGTGCGAGTATGGGGATGCCAAAGCGTTTGGCGGCTTCGCTCATCCACTCGTTGAAAAGCCGCGGATAGAGATGGTTCATGGGTTGCTTCTGGAAGAACTCCGAAAGAGGCAATTCGAAGACTCCACGCCAGCCGCGCTGCGGTAGTCCTCCTGAGCCTTGCATGCCAATTGGCATCGCATATTCATTAAAATGCGCCGTTCGAATCGTCGATCCATCGGCGGGAAGAGTCTCGATCGAACCATTGCTCAGGATGAGGACGACGCCATTGGCGTTGCGGCGGAACTCCGCTTGCGCTGCCGTGATGATTTGTTCCTCGTTCTTCTCGGCGGAGAATTGATGGATGAACATGCCTGAGACGACATCGGCGGATTGCCAGCGGCGGAAATAGAGCGTCCGCGTCCCATTGTCGAAGGTGTAGAATTGCGCAGGCTCAAGCATCCGGTGGTTGAGCGAATTGCGAATCACAAAAATTACGTCGTGCATTTCGCCGACATGAGCGGGCGCGAAAACCGAGGAGAGCCAATAGCCAAAGCAGACGGCGACCATGGCGACGAAAACACTCGGCAGCGTGATCGCCCAAACCGAAAGGCGCAGGGAATAAAGCACGGCGATCATCCCGTCGGCAGACATCCGCGCGAATTCGAGAGCAACCGCAACTCCGATCGCCATCGGCAAGGCAACGTAGAGGACGGTCGGCAGAGTGCCAAGAATGGCAGGCAGAAGCAGCCCGCCCCGGATCGCCGCCGGTGGAAGGTAATGAAAAAGCGAGGTCATCACGACCGGGATGCAGAGCCCTGCCGTGATAAGCAGCGTGGCAGTCGCGATGCGCTTTGAGAAATAGAAAAAAAGAAGGCGAGGCATCGCACAGTTCTTATCACGCCCGGAAACATCATCCTAGGAGAGAAAGCCGGGAGTTTGTCGAAACGCTCAAGTTAAGCTTTCATTCGTGCCGCAGCTTTGTTGGCGAATTGGCGCCACGCTGCATCAAAAACACGGCGGTTAGGAAGATTCACGGCACCCGCCCAATGCGCGAAATAGATTTTGTCGCCGAAGACATCGCGTGGCCCTTCAGCGTCAAATGTGACGCCTTCGGCCTTATAAAAGCTTTCTCCGGAAGCGCCTGGAAGGCATTGATTGAGGGACGTGATTTTCAAGCCCTTCCGATGCGCGACGAAATTCGTAACGGGCTGGGCAAACAGCATGCCGCGTTGCCGCACGGCATGAAAAATCGCCTCGTCCGTGTCGATGACTTCATGAAAATCCTTCAAGCTCAAAATCTCCCTTGAGGCGACAAAGAAGCCATCGTTGAAAAGCATGACGCCGCGAAGAAAATCATACTGCTCGCGTTTTTTATTGTAGACGTAGTCCTTTGTTGGAGCCGCCACGATGAAATCGTTTCGGCCTGCTTCGAGCAGGCCAAACATCTCGCGAAAATCACGAAACAAGATGATATCGACATCAAGATAGATGACTTCGTCGAGCGGCAGAGCGAGACTGAGAAATTTCCGCAGCCTCCGGCGATACCCAGGGAACATCGGGTAAAGACGCTTGGCCATGGCATCAAGATCGGCGCTGTCCGGCTCGACGAAATGAACACCGTAAATATCGGCGGCGCGGCGGGTCAACGCGACATTGTCATCATAGGGGATAAGATAGAGAGGTGTCGCTGAATTGGTCGCCAGGTAGCTTTCGAGAAACGGCAGCAGCCAATTGATGATTTTGTCATTGGCGATAATTGCCATGCCGTATTTTTTAGGTGGGGATTCGAAATTTTGCATTTAACTCTTGGATTCATTGTGTCGATGCCAGCCGCCATGGCTGAGCCCGCGATCGGTCTTGTGTTGACGGCATGGATTTTCCAGAGTGAAACTCCGGCTAAGCGTGTAGCTTGAGGAAGGTGGCCGGATCAAGCCCGAGCTTTGCTGGATAGTCTAGGTCCGCGGAAATCGCATGGAAAAACAGACGCGGGCGCGAGAGCCATTGGCTCCGCCAACAAATTCGGAGGAATTGGACAACGGCACAGCATGCTGCCCGGCCACGCCGTCATCTCTGCCCCTCGCGGGCAAATCCGTCGCGATCGTGCATCCGGCTTGGCATTCTTGCGGCAGCCACCAGGTTTTTGTCTCCCAGGCACGCGCCTATCGCAGCCTCGGCGCGAAGGTCTTGAGTGTCGCGGTCGCCGATACGCCCGGCTGCGTCGCGGGATCGCCCGTGTCCAAGAGTTATTTCGACGCGACCAGCGACCTGGCAGCCGACACACGGCTGTTGGCTGGCATGCCGCTGCAAAAAATCTTCAACGGAGGTTTTCTGCGTGCCGCCAAGCAATGGCTGCACGGCAATGACGCGGCCATGCGTGTGGCTGTCGCGCAGCAGGTGACGATTCCCGTTCCCAGTGCCCTTACGGCACAAATCGATCTCATCCACTGCAATCATTTTTTTTGCATGCCGGTTGCGGTTCGCCTGCGTGAGCGGCACTCGTGTCCGATCCTGCTTGACACGCATGATCTGCAAGCGCGCCAATATGCCTTGCGCAATCGCGACCGTCTCCGGTTGCCGCCGTCGGCCGTTTTTGAAGAGATGCTCGAAATCGAACTTGATGCCATGCGTCCGGCGGACGTTTTGATTCATCTCAATGATGAAGAGGCAGCGGCCTTCAAAGAACTCGTTCCAGACAAGCGGCACGCATTGCTGTATCCGGCCGTAGAGGCCATGCCCGTGGGGCTCGGGGGGCACGAGTGTATCATTGTCGCGAGCGCCAATTATCCGAATTTTCTTGGCCTGCGCTGGTTCTTGCGTGAGGTTTTGCCGTTGACGGAAAGTGTTCCGGTCGCAATCCTCGGCAATATCGACCGTGAAGTTCGGTCGCGTGCGCCAGACCTCTATAAGACGCATGCGGCACTGTTTCGCGGCAGGGTCGAAGTGGAGGGTCTGTATGACGCTTATCGTAGGGCTTCGGCCGTTCTGCTCCCGGCAACGGCTGGACATGGGATCTCGATCAAAACAATAGAAGCACTGTCTTGCGGGGCGCCGTTGATCGCGACATCGCTCGCCTTTCGCGGTCTTGGGATTGAAATGTCCGCGCTCGCCAATGTGACCGTCGCGGAGGATGGACGGGCCTTCGCCGCGGCGATGCGGCGGGTCCACGCGAATCGCCTGGTGCCGGCCGGGAACAGGCAGCTGGCGGCCACCCGGCGGGTGTATGAGGAGCGCTTTGCATTCGACGTGTATCGGCTATCGCTATGGGCGATTGTACAGGGTTTGATGGCACCATAAGCCAAAAGAAATTGTGATAGACTCAGCCTATACTTTTATGCCGCCATAACCCATATGGGTGATGATAATATTATCTTAATATCTATAATTATCGTGGGGAAACTCTCAGTTGTAAGTTCGGATGTATGTGTTATTCTTGGGGCGTAATCAGAAGCTTTACAGTCTGATCGAAGTATTTGAATTTGAACTCAATTGGTTTCATTGCATAATTACCGCGTGTCAGCACTTAACCTTTATTGGCACGCGGCGAATTTATTTGGGAGTTTCGCCGATGGCGTACCCTGTTTCCAATATTCGTCAAATTGTCATCAGCCGTCTTCGTGAGAATGAAGTTCGCTTAAAAAGCGTCTTTGATCAGCCCGGCAAAATTAGATGTTGCTGGCTGGACGATCTTCTTCCTTTGGAAATTCTGCACGAGGCGCTTGGCGGCTTGCCAAAGCCTGATGCCATGGTGCGGCGGCAGAGCCTCAAAGAGCGAAAATATGTGTCCGCCGCGCTCGATCAGCTCGGCGAGGCCACCAGGAATTTGGTCGCCGCTTTCAGCGGGCCGGAAATTGCGGAGGTCGTGACCGGCTTGCTGGGTGGCGCGCGGCTCTCTGCCGATCCTCGTTTGTATAATGGCGGAATCACCAAAATGATGCCGGGCGATTTCATGTGCCCGCACCTCGACAATTCGCACAATTATGACCGTACGCAGCGCCGCGCGGTCGTCCTCTTATATTATATGTCTCCAGAGTGGCGGGAGGATTACGGCGGTGCCTTGGAGTTATGGGACGATGACCGCAAAGCACCGCCAAGGGAGATCGCCCATCAAAGCAACCGGCTGGTGATCATGGAGACCACGGACCATTCGTGGCATGCCGTGCGGCCCATCACCGGACCGCAGCCTCGCATCAATGTCACGACCTATTATTATGCCCCCAAAACCGAAATCACTCCCGCAAGGCTCACCCGGTTCTCACCCTGGCCGGGACAACCGGTGCGCGGCATCTATTTTAACGCTGATTTCCATATTCGGTCCTTGGCCGCGCGCGTTCTGGGCGGTGTAAGACCTTTGCCCAACGGCCATATCAATCCAGGCACTCAATCAGCCGCTATGGAAAAACCGGAGCATCCATCGCGATCGCCTTCCCAAAAAGCTCCGGTTTAGGCTTTAGCAGGTGGACGCGCTTTCTTGCATTGGCAAGAGGCGCGTGACTGGGTGTCTAATACTAATGGCCCCGCGGGATGACTCATTGAGTGGATTCCCTTGGCGGCGGTTTTCTGATTCCCTTGGCGCGGAGGATTCGCGCCATGCCATCAGCGGTGAAATTGCGAGAGGACTATTTGGCCAAGGAGCTTCGGGTGTTGGCCCGGCGCTCAAAGAACGTCAACCAGAGTCGCCGGCTGTTATCGCTGGCGGCAGTGCGGGACGGGATGGATCGGAGGGCGGCGGCCAAGATCGGCGGGATGGATCGGCAGACGCTGCGCGACTGGGTCCATCGCTTCAACGCCACCGGGCCAGAGGGCCTCATCGACAACTGGACAGAGGGCCCCGCGCCGCGCCTGTCAGCCGCGCAGTTGGCCGAGTTCGCGACAATCGTCGAGGCCGGGCCGGATCGTGAGAAGGATGGCGTCGTGCGTTGGCGCCGGGTGGACCTCAGGCGCATCATCGCCGAGAGGTTCGGCGTCGACTTCCACGAGCGCTACGTTGGAAAGCTTTTGAAGAAGCTCGGCTTCTCGCACATCAGCGCAAGGCCGCGCCATCCAGCCCAGGACGAACAGATCGTCGAGGCGTTCAAAAAAACTTCCCGCGCGCGCTGAAGGCTCATCTCGACAAACTGCCAGAGACGACGCCGGTCGAAGTCTGGTTCCAGGACGAAGCCCGGATCGGCCAGAAGAATGGCCTCGTCCGCCAGTGGGCCAGGCGTGGAACGAGGCCAAGGCAGCCCGCCGACCAGCGCTACGACAACGCCTATCTGTTTGGCGCGATCTGCCCCGCCCGCGGCGTTGGGGCGGCCCTCGCGTTGCCTTATGCGGACACCGGCATGATGCAGCTCCATCTCGACGAAATCTCGCACAACGTCGCCAAGGGTGCGCATGCCGTCCTGCTGCTCGACAGGGCCGGATGGCACACCACCAGCCAGCTCAACGTGCCCGAAAACATCACGCCGATCTTCCTGCCTTCGCGCGCGCCGGAACTGAACCCGGTCGAGAACATCTGGCAGTATCTGCGTCAGAACTGGCTCTCAAACACCGTCTTCGAAAATTACGATGCCATCATCGACGCAGCCTGCGCCGCCTGGCGAAAGCTCATAGCCCAGCCTGAAACAATCACATCCATCGGGATGCGAGAATGGGCTCACGTCGGTCAGTCGCTATGACCTTTGGTATAACCCCAATCCAACACGAAATGTGTCGGAAACTGCGTCCCGTCTGTCTTGATCTGACCCGCCTCGCCGGCGGCACGCCGCAAGCCCGGCTTTGTGACAAGCGGCTTTAGAATCGCCGGCAGCACGGCGCGGTTGATGTAGGCGCCGAAACACCCATGCAACCCATACCCCCAAAGCATGTAGTCGCCCCAGGGCCTATCGGTGCGAAACGATTCGGGAGACTCGATTTTCAGCGGATCGAACATCGCGGAAAGGTTTGACGCCAGCACCATGGTGTCTTTGGGAATTCTCCTGGCGCGGAAACTTCCTGCCGCGATCGTGGTGTCGCGAGTGGCGCGCCGGAAGATAATCGGGTTGATGGGATTGAAGCGGAGAGCCTCGAAAACATGCGCGGCGAAAAGTTTATCGTTGCCGTCGAGCGCGGCTTGCTCGGCCGATGCGAGTACCAAGGGACGGTCGAGCAATTGTTCCAGTGCCTGCACGGCCGCCCGGGAGATGGTGGGGATCGCGCCGATCACGAGCCCGACAAGGTTGTTGCGAATGCTGACATCATCCATGCCGGGTAGGCCGGCCGCCTGCATGACAAGGCAGCGCCCGATCACATCGTCTTTCGTCTCTCCGGATGCCTTGCGGTTGGCAATGTCCCTGTCGATCACAGAGCAGCAAGCGGCGGCAGCGTTGAGGGCATCGCGTTCCAGCTCCGGATTGCCGCTGAGATCGGCGAACAGATAGCGGAACATGAGTGTCGCCCACTCGATGAGGTCGCTATCGGGAGCGCCGGTCACACCGAAATAATCGGTGACGATCGCAGCCGGCACGAGCTGGCTGAGTTCGGGCGGCATGTCGATGCGGCCGGATTTTTCGGCGACGAGCTTTTCGGCGAGACGCCGGGCCAGTGGTTCAACGATTGCAGAGACATCGTCACGCCGGGTCGCAAGACGCATGTTGGAGACGTCGCGCTGATAGAGCGAGGTGTCCTGCATCCCAAGAAAAAAATTCTCGCCGGCCGTAATCGCCCGCATCTTGGGTTCGTAGACAACCTCAAAATCGGCATTCCGGTCGAGCACCTCGACCACATCCTCATACCGGGTCACGAGGGCAGTCCCGGTATTTGGATAGGATTTGATGAGGCGCTTCGAAGTCACCGGCGAATTGGGTAGAAAGGCGCGCAAAAAGCGCAGTGCGAGCCTTTGGGTGAGCGGCTCCTGAAACGCCGTGCCGAATTTCTCCTTGAGGCTCGCGCCTTTCGCCGAGAAGACGGCAGCGGGGATCTGATAAAGTGTAAAGAGCCCCTCGGCGGTCATGCACAAGCGCACACCAAGAACCGTGACGAAATTCGGCACACGCATCGCTTGATACCTCCGGATTTTTTACGTGGGGTCGACGACGCCCATGCCGATCATCCGCAGCGCGGTCATGCTCGGAACGAAGAAATATTCGCCGCCGCGCGTCTCAACGAATTGCGGGATACCTTCGACGATGAAGGGGGGCTTGCCGGATTCCGGATCCGATGGAATGACGAATTTGGCCTTGGGGCCATTTTTGCCGCCCGCCGTTCCATCCGAATGATTGCCCGTGAGCGGGCAGGTGTCGCTGCCCGCGCCCGCGTCAAGCCCATAATTGATCCATTGCTGTTGCACGAATTCGAACTGCCGGACCAGGCTGGCGCAGATGACGAGCATTACGATTCCACGCTCTTCCGAGCCTGGCGCGACATGCGCGGAATCATCATAAGGCAGGCCGCGCCTGAGAATACGGCGGCGATTGTTCAAGATTGAACCGTCCTCTCCGGTCGGGTCCATCGAATCGCGCGTATTGACTCGCCTTACATGAGAGGTCACCGGGCATTTTATGCCCTCTTTGTCGCCGCGAAAGGTGAAGTCCATGAGAGCGAGTTCACGGGCCTTCTCGTCCGTCATCTGCCGAAGCTTGTCTTGAAATTCATGCCACGCCTCCACGGTCGGCGCGAGCGCAAGAGGAATCCCGTCAGACCAGCGGCCAGCCATTTTCGCCATGAGCAGTTCGCGCGCATCTTCGAGATTCTGAATGCCGCAGACTTTAGCATAATCCCTGGCGGTTTCTTGTATAAAATTGCGGAAAGCGGCGACGTTTTGATGCAGCTTGCGATAGGCCATGAAAGTGCCGTTGCGGCTGAAATCGAGCGGCATCGTGGCGCAGGCAGCCTCCTGCGCTTCGTCGGGATAGCCGAGCAGGAATTCGCCGGTTGCGAGAGGCCGCCAATTGCCATGTCCGTCAAGCGCACCGTTGCCTGTTGCGACCGTCTGCTCGTGTTCGTCTGGGTATTGGCCCTCAAAGACAGGATCCCCGAGGGCGTCGGTAAAGCCAAAATGCTCTTTTGGCGTGGGTTCGTATTGGCCATCCTTCCGGGTGAGGATGGCGGTCAGTTCCTGATACCGCCGCATCTCTTGTCCCGGCTGGTTGTGGCCGGTAAGGAGCGTTACGCCGCCGTTTTTCTGGGCGAGCGTTTCGATGTCCCGGGTCATCGTGTTGAGCGCCGGGACGGCGCCTCCCGTGAGCGGAGTCATTTGCGCGTTGAGCATGACGAGAATATGGACCCTGTTCTCGTTCGGGCCGATCCCGCCGCGCGCACTTTTGCTCCAGACCTCGTCCCAGGGCATCGACCCGGCAAAATCGTCACCAAGCATCGGCGCCCGCGCGGCCATGCCGTCAATGAACTCGTCCGGCATCCCGCGCAATGTGCGAATCGGAATGCCGAGCGCGAGCAGTCCGTACCAGGTAAAAGCGATATTGACCGTGATTTCCGGCCGCGTCACCGCGACCTTTCCGGTCGGGATGTACGTCGACTTCGAGGGCCAGCGCAAAGCCGTCGTGATCTTCGGCAATAAGTCGGTCACGAATTTGCGCCCAGAATCAGGGTTGCTGACATGGAAGACCATGAAACGGCCCTTGGGAAAGCCGAGCTTTCCATAGGCGGTGAGAATATTGCCTTGAATATCGGCGAGATCGAGTTTGACGGCCATGTTGCCCCTCTAGATGCCGATGATGCCCGGCGGTTGCGTGGGGCCGCCGAGGTTATCAGGTTGATGTGCGTCGACATATCTTCCGAAGGCGGCGTGGAGTTCCTCCGCCGACGCTGGATCGACCGCCCGCAGCTGGTTGTCGATCACGAAACGGGTGAACGTCCGCTGCAGGTAAAGGGCCTTGAGAACGGCGGGGAGATTGGAGTCTGGTGCCGGTGGGAATGGAACCGCGCCCGCTGCCATGACGCTCCTATAGGCCTGCCAGATGACGACACCGATTGTTGCCACGCCGAGGAGAGACAAAATTATGCTTGGCATCGCGGCAAAGAACCACACGATAAAACCAAGCGCCAGCAATGCAAGGCCAGCGGCCGCGGGAATGAAATATTTGAATTTGTCGGCAGGCCATGTCGGGAGATTGAGCGGGTCGATGTAATAATCATTAAATGGCATTGTCGTTTCGAGCTGGCACCTCGCGATATATTTCGCAAAAGACTCTGGGTCGTTCACGCCATCAAACTGCTCGCAATGGGAGAATATTTCGCGCAACTCCGGTTCCATCGTGTTCCACAGAGTGGCAAGATAAGAATCGCGCTCCGTATCGGCGCCGCTCGCGGCGTCAAAATCGGCGGCAAAAAATAGAAACGGACAGGCCAGATGATCTTGCGGTTGCGGGACCACGAGGTTGATTTTTGACTTACGAAACACGTTCCGAAGAGCAAGAACAATCGAGTTTTCTGTCTTGCGGCCGGGATATGCGATGTCGTCGATGATCACGAAGCGGGCAAAATGGTTGCGCGCGTTCCGCGCGAACGGGCTTTGGTCTTCGCAACAGGCGGGCGTCTGCTGGGCAGGGGGCAGCATGGCGAGCCGCTTTCGCAGCGCATGCACAGGCGAGGTGGACGCGCTTCCTTCCTCGGTCGTATCAGTTTTGACGGGGACGAGCGCCGTCAGGAAATAGTGACCGCCATCGAATGTCGGCATGAAAGGCTCCTTGCCAAGACCGCAGGTCAGAGGGGGTTTTGGGCGGCGGCCGGCTGATCGCGGACATAGGCCGCGCGGTATTTGTCGGCGTTCTCCGTGTCGTTGCTGGCGACGGGCGCATACCCTTGGTAACCAAGGCCGTTCTGAATTTTGCACAGCGCTTCGACATAGGCCTTTTGAAAAGCCTCGGGGGGAAGGGACTTATGTTGTCCCTCAAGATCGAGAAGGATGCGATGGATGCGCAGCGCCGATTTGATGTCGCGTTGCGCGGCGCCAGGGGTTGCATTGTAATAGTAATCCGTATCGATCTGATTCGCCCGGATATAGTTCTTGAACGGTGTTATGGGGATCGAGTGTGGATATCGCGTGCTGGAAAACCAGAATAGGTCGAGGCCATTCGGAATGCCGTCCGCGAAGGCGTCGATATATTGGTCCCAGGTGCCGTTGAAATTGCTGCAAAACAGCATGTAGTCATTTTGCAGCGTCTGCTTGCCCTGGCCAAGGTCCGGCCATTGATCCCGCTTGATGATCACCCATCGTGCGAAATGAATGATCGACAGACCAAGCAGCCCCCCTAGGAACGACGGAATCGCGCGCGACGTCATGAAGAGCGCCCGCTGGATCCAAGTCATCCACGGGGGCATGGGCGTGACGGCGTTCATGCCGTAAGCCTTACCGGCGACGTTGGACATTCCCCCTCCCAGTCTTGCGGGAAACGGCGCAAACGGCCAGTCCCAGGCCCCCGCGCCTCGCCGCAATCTTGCTTTTCACGGCCCCGAAAATGATGGCCGCCTGCCGTTGGTATTATTATGCCCTGATTTTGGTGGCAGAGGCAAGGCTTCCTAGGAATGCCTCTTTGACCGGAAGTTCGCGGGCGGGCGCCTTGCGCACCAAAAACCCGTATTTTTTGAAAGGCATTTCGCAACGTAATATCGCAAGCAACCAATTGTTATCGGGTCCGGGTCTAGTTAGGAGGGACCGCATTGAGGCCAGGCACAATGAGAACGACACGCACGCATGCCACGCAGACCGCCGGAGCCACGGAACATGATCATCTAGGTCCGAAACTCGGGGATTGTTCCGCTAATCCGGTTGATTCGGAGTCCAGCGTTGCCGTTGCCTATCTCAAGCAATTCAAAGAAATGGTGAATTTGATCGAACAATTGCCAGACACGCCCGAATTGATTGGCGATATCTTAAAATGGCAGCCAACAACCTATCAGGATTATTTTAACGCCTCCGCGATGCCTGGGCGTGTCTCCGCCGCCGATGTTTATGCCTCTTTGAACCGCTGCGTTCGGCAAAGTTTCGAGGGCGTGGTTGACGATCTAGACTGCAAAGCTCTCGGCGCGGTGGCCGTGATCAGGCGCCATTACAAGACCCACGGCGAAGCCCGCCCCGATATCATGACGGGGATTTGCGCGCGCGCCGGTAACCATCTGCGGGAAGTGCTCGGCAAGGCGAACGATCTCGTCAGCCAAGTGCCGGTCACCACGGCCAAATTCGTGCCCCGCCCTGGAGCTTCGCAAGCTTGAGTGCGGCAATCCAGATAAGGTTGGCGGCGAGGCTTGGTGCGGCCCCATTATGAATGCGATGTATGCGCAAAATCCCAACTTTTTGAAGGGATGCACCAGGGTGGCACTGGCGCGGCGCCCTGGTTTGGCTTAAGGTTTTTGATGCGCCTTTGCCTTTCCTCGCGCACGGGATTACACCCGGCTCATCGAGACCCCGCTCTCTCCCTCATTCTGAATGCGTTCATCAAAGCATGCGTCTGTCCCGATATTTCCTGCCGATTCTTCGTGAGACGCCCAAAGAGGCCGAGATCGTCTCGCACCGGTTGATGTTACGCGCCGGCATGATCCGCCAAGAGGCGGCCGGGATTTATTCCTGGCTGCCGCTCGGGCTTCGCGTTTTGCAGAAAGTGGCGACAATCGTGCGCGAAGAGATGGACCGCGCGGGGGCGATTGAACTCTTGATGCCAACCCTTCAACTGGCGGATTTGTGGCGGGAGACCGGCCGCTACGAGGCCTATGGGCCGGAAATGCTCAGAATCAAGGATCGTCACGAACGCGAATTGCTTTATGGCCCGACAAATGAGGATATGATTACCGGGATTTTTCGCGCCTATGTGCGAAGCTACCGGGATTTGCCCAAAATCCTCTACCACATCCAATGGAAATTCCGTGACGAGCAAAGGCCTCGTTTCGGTGTCATGCGCGGCCGCGAATTCCTGATGAAGGACGCCTATTCCTTCGATATCGACGAGGCGTCGGCGCGGCTGTCCTATAACAAAATGTTCGTCGCCTATTTGCGGATATTTGCCCGTATGGGCCTGAAAGCGATCCCTATGCGTGCCGAGACGGGGCCGATAGGCGGCGATTTGAGCCATGAATTTCTAATTTTGGCGGAGACTGGCGAGTCGGCCGTATTTTGCCACGCCGATGTCTTGGATTTGCCTATTCCCCCCGAGAATACCGATTATGAAAGTGATCTTCTGCCGGTCATCCAGCAATGGACGGCGCTTTACGCAGCAACCGGAGATGTTCACGACCAAGACCGGTTCGAGCGGGAGACACCAGAAGCAAAACGCATTCACACGCGGGGCATCGAGGTGGGCCAAGTGTTTTATTTCGGTGACAAATATTCAAAGCCGATGCAGGCTTTGATTACCGGGCCGGACGGCGCCGAGCGGCCCTTCCAGGGCGGCTCCTACGGGGTCGGCGTGTCGCGTCTTGTCGGCGCGCTGATCGAGGCCAGCCATGACGAAAACGGGATCATCTGGCCCGAACCGGTCGCGCCTTTCAAAGTCGGCATCGCCAATCTCAAGGCCGGCGATGACGTGACGGATGCCGCCTGCGAGTTGATCTATGACGCACTCGAAAAAGCTGGCGTGGACGTACTCTATGACGACACCGATGAGCGGCCTGGTGCCAAATTCGCCAAGCTCGATCTGATTGGACTGCCTTATCAACTTATCGTTGGCCCAAAGGGGCTCGCCTCAGGTACTGTCGAACTCAAGACAAGGGCGACCGGTGCGCGCGAAAACCTCGATGCCGCGACGGCAATCGCCAGGCTTGCGGGTTCGTGATGGATGCTATGAAAGGAACCCGCCCATTCGCGCCTTTCGAATGGATGATTGCGTTCCGCTACCTTCGCGCCCGCCGCAAAACGAGCTTCGTTTCGGTGATCGCGCTTTTTTCGTTCCTCGGGATTGTCCTTGGTGTCGCGACACTGATCGTTGTCATGTCGGTGATGAACGGCTTTCACAAGGAATTGCTGGACAAGATCGTCGGCATCAACGGCCATATCTTTCTCCAGGCGGCTGATACGCAGTTCACGGACTTTGACGAAGTCGTGACACAAGTGGCCGGCGTGCCTGGTGTGAAATTGGTCGTGCCCATGATCGAAAGTCCCGCAGCCGCATCCACTGCCAACATGGCGTTTGCGTTGGTGCGAGGGATAAGGGAAGCGGATATCAAGCAGCTGCCGGGCATTGCCCACAATGTGAAGCTTGGCACGCTTGACGGCTTCGATACCGCAGGTGGCGTGGCGATAGGTCAAAGACTCGCGGAGAATCTTGGGCTGAGGATCGGCGACAAGGTCAAGATTTTGATCGCGAATGGTGCGCAGACGCCGTTCGGTGTCACGCCGCGGAGCAAAGTGTATCCGGTCACCGCCATCTTTCAGATTGGCATGGCGGAGTTCGATAATCTTTTCGTTTATATGGCGTTGCCCGAGGCGCAAGGATTTTTCAACAAGGATAATCAGGCGAGCGTCATTGAAATTTTTCTTCGCCAGCCAGAAGACATAGATTCGGTGAGAAGCAAAATCGACGGGACGGTGATGCGGCCGATGATCATGACCGACTGGCGCGAGCGCAATAAGACATTCTTCGACGCGCTGAACGTCGAGCGCAATGTCATGTTCATCATTTTGATGCTGATCGTGCTTGTCGCGGCACTCAATATCGTGTCTGGGCTTATTATGCTGGTGAAGGACAAGGGCCGGGATGTCGCGATCCTGCGGACCATGGGCGCGACGCAAGGCGGTGTCATGCGTATTTTTCTCATCACCGGTGCGTCGATCGGCGTTGCCGGAACAATTGCCGGCTGCTTGCTTGGCCTTGTCGTTGCGAACAATGTCGAAGCGTTCCGGCAGATGCTGAACCGGCTTCTCAACGCAAATCTGTTCCCGGCCGAACTCTATTTTCTGTCCCGTCTGCCATCGGTGGTCGATCCCAGCGAGGTTTTTGCCGTCGTCGTGATGACACTCACCTTGTCGGTTCTAGCAACGATTTATCCGTCGTGGCGCGCTGCGAAGCTCGATCCTGTCGAAGCGTTGCGTTACGAATAGCTATGACCGCGCCAATCCTCCAACTCGACAGGCTCGAACGGCGCTACGATCAAGCGGGTTCTCCACTCGAGATTTTGCGCGGTGCGGATTTTTGCTTGATGGCCGGGCAGTCCGCCGCGCTGGTCGCTCCGTCCGGCGCCGGCAAATCGACACTTCTCCATATCGCGGGACTTCTCGAAAAGCCCGACTCGGGAGAAGTGTTTATCGCGGGCGAAGCAACGGTCGGCATGAGTGATGCCGCGCGAACGACTTTGCGGCGGGGCGAAATCGGTTTTGTCTATCAGTTCCATCATTTGCTGCCGGAATTTTCGGCGCTTGAAAACATCATGCTGCCGCAGATGATCGGCGGGCTGTCGCGGCGCGAGGCCAGCGAACGCGCCATGCAATTGCTTCACTATCTTGGATTGTCGGCCCGCGCGAGCCATCGGCCCTCGGAGCTTTCCGGCGGGGAGCAGCAGCGCGTGGCGATTGCCCGGGCGGTCGCAAACGGGCCGCGGCTCTTACTGGCCGACGAGCCGACCGGAAATCTTGATCCGAAGACCGCCGACCATGTGTTTGCGGCGCTTGAGGCGATTGTCCGGGCGACGGGACTTGCGACCCTCATCGCAACCCATAACATGGAGCTTGCCGCGCGCATGGACCGGCGGGTCACTCTGCATGAAGGGCTGTTGGTGGAATTTGATTAGTGTGCGGCGCGGGTCAGTGGCGCCATGCCCGGCCGTTATGGCTGAAGCATGGCTTCAGATGCGGCAGCTTCGGCGCAGTCTGGCAATTCAAGCCAAAAAAGATTACATGACGGGCGTCGTGGAGGAACCTCATGTCAAATTCGATTGTCATCACCGTGCCGCACGATCTTGGTGCCGAAGAAGCAAGGCGGCGGATCGTCGAGCGGCTCGATCGCTTGCGCCATGACTATGTGGATAAATTGGCCTACAGCGAAGTGAATTGGAGCGGCGACACCGCGGATTTGCGGGTCGTGGCCTTTGGTCAAACGGTCACGGGAAAAATCTGCGTCATGAGCGATTCCGTGCGTGTCGAAGTGCAGCTACCCTGGATCCTCGCCGCCCTCACCAACAAGATTCAAGGCGTTCTCAAGACCAACGCGGAGGAATCCTTGCGGATCGGGCACACCCCGCCAAAAGTCTGAACAGAGCGACCGGGCAGAGGGGTTTGTGCCAAGCCACTTGGCCCTTACTTTATGGCGACCATCACATCAGAGGCTTTGATGACCGCGTAGGCTTGCACACCTTTTTTAAGGCCAAGTTCGTCGACCGATTCATTGGTGATCGAGGAGGTTACGATTTGGCCGCCTTTGAGTTCGATCTCGACATGCGCGGTGGTCGCGCCCTTGTGAACTTCCTTGATCGTGCCTTCGAGTGCATTGCGCGCTGATATTTTCATTTCTTTTCCCCAGTCATCACGATGGCACGAGGACGGTACTTCGTTCGCGCCTTACGATGCGGTTTTAAATTTGCCGCTTAGATACGGGACGATACTGACATACATCAAATCTTTGCCTCAGACTGATAAATTTTCGATAGGACAATCTTGACTGGGCTGACAACGCTCCCGCGAAATGAGCCAAAGTGGAACAGCGTGCATTTGATCAAAGCGAAGTCTTCGCCTTCCTGGCGGACCCCGCGACGCACGGGCTGAGTACGCCAGTCAAACGCATAGATACGCATGGGGCGGCGGTTTTCCTCGCAGGCAAGGATGTTTACAAAGTCAAGAAAGCGGTGCGCTTTCCCTTCATGGATTTTTCGACACTCGACAAGCGGCAGTTGGCCTGCGCGCGCGAGCTTGTGGTCAATCAAGCCAATGCTCCGGATCTCTACCTTGGCGCGGTTCCAATTTCACGAGAGGATTCCAAATTAAGGTTGGGAAGTGGTGGGCCGATCATCGAATGGGCCGTGCATATGCGGCGCTTTGATGAAAACCAGACGCTCGATAATTTAGCCGAACGCCACGAACTCAATTTTGAAATGATTGCCCGTCTTGCTTGCGCCGTCGCCACGTCGCACCGACGCGCGCCAGTTATCATAGGAGCAAATTCGCCCGGCGTGCTGGAAGCTCAGATCGAGGAAACGCTTGTCTCCCTCGAAGCAGAACAAGACGTCTTCGCGGCGCGTGCCGCCGCGTGGCTTCGTCAGGCAATGCAGCAAGCTTTAAATCGAGGAAAACCCTTGCTGCGAGAGCGCGAAGATCAAGGATGGGTGCGCCGCTGCCACGGAGATCTGCACTTGCGCAATATCGTCTTGATCGAAGACCGGCCGGTGTTGTTTGACGCGATTGAATTCAACGAGGCATTCGCGACATGCGACGTGCTTTATGATCTGGCGTTTCTGCTGATGGATCTGTGGACGCGCGGATTGCGTCGCCATGCGAATCTTTTGTTCAACCGGTATCTCTGGACTTGTGATGATATCGAGACGCAGCTCAAGGGCCCTTCGCTGATCCCGCTTTTCCTTTCCTTGCGCGCCGCAATTCGCGCCAAGGTGATCGTTCTTGAGCCTGGCGGAGCGAAGGATCACGCACGGGAAGCTCGCCATTATTTCGAGGCGGCTTGCGAATTTCTGGTGCCGCGGCGGCTTGATTTGGTTGCCATCGGTGGATTGTCTGGCTCCGGCAAAAGCTCGCTTGCCGCCGCGCTCGCGGGATCGATCGGATGTGCGCCCGGTGCCGTGCATCTGCGCAGCGATATTGAACGCAAGCGGCTGTTCAATGTTCACGAGTTCGACCGCTTGCCAGAGGCGGCCTATCAGCCCGAAATCACGGAACGGACGTATCAGCGTCTGCGGGATTTGGCGGCAATCGCGCTCAACGCTGGCCAAAGCGTCATCGTCGATGCCGTGCATCTGCGCCCGGAAGAACGCGAGGCGATAAAGCTGGTCGCGAGCCAGAACAAAGCTCATTTCACGGGCCTATGGCTCGAAGCGTCAATCGGCCAGCTTATGCAACGTGTCACCACGCGCACGAGGGATGCCTCGGATGCCACAGCAGGTGTCGTGTCGGCACAGGCGAAACAGAAAGCCGGAGCGATGGATTGGCATCGCGTGGATGCCTCGGCGCCGATTGAGGAAATCACGAGCTGTATTCTTGCCGCACTCTAATGATCAGTAAGGGGGCGGAAGCAACACCGCCGCGCCCTCCAACCGTCCGGCTCGCAAATCAGCGAGGGCGCTGTTTGCTTGATCGAGCGGATAGGTCGTAATCTGCGTTTCAATTCCTGCTTCCGTGGCAAAGGCAAGAAATTCGAGTCCATCCCGCCGCGTGAGATTGGCAACAGAGATGATCTGACGTTCTTCCCAAAGCAGACGATATGGGAATGAAGGGATGTCGCTCATATGGATCCCGGCGCACACGACGACTCCACCCTTGCGTACCGCCGCGAGGGCGGCAGGCACCAATTCACCGACTGGCGCGTAGATGATCGCCGCATCCAGCAGCTCGGGCGGAGGTTCAGCGGAGCTGCCGGCCCAGGCGGCACCGAGGCGCAAGGCAAAAGCCTGCGAGGCTGTGTCGCCTTGGCGCGTAAAAGCAAAAACCCGACGCCCTTGCTTGAGTGCGGCCTGCACGATGATATGGGCCGCCGCCCCAAACCCATAAAGACCGAGCGTCTTGGCGTTGCCTGCGAAGCGAAGCGAGCGCCAGCCGATGAGACCGGCACAAAGCAAGGGCGCCAGCGCTGCCGCCTTGCTGTCTTCGCGCAACGGAAAAGCATAGCGCGCATTGGCAATCGCGTGGGTCGCATAACCGCCATTTCGCGTGTACCCTGTGAACACCGGCCGGTCGCAGAGGTTTTCCCTTTGGCTGGCGCAATAGGGACAGACGCCGCACGTTGCCCCTAGCCAGGGGATGCCAACTCTCTCGCCAATTTTGAGATTATCCACACCCGGGCCGAGTGCATCAATACGCCCGACAATCTCATGGCCAGGAATGATCGGCAATTTTGGGTCCGGCAGTTCTCCGTCAACGACGTGAAGATCCGTCCGGCAGACGCCGCAAGCCTCAACCCGGACGCGCAGCTCGCCGGGGCCCGGAAAGGGATCAGGCAATTCCTCAAACACAAGAGGCGTGCCTATTGTGTGCAGGACCATGCCGAACATTACAAGTCTCTTCAGATGGTCATTTAGACGGGTTCCACTGAGGCGACTTGAAACGTGCGCAACTCATCCTCCTCACGGACGGACACATAATCTCCAATATTGAACTCGTCCGAGCTGAAATGATAACCTGTCTCATCGGCCTGGTCGCCGCCGACATCGTAGCGAAAAGCCCAGGCTCCACCGGGCTTGCGCACGAGATGGCCGATATCATCGGCTTCGTTTGGACGGAACCGGACGACGCGGCAAAAGTCATGGAATTCATGCCACAAATTGAGATCGATCCGGCCCTTATCATCGAGCGGCGCAATGAGTGTGTAGCCGATCAAAGCGCTTCCCTCGGGATGGCCTTTTTCGCGCGCGAGTTCCAGGCGAATGCGCCGGAAGGCAGGCGGAAGCTTTGCCCAATCAAGCTTTGTTGGATGCTCCAAATGTTTCATGCGATCCTCAAGGCGCTTTCTCTTCCTTGCCGGAAGCCTTTACCCGCCAGATGCTGGGCTGCTCGTGTTATAGGAATTTAGCGCGGTGGCGGCGTTTCGAGATTGATTTTGATCAACTCGTCTTTCACACGCTTGAATTCAAGGTCATTGCCATGGCCTGAAGCGCGGCGGGCAGCAATGGCTGCACGATACGTTCGCCCCAGAGCCTCTTATGGCCGAAAACATGCCGGACCAAAAGGCTCGTGAAAATTCCGGGCCCGCTGGAATAGATTCGCCAGCCGCCTTCGACGCCAATATTGGCGGCTTTGACCTGTTCCCAATCTTTGCTTGCGGCATAGCGGTCTGGAAACGCAGCGTCGCTGCTGCTGAAGTAAGCGTTGCGCTGGCGCAGCTGTGCGTGAGCGAGGGTATCCGTCACGGCGATGGGGCTTGCAAGCTGGAGCGCGTCCCAAAGTGCTTCGGCATCGCCAACAATCGCCATGGCCTCCGCGTAGCGCAAATGTGCGTGGACATACATGAGACCGATTTCACGCCCGAAGAAGGATGAGGACTCCGCCCGCCGGAACATGGTTTGCGGGCCGCCGCGATAGACGACGGGCCGGTCGATCAGGCGCATGCCGTCGGGAAACTGCAAATGCTTGCGGATCAGCCGAAGATGATGCGTTATCTGTTCGGGCGTAAATAGGCCGCCGATGATGCTCTGGGTCATGGGAAGCAGCGAGTATTTGAGACCAGTGCGCACGTCGCTTGGATGCAGCAGCAGTTCGATCTGCTCGGTGCCCGGCACGAAAATCCCATAACCCGCGACTGTGCCGTCACCGATAAGAAAGCGGTTGAAATCGTGGCGTATAGCGGTGCTAAGTTCACTCAGTTCCTTGGCATCGCCGCCGCGCCCCGCCCGCCGCAGCACCTCGGCGTAGCGGTTGATCTCACCGAACAGCAACGCGACCGTCCAGCTGCTGACCATCCAGTCCCGCATCCTTGGATCGACGGGCTGGAGGGAATCATTCCAATCGCCTTCGCCATAGGCAATGAGGTGGGTGCCCGGGACGAAACGCTCACGAACCGTTGCGAGTAGTTTTGTGACGTGAGCGGCGATCGTATCTTGGCGAACGGTCCGCTCAAATGTGTCAGCGCGCCGCCAGGCGATGGCTTCGTCGAGAAAAGCAAAATCACCCGTTGCCTCGATGTAATCATTCAGTGCCTTGAGCGGCCACATGATCACGTCACCATGGCTCACGCGGTCCTGGATGATGGAGTAGGGTTCGAGCATGAACCATTGCGGCCAATCACCCCCCGTCTCATATTGTTGCGCGAAGATAATGCGCAGGATCTCTTTAACGGGCTCGTCATGTTCCAGCGCGAGAAAGAATTCGACGGGACCCTGGCAGACATCGCGGGTTCCCCAGGCACCGCCGGTATATTGTTCGAGACCGTGCGGCACGGTGAGATGAATCATGGCATTGTGGGCGAGCCATGGAGACAACAAGTCGAATGCGGTGCCCCCCGCGTCTCCACCGGAGATCCGGAGGTTGCGCGTGATTCCTTCCCAGTAGCGGCGCGCGGGCGAAAGGAGGCTTCGATCGTCGACGCCGGTTTGATAATTGTCGGCAAGTTGCGCCGCGAATTGCGGATCAGTTAACGATCCGGTGACGGCGAAACAGAAGCTGCGAACGGGCCGGGTGCGGAGCGCCACATAGGCTCCATGCCGGGGTTGGCCATCGGCATAGAGCAATTCGTCGCCACCGATCGCCTCAACCGCCTCTGGCGTGGCGGTCGTGAGATGATAGACGGCATTGGGATAATGCTTGCCCAAAATGGAATTTGGGTCCGGCCGCATCGAAAAGCGCTTTCGGTGCGGATCAACTTCGACAAGGCCCTTGTTCTCGAGTTCGCGCTCGCCAAGCACCAAATGTCCGAAGACAAGAAAGCGGCACGGCTCGCCATCGACGGCGATGCGCCATTGCATCGCGGGATCGTCGCCCGACGCGACAGCGTCAACAGTGATCGTCCGCGTGGGAAAACAATAGATCCAGCGGCAATCGGAGAGGCCCATCTCGAACGCGGAGGGAATCGTGAGCATCCGCCAGCCGTCAGCCGCTTCGATCAAGATGCGGAGGCCGCTCGCGCGAGTGATGTTGTAAGGATCGCGCGAGACAGAAAATAGTTTGTGGAAAGACGTGTTGCCGATCGTCAGCTGCGCGGCGAATACACCATGCATCCAGCATGTGGCGCAAAGAGTCGACTCGTCCGGCAGCAAGGCCTGGCCCGATCGTAGCAAGGTGCCGTGCCGACGGGTGACACGCCGTTCCTTGTCGCGCAATACGACATGCCGGTTGTGCGGCGGATCTGGTACGAAGAAGGATAGGAGCGATCCATCTTTGCGCTCCTCGTGGAGCCGTTCCGGGTAAAGTTGCGCGAGGCTCGCAGTATCCAGCGGCTCAGCGATAGCTGCAAGCGCATCTTGGACGAAACTCCTGACAGGCGGAGCGAGAGCGATGGAGGCCGCCGGCTCATTATCAGTCCATGTCAAATCATCGAGCGTTGCGAGATCACTGTCGCTAGAGGCTTCGGGGTGATCGGGCATATAAAAGCCAAAAAAGCGCACGGTCGTGCAAGCGCCAGGCGGCAGCACGTGTTGCCCGGACTGAATTGCGGCGCAAGCGACTTCGTGCTGAAGCCGCGTGTCCGGCAAGTTCGCCTCAAACGCAAAGCCAAATCCGTCGCTGTCACGAAAGCTCGGCCCGAAAAGCTGCAGTCCGTCGGTCGCAAAACCGAGTGCGCCATCAAGACATCCATGCATGACCCAGGGATTGCCACTGCCTTGCGCAAGGTTCTGCCGGCTCATGATTACGGGACCGTAAGCGGGGTGCTGGGCGATGTGATGGTCGAGATATTGCGAGGCGTAGGCTTCGTTGTTCATCAGGAATCCGCGATCGCCGAGACCGAGGTCCTGTATGAGGATCGCGTCAAAGCGCGCGGGGACGGTGCCGGTATTTTGGGCTTCCAGCCGCCAGAGCCAAGCCGGCTCCGCAGGATGCAGCGACAATGTCAGGCGATAGCGGAGACCGCACGTTTCCCCTTCCCACACAAAGCCGTCGCTGGCGGCTGAGAACTTGGCATTGGCACGTGGCCCGGCGGCTTGGATCAAAAACGGAGCCGCGCCATCGAGGCGCAAATACATCCGTCCAATCCCATCATCCACCGGCGAGCCAAGCAACTGGTTGATGTTGATCACGCCATGCGGGAGCGTGAAGGTGATCGCGAAGACACTGCCATTCGGGAGGACGCTGATGGATAGACCCGAGGGGTTCTCGATCCGGCGCAACTGGAGATCCTGGTCGCGCGGTGTCGTCCAGCCGCGCTTGCCCGAGGGCGTCATTGTGCTTCCCCGCTGCAGAGATGTGTGAGAGCTGAAAGGCGCTTGCGAATCATGTGGAGCCACATGATCAAAAAAAGCCGGTCAGCGCGAGCGCAAAAGCGCGGCCGCAACCCTCGGACATGGAGTTCCGGTCAGGTTTATCGTCTCCGTCCTATCGCGGCGAAGGGAATTACTGCCAGTCCGGCCATTGCGGCGTTGCTCTTTGGACGGGGTCCGCCTGCCAAGCCCGGACCGGGACTGGCGCATGTTTTGCGGGGGCATAGGCCAGCGCGTGGGGATGTTTCCGGTGCCAGGCGGCGTAAGCGATGCCGGTGCCGCTGTGCGGCCTCTTGTGGGCGTAATAGCCTGAGCCAGGCGGCGAGCCGGAGATGCTTATCCGGGCGCCCTCGGCTTGCACCATATGGTACAGGACTGCCGCGTTGCCGGGCGCTAGCCGGATGCAGCCATGCGAGGCAGGGCGGCCAAGCTGTGATGTCGAATAGGTGCCGTGAATGGCATAGCCGCCCGCGAAGAATATGGAATAAGGCATCGGCGACATATGGTATTTGTGGGAATAATGCATCCGCACCAACTGGTAGGGGCGATACGTCCCGCGCGGGGTCCTGTAGCCGGAACGGGCGGTTGAAACCCGCCAGTCATAACTGCCGGTCTCGGAGCGCACATGCATGGTCTGCGAACTCAGATCAATCGCGATTTGCACCGTGGCTTCGGCTTCCTGAACGCTGAGAATTCCGCAAAACACGGTACACGCACTTAAAATGCCGCGCATGATATGCTCCCTCCCCAACTCTTGATAAATAAAATATAAGTTCGCAACTTTAATGTAAGTTCCGATTTACAGTAAAAATCACGAGAATCATTGTTGAGTCGTGCTAGAGCTTAGGCATGCGTGGTTAATTTTTTCTTGCGGCCGAGAGTTAACCCTCCGTTTGATCTTGCACCTCAAAGCGCCTTGACGACCGCGAGCACGGTTTCGGCGTGAGCTGGAACCTTCACCTTATTCCACACAGCCGCGATGCGGCCATCCTTGCCAATGAGGAAGGTCGTGCGCTCGACACCCATGTATTTGCGGCCATACATGCTTTTCTCTACCCAGACGCCATAGGCTTCGAGCGTGGCCTTCGTTTCGTCGGCCCCGAGCGCCAGATCTAGCTTATGCTTAGCTTTAAACTTAGTGTGGCTGGCCGATGAATCTGGCGATACGCCAAGGATGGCGGCGCCCGCCTTATTAAATTGGCCCCGCAAGCCATTAAAGTCGATTGCCTCCTTGGTGCAGCCCGACGTATCGTCCTTTGGATAAAAATAAAGAACAAGGATGCGGCCAGCAAAGCTTGCGAGCGAGATTTTGTGTCCTGAATCGTCGGGCAATTCAAAATCGGGGGGCAAATCCCCAGGACCCAATTTCTTTTCCAGTTTGACCATTGGGCTCTTGTTGGCGATAGCGGACGGTTCTTTCGACAGGTTTTTCGGCACGGGCCTTCCTTTCGTCACATTGAACGGCGATTGGCGGAGTTTGACCTTTCGCCCTGCTGCTCTGCGCGACATTTCGGTAAGTGCTTCTTTGATGGTAAAATACTCCCGATCATTGCGCATAGGCGTAGGGATTGAAGTTTCCAGTTTAAGCTTGCTCTTGTAAAGGCCACGTGCGGTTGGTCGGAGATAGTAAGGAAAATCCGGCCCGGTCCCGTCCCTGGCCGGAGCAATGGTTGCGCCGGAAGCAAAAAGCGGCGAATGCCGCTCCTTGCACTGAGATCGGCGGCGGACAGCGCAGCGCAGCGCGGTTCGCTTGGATCAGTTGTAAGTTGATTTTGGGACTGACTGTTCTCATCCTCGTCGGCGCCGGACTATTTGTGACCCGTATCGCGCTTGCGCCGCTCTCGATCGGCGCAATGGGACCGCAAATCGCCAAGGCCCTCGACGACCGGTTTGGCCACCGGTTTGAATTCGGTTTTGGCGAAACTGCGATCATCAGGAGCGGCTATGCGCCCGCGTTGAGCGTCGACAAGTTGGTGATCAAGGAGCGCTCCGGGCAAACGGTCCTGACCGCCCCGCGCGCTGAAGTGTCTGTCGATCCGCTCGCCCTCTTTTTTGGGCGTGTGACGCCCAGACGACTCGAAATCTTCAACATCGAGTTGCATTTGCAACTGCGGCCCGATGGTTCGCTCGCCATGCCGGTTTCGGCGAATGCTTCGGACCTCGTGGCTCTCACTCCGCCGCTTGCCACGGCGCTTGCGGAACATGACAATTTGGTGCCGCCCAATGCGGCAACGCCAAATCAGGCTCAAGAGTTGGCGCCAAAGCCGCGGGCGTTGCTGGTCAAGCAGATGGGGGCCGCGATCCGGCTCGTCATCGACACGCTGACCAGTCCTGAGAGCCCGGCCGCGGCGATCGACCGCGTTGGGATTATACAGGGCAAGATCGTCATTGACGATGAGACCACCGGCCAGACGCTGGCCTTCAATGGTGTCAATCTCTCTTTTGATAAGGTCTCCGGCGCGACCAAATTCAATCTTTCTGTCGAGGGGCCCAATGGTAGATGGTCAATCTCGGGCATGGCTGAAGGAAAGCCTGGTTCCAAACGGGGCCTGAAACTTTCGATTGCGAATCTGTCCATCGATGAAATTTTGCTTGCGACGGGCACGCGCGCAATTGGTGCCGATTTCGATATGCCCTTGTCTGGCAAGCTCAACGTGCAGATCCAAGGTGACGGGTTGTTATCGGAAGCGTCAGGACAATTCGACTTTGGCTCGGGTTATCTGCGTTTCGAGGATCCCGATGACGAACCCATGATGGTCGATGGGATCAAGGGCGGATTTCATTGGGAGCCCGCAGCGCGGCGCATCGTTGTGGATCGATGGCGGCTCGCCGCCGGAGCGACGCATTTCGGGTTTTCCGGGTCGGTGACGCCACCCGTGCATGAGGGTGATCCCTGGACGATAGGACTTATCAATGCGGAGCCTGGCGTGGCGGGTCCCGAGCGGCCCGGTGAACAGCCTGTCATGCTCGATCATGCCAGTGTGGCGGCGCGGCTTTTTCTCGGGGAGAAAAAGTTTGTCCTCGACCGGGTCTCCGTGAGCGGGCCCCGGAGCGGCATCGCTATGGCAGGCGTGATAGATTGGACCGATGGGCCTCACATTCGGCTTGGTGCTTCGATCTCGCCGACACCCGTTCGTGAGGTCATGCGCCTCTGGCCATCATTTCTTGCGGCTCCTGTCAGGTCATATTTGCTTCCCCGCGCGCATGATGGAACCGTGGAAAAAGGTACGCTCCAAATCGATTTCAATGCCGCCGATTTGCGGGCGATGAGGCTACAGCAGCCGCCCCCCGCCGAGAAGGCAGCGGTCGATTTCACGGTCAGCCATGCAAGTCTTGAATTTTTGCCAGGGGTACCGCCTTTACGCGACATCAATGGGGTTGGCCATGTCACCGGCCGGACGGCGGCCTTTACCGTCGCGAATGCTTCCATCGAAGCCGGTCACGAGCGCGTGCTGACCGTGGCGGAAGGCGGGTTCCAGGTTCCCGATACAGGGTTTAAACCGGCGCCCGCCGTGGTTACGGCTAGGGTCACCGGAAGCGTCGAGGCGATCGGAGATCTCTTGTCGTATAGCGCGCTAAAGCCCTATGCCAATTTGGCGCTCGATCCCGCGACGTTGCGGGGGCAGGCCGATGGAAGATTGGAAATCGACATGAAGCTCGGCTCTGATGAGGGTTCAAGCGATATTACTCTCAAGGCTAATGCGGCGATCACCAATTTCACGGCGGAGCGGTTGATCGGCAACGAGGCGCTCGAGGGCGCGACACTTAATGTTGACGTAGACCCGTCAGGCCTCAGAGCGACCGGGCAGGGCATGTTGTTCGGTGTCCCTGTCGCAATCAACATGGGCCATCCTACCGGCAAACCCGCCGAAGCTTCGATTGGCCTAACACTGGATGACGTCACGCGCACCAGGCTGGGTTTTGGTTCTGTTCCGGGTTTGAGTGGCGCGATAGGCGCCAAAATCACAGCGCCGATTGGGACCGGAGAGAAACCGAAAGCGAAAGTCGATCTCGATTTGAACGGCGCCGGGATCGATATGTACGGTATTTCAAAGCCCGCCGGACGTCCTGGCAGGATTACATTTGCGCTGGCCGTTAACGACACAGGAACGACCCTCGATCAGATCATTGTCGATTCTGGAACTATTCAGGCGCGTGGCACTGCGGATCTTGGCACGGACTTTTCGCTCATCGCGGCAAGATTTCCACAAGTGAAAGTGTCTGCAGGCGACGATATGAAAGTCGAAGCCGCGCGTGCCGGAGAGACGCTGAAAGTGATCGTGCAGGGCAACACGATAGACGCTCGGCCATTCCTGAAAGCCTTGATTTTCAACCCATCCGACCCAAACGGAACTGCGCCAGCGAGCGGTGACCAGCACAAGGATAACCCTGCCAAAGAGATCGAGTTCGATGTCAAATCCGGTATCCTCAGCGGCTACAACAAAGCGATCATCACTGGCGCGGAACTGAGATTTGCGAAGCGCGGCGATGAGATACAGCAATTCAGTTTCTCGGGAAATTTTGGCAGCCAGCCCATATCCTGCAATCTCACCAATGGCGGTGCCTCTCCCCAAATTAAACTCATCAGCGAAGACGCCGGATCGCTTCTGTCGTTCCTCGACCTTTACAAACATATGGAGCGCGGCCAGCTTACGGTCGGCATGCGCCTTGGACAAGATACGCTCACCGGCGTGCTTGTGATCGACGATTTTGTCTTGCGCGACGAACCTGCCTTGCGCAGGCTCGTGCTCGAGGGAGCTCCGCCGGTCGACACCCAGAAAAGCCAAAAGATCGACGCCGACGTGATGGCCTTTAACAAATTGCAAGTGCGCTTTCACCGCGATGGCAGCCGCCTCGATCTCAGCGAGGGAACCATGCATGGCGAGGCGATTGGACTCACGGTGCAAGGCAGCCTCGACTTTGTGCATGATCAGGTCGATATGAGCGGCACCTTCGTTCCCGTCTATTCCCTGAACAATTTGTTCGCCAAGATACCGGTCGTCGGACTTATCCTTGCCGGCAGCACGAATGAAGGTTTGATTGGGGTCAATTACCGGATCACCGGCATGGCCAGCGCCCCGACCCTTAACATTAATCCTCTGTCGGCCATCGCGCCGGGAATTTTCCGCCAGATCTTCGGGGTCGCTGATTTCGATCCGATGCGGCCGCAATGATCGGGTGATTCAGGCGATCTTTAAGAGGACGTGACGCTTTCGGCCAAGCGAGAGTTTGACCGCGCCCAAATTCAAATCGCGCGGCCCAATCGACGCCCGTTCGTCCGTGACGGTTTCGCCGTTGACTCTAAGGCCGCCGCCCTTGATTTGACGGCGGGCTTCTCCGGTCGAGGCAACAAGCCCGGCTTTGACGAAAGCAGACAGGACTCCAATTCCGGCCTCGATTTCGGCGACGCCGATTTCGACGCTCGGAAGGTGTTCGGCGATGGCGGCTTCCTCGAAGGTTTTTTGCGCCGTGTCAGCTGCCTCAATCGCTGCCTCGCGGCCGTGCACCATGGTTGTCGCTTCGGTGGCGAGAATTTTCTTCGCCTCGTTGATTTCAGCACCGCTCAACGTTTCGAGCCGGGCAATTTCATCCAGGGGCAATTCGGTGAAGAGTTTTAGAAACCGGCCAGTATCCCGGTCCTCGCAATTGCGCCAATATTGCCAATATTCGAAAACGGGGAGCAGGCTTTCATCGAGCCAGATGGCCCCTTGCGCGGTCTTGCCCATTTTGGCGCCTGACGCCGTTGTCAAAAGCGGTGACGTCAAGCCATAAAGCTGGCGCGTGCCCATCCGGCGGCCAAGATCAATGCCGGTGACGATGTTGCCCCATTGGTCCGACCCGCCCATCTGCAAGTTGCAGCTATGGCGCTTGGAAAGCTCGACGAAATCATAGGCCTGAAGGCACATATAATTGAATTCAAGGAACGAGAGTTCCTGATCGCGCTCCAGTCTCAGTTTCACCGAATCCATCGAAAGCATCCGGTTGACCGAGAAATGGCGGCCGGCGTCTCGGAGAAAATCAATGTAATTGAGGGATGCGAGCCAAACTGCGTTGTCTTGCATGATCGCATCTTGCTTGCCGTCTCCGAAGCTCAGAAACCTGGAAAAGACTCGTTTGATCCCGTCCTGATTGGCGGCGATCGTCTCCAAGGGGAGCAGTTGGCGGCTGGCGTCCTTGCCGGAGGGATCGCCAACTCGTGTCGTGCCGCCACCCATGAGTGCGATCGGCTTGCCGCCGGTCTTTTGTAGCCAGCGCAGAAGCATGATTTGAACCAGAGACCCGGCATGAAGCGAGGGCGCGGTGCAGTCGAACCCGATGTAGGCGACGAGGTCGCCGCTCTTGGCCATATGATCGAGGCCGTCGAGATCGGAGCATTGATGTAAGAAGCCGCGTTCTGCGAGGACCTGCAGAAAGTCAGACGTAGGACGAAAATCACCTGCCACGGGAAACCTTTGCGTCACAGGGCTCACTGCCATAAAAGCTGCGCGATCCCCTGATTTATGGAGCGGTGAGATTTAGGGTTAAGGGCGCAGCAATGCAACCGCCCTGTCTTGGCCACGATCACGCGCGGCGGGCGTTGAACACGGGGCAAAATGATGCAAAAAGTGTGTTTCTGCCAAGGGAAGCAATTCAAATGTTTCGTGCGATAGGTCTCATGAGCGGCACCTCGATGGATGGCGTTGACGTTGCCTTGATCGAGACCGATGGCGAAGAGGGTATCGTTCTTGGCCCTTCGCGATCTTATCCTTATGCCGAAACGGATAGGGCGTTGTTGCGCGGCGCGATCCAGGAGGCCGCCTTGCTTGATGATCGCCAGTCTCGTCCCGGGTCTCTGGCGCTCGCTGATGCGATGATCACGGATCGCCATGCGGAAGCCGTCGAAGCTTTTCTGTCGGCGGGTTCCATCGACCGTGCGACGATCGATCTGATCGGGTTCCACGGACAAACTGTCTTGCACCGGCCCGGCCGCCGCCTGACCGTCCAGATCGGCGACGGTAACACCCTCTCGGCGAGAACCGGGATCAAAGTTGTCCATGATTTTCGTGCCGCCGATGTCGCGCGCGGCGGGCAGGGCGCGCCGCTCGTTCCCGTGTTTCATCGCGCGCTCGCTGCTGCCGCGGGCTTTTTGAAGCCGGTCGCGGTGATCAATATTGGCGGCGTCGCCAATTTGAGTTTTATCGCGCCGGGCCAGGAGCCTATTGCGTGCGATACGGGACCTGGCAATGCTCTCCTCGACGATCTGATGCGCAACCGGCTGGGGCTCCCCTGCGATCAGGATGGGGCGGTGGCAGCGCGGGGCACGGCCGATCAAAGCATTTTGGATCAGCTTCTCGCCAATCCTTTTTTTGCGGAGCCGCCGCCGAAATCACTCGACCGGAATGACTTTTCGGGTCAACTCGTGAACGCTCTCGCAATCGAGGATGCGGCGGCGACGCTCACCGCCTTTACCGCCGCGAGCCTCGCGAGTGTCTTGCCGCATTTGCCCTCCAGCCCTTCCATGGCGATCGTCTGCGGCGGCGGTGCGCGCAACAAAACCCTCATGCGGGAAATGACGAACAGGTTTCCATGTCCGGTTGCCGTCGCGGAAACGCTCGGCTGGTCGAGTGACGCGATGGAAGCTCAAGCCTTCGCTTATCTCGCTGTGCGCACATTCAAAAATCTCCCCATCACGTTTCCGATGACAACTGGCGTTGAAAGACCGTTGCCTGGGGGAGTTCTGGCGCGGGCGGGCCTATCGTCACTTTGACCATATTTCAAAGCCCTGCCCGGCAAAGATCTTGGTCGCCGCTTGCGACCGCAAGTAACTTAGGAAATCGGCCGCATCGGGGTTCGCGGACGCCTCTATGAGGGCACCCGCGTAGGCAACCGGGCGGTGGCTCGAGGCCGGAAACGTGCCCGCTATCTTCACAGCGGGATCAGCCTTGGCGTCGGTGGCATAGACAATGCCGAATTTGGCCTCGCCGCGCGACACAAGAGTGAGCGTATTCTGGATATTGGCGGCTCGCACGAGCTTCGGTTCGACACTCGAAAAGATCCCGAGCGCTTCGAGCGCTTCCTGTGCGGAAATGCCCTCTGGACATGAGTCGAGGGCGCAGGCGGCGATTTTGCCATCGCCTGCGGCGCCCGAGAGATCGAATCCCTTGGCGATCTCAATTTTGGCGCCGGGGCCGCTGGATTCGATGAGGACAAGCTTGTTGGCCACAAGAGTCCGGCGCGTTCCGGTTCGGAGGAGTTTGGCCTTTTCGAGATCGTCCATCCATCTCTGATCAGCGGAGATGAAGACATCCGCGGATGCGCCATGTTCGATCTGTTTTGCAAGGACGCCGGAAGATGAGTAAACGAGGGACGCCGTTTTGCCGTTATGGGTCTTCCATGCCGCCGCGACCGCGTCGAGCGCGGTCTTCAGGCTGGCCGCCGCCAACACTACGACCGGCTTGCCCGGGTCCCCACTGGTGGCGGAAGGCTCGCTGTTGACCGCACGCGGCACGAGGACGACCCCCGCGAGAGTCACGCAGGCCAGTTGGCGCCGCGTCAAGCGTAGGGTCAAACCGCACCCTCGGAGTTTGCTAATTCTTCTTATGTATCCACCGGGGCTAATTTGGACAAAAGTTAGACGGCGAAGCTTGATCCGCAGCCGCAGGAGGCCGTCGCAGCGGGGTTGTGGATTTTGAACATCCGGCCCATGAGATCGTCGATAAAGTCGATTTTTGAGCCCCTCAGGATATCGAGCGAAACCGGATCGATGACCACGGTCGCGCCCTCGCGCTCGATCACGAGATCGTCGGCGGATTGTTCGGTTGTAATATTGTAGGTATAGGTGAAGCCGGAGCATCCGCCGCCATCGACGCCGACGCGCAAAAATGAACCGGGAGGCTCGCTTTTCAAGATTTCCGCAACCCGGACCGCCGCCTTCGCGGTGAGTTCGACCGGACATTCGACTGCGGCTTCGCTCATATTGACTACCTCGAAGGGACGCTTGGACCAAAGGTCGCGTGGATGGGATTGTGCCGCCCGTTGAATTACAAACATATGTCGCAAAGCGTACGCCCGCAACCGCGCGGATACGGATCAACCAAATTTCATGCCAGACTGTCAGTTTTCTCCAGCCAACATTCCGCGTGCACGCTATGCGGCCAACCCGGCGCGCAGCCGTGGCCGGCTGGTCCCGGAGCCGCCTTCACCCTCGCGTTCGGAATTCCAGCGTGATCGCGACCGTATCATCCATTGCACGGCGTTTCGCAGGCTGGCCCATAAAACACAGGTCTTCGTTCCGCATGAGGGCGATCATTTCCGCACGAGGCTGACCCATTCGCTCGAAGTTGGTCAGATCGCCCGCTCGCTCGCCCGGGCGCTTGGCCTCGATGACGATCTCGCCGAGGCGCTTGCGCTCGCCCATGATCTTGGCCACACGCCTTTCGGCCACACAGGGGAGGACGTCCTCGACGAACTGATGGCGAGTTACGGCGGCTTCGATCACAATGCGCAGGCTTTGCGAATCGTCACCAAGCTCGAACGCCGCTACGCGGCCTTCGATGGGCTTAACTTGACGTGGGAGACGCTGGAAGGGCTCGTCAAACATAATGGCCCACTTTTGGAAGCGGACGGCCGGCCGGCCGCGCGTTACGCCAAACGCGGTCTTCCCGTGGCGATCGCCGAATATAATGCGATCCAAAATCTTGGCCTCGTGCAATTCGCGTCAGCGGAGGCCCAGGCGGCGGCACTTGCCGACAGCATTGCCTATCACGCGCATGACATCGATGACGGTTTGCGCTCGGGCCTCATTGATGCCCGGCAAATCGGCGTGGTCGATTTCCTTCATGGCATCAGCGGCGAAATCGCGGCGCATTATCCGGGACTTGAACCCGTTCGTGCCATTCATGAGCTGGTGCGCCGCCTGATAACTCTTTTTATCGAGGACGCGATCCGTGAGAGCCAGCGGCGGATTGTGGCGTCGGGTGTTGCGAGCGTTGAAGATGTGCGGGCGTTTGGCGCCCCCTTAATCGGTTTTTCCAGCTCGATGGCGGGTGCTGACAAGGCGATCTCGGTGTTTTTGTTCGAGAATATGTACCGGCATCCGCGGTTGACCCGAATCCGGGACCATGCGGCGCAAATTATTCGTGACCTATTTTCCCGTTTTTTGACAGCCCCGCAGCTGATGTCCAAAGAGTGGGCGATCGCGGCGGCAAATGCCGGTGCCGACGAAAAACGCCGCGCGCGGCTTGTTTGCGATTATATAGCCGGCATGACCGACCTCTTCGCCATCGCCGAGCATCGAAGGTTCTTCGATGAAACCCCGGACTTGCGCCTGAGCCTGCCGGAACATCAGGACGCGGATTGAGCTTTTGCCGAATAGAATTTACTTGCCCTTGCGGCGACAAAGACTCCTTCCAAAATGACAAACTTGGGTGAACGATGAACCTTTTCGCCGATTTCCACGATCTGATCGCGACGGTGCTGGGCCGGGTCATGGCGAGCGGCCGCCTGCCCAAGGACTTGGATTTGCAGCGATTTATCGTCGAACCGCCGCGCGACCCTGCGCATGGAGACCTCGCCACTAATGCGGCGATGGTTTTTGCCAAGGAGGCGCGGGAGTCGTTCGCCAATCCGCGCCAGCTTGCGGTCGAAATCGCCGTCGCATTGGCCGATGATCCGCGCGTCGCAGAGGCGGAGGTGGCGGGACCCGGCTTCATCAATATCCGTGTGAAGCCGGAGGTATGGACGCACGTCTTGCGCGCCATTCTCGAGCAAGGACCGCAATTTGGACGCCCGGCACCGGGTGGGGAAAAAAATATCAAGACGAACATCGAATATGTTTCGGCGAACCCGACCGGCCCCATGCATGTCGGCCATGGGCGCGGCGCTGTCTTCGGCGATGCGCTCGCCAATCTCTTGGTTTTCGCCGGCCACGACGTCACCCGCGAATATTATATCAATGACGCCGGCACCCAGGTCGATGTCCTCGCCCGGTCCGCCTATTTGCGGTACCGGCAGGCTTTGGGCGAGACAATCGGCGAAATCCCCGAAGGTCTTTACCCTGGCGAGTATCTGCAAAGCATCGGCGCCTCGCTCGCGAAGAAGTATGGCCGTCAATTGCTCGATCGGCCGGAGGCCGAATGGCTGGAGGACGTGCGCGCCGCCGCGATCGACGCGATGATGGCAATGATCCAGACTGATCTTGCCTGCTTAAATATCGAACACGAAGTGTTTTTCTCTGAGCGCTCTCTGACGCGTGGCGCGGATGGTGATTTGGTCGCGGGAGCGATCGCTGAACTGCGCCGTCGCTGTCTCATCTATGAAGGGCGGCTTGCGCCGCCCAAGGGCCAGCTTCCCGAGGATTGGGAGGATCGCGAGCAGACTTTGTTCAAATCGACGGATTTTGGCGACGACGTCGATCGGCCACTTCTGAAATCGGACGGATCCTACACCTATTTTGCATCCGACATCGCCTATCACAAGACCAAGATCGATCGCGGCTACGCTTTGTTGATCGATGTTTGGGGTGCCGATCATGGCGGCTATGTGAAGCGGTTGCGCGCCGCCGTCGAGGCGCTTTCGGAGGGCCGCGTCACGCTTGACGTCAAGCTTTGCCAGCTGGTGCAACTGATGCGCAACGGCGAGCCGGTCAAAATGTCGAAGCGGTCCGGGGACTTCGTGACGTTACGTGATGTCGTCGATGAAGTAGGGGTGGACGCGGTGCGGTTCATGATGCTGTTTCGGAAGAACGACGCACCCTTAGAGTTCGATTTGGCGAAAGTGATTGAACAATCCAAGGACAATCCGGTATTCTATGTCCAATATGCTCATGCAAGAGCAAAGTCTGTGTTAAGACAGGGTCTTACAACGATTTCTGGAATTGATCTGTCAAATCGGGCACTCGCTGCGGCGAACCTCGAACTTTTGGCGGATGAGGGGGAAGTCGCGTTGATCAAACTGCTCACGCAGTTTCCCCGGATCGTCGAGGCCGCCGCCCTTAGCCATGAGCCGCACAGGATCGCATTTTATCTGCACGAACTGGCTGCTTGCCTGCACGGCCACTGGACGCGCGGCAAAGATCGGCCACAATTACGATTTCTTAATGAAGTACGGACAGATTTAACAGTCGCCAGGCTCGCTTTGGTCACTGCCGTGGCGGCGGTTCTCGCGTCTGGCCTTGGAATTTTGGGGGTCAGTGCCCCTGAAGAGATGCGATGAGGGTTCCGTCTTTGCGCTGCGAGGGTCTTCTTGCTGCCAAGAGGCAAAGTGACCGCCGCGCAGCCAATTTTGCGGAATATTTGAAGGCATGCCGGTCAAGTCATAGCCGCCGGTCGATGTAGTAAAGTGGTGTAACACTGCCCAGCGTGGGATGCGCGATTGCAATGACGTGGGTTGGCGGGTTCATTCGTCAACAGGTCGCGACAGGAGGGTGAGTTCAATGAGCGAGCAAATTGTTAAACGGCGGCCGATGATCGATTTAGAGGAATTCGAAAGGCGTTTGCGCCAGCCGCTTGCCGCGCCCCAAGCGAACGATGACCCGCTTGCGGAGCTTGCCCGCAGTTTCGGTGGCGCGGAAGCAGACCCCTACAAGACGGTATTTGAGCCTTTGAACCGGCGTCCGGCCGCGGCTTGGCGGAACGAGGATCGCGCCGACGGCAAGCTGCAAGGCGGGCGCCCCCTCATCGGGGGCGATTTCGCGTCGATCGAGGCGGGCCTGCTTGGCGCGGGCGAGCACACGGACAACCTGTCCGAGCCCGAAGATGCAGCGGACTATCCGCAAAATGGACAGGAGAATTGGCCTTACGCGGAGACCGATGCGGAAACTTCCCATGTTCCCGATTCCGCGTATGAGGAAGTCCGATCGCGCCGGCCGCTCTACGTCATGGCGGCGATGATCATCGCCGGAATCGCCGGGATAGGTGCCAGCTTTGCCTTCAAAGGCACTGCGACGACGCAGAATGAGATTGCAACGATTAGGGCGGCCGAAGGGCCTGCAAAGGTCCATCCGGAAACAGTTGCCAGCACCGAAGTGACGGATCGCGATGCGACAGTCCTCGGCGGGGCGCAAACCCAACCGCCGATCGCCGCCATCAACAACGTTGAGCAGCCTGCTGATTTGTCGGCCCAACACGACCTTACGCCTGTGATACAAGGTTATCCCGCCACGGGACAAGCGAGTGGAGCGGCAGGCGTTCCCGTACCGCCCCCACCGCCGGCACAAATTCAGGCACAGACCCAGATTCAGCCTCAGCCGGCTCCGGAACCCACGATTGCGGGTTTGATCGAGCCGAAAAAGGTAAAAACCGTTTCGGTCCGGCCGGATGGAACGCTTCTGGCCAATAGTACCCCGCCACAAGCTACGGTTCCGGTCAAGCCTGTCGGCCCCGCCAAGGCGGCGCCTCCCAAATCGGCGCCTCGCGTGGCGTCGGGCGATCCCGCGCCCGCGAAACCCAAGCGTGTGCAAGTCGCCGACGCACAGCCCCAGGCGCCCGCCGCCGAAGCGGCGACTCACGTGGCGGCTGGAACCTTCGCCGTGCAGCTCGCGGCGCCGGGAAGCGAACAAGAAGCACGGGAAGTCCAGGTCCGGCTCATGAAAAAGTTTAGTGGGGAATTGGCGGGGTTCCATCCTTCGATCCATAAGGCCGAAGTTGGCGGCAAACCTGTCTATCGCGTCAGGGTCAGCGGATTGGCCACGCGGGATGAAGCCACCGCTCTCTGCCAAAAAATTCAAGGCGGCGGCGGCAATTGTTTCGTGGCCAAGAACTGACGGGTCCCGGCCCAAGAACTGGCCGCCGCCAGTTTTGGGGCGGCCGGCCGGGTCGAAATGCTGTGGACTGAGGCTGAGGCGTCATGACGGAGCTTGCGGCTTTGGGTAAGTCGCGTCAGAATCTGAAAATTACGCCATGAGTTTCTGACTGGGAGCACCCTTCTTTGGATTTGTCGTTCGAGGAACATGACGGCGGGCCCAGCGAAGATGGCTCCTTCGTGGTCGATGTCGAGGGGTTTGAAGGCCCGCTCGATCTTTTGCTCGACCTTGCGCGCCGCCAGAAAGTCGATCTCAGCAAGATTTCGGTTTTGGCTCTCGTCGAGCAATATCTGGAGTTCATTGCCGCGGCGCGCCGCTTGCGGCTCGAACTTGCGGCCGACTATCTCGTCATGGCGGCTTGGCTCGCCTATTTGAAGTCGCGGCTGTTGCTTCCCCAAGCTCCCAAAGGGGCGGAGCCGGAAGCCGCGGATCTCGCGGAAGCCTTGCAGCTCAGACTGCGCCGGTTGGAAGCAATCCGCGCCGCCGCCGAAGCTCTCGTGAACCGGCCGCGTCTCGGCCGTGATATGTTTTTGCGCGGCAACCCCGAGACGCCTCTCGCGTCCGGCGCGCCGCAATGGCGGGCGAGTCTCTACGAGTTGCTGTCTGCTTATGCCCATCGGCGCCAGAAGCAATCGCTCAGCCGGGTCACGCTCAAACAGCGGTTTGTATGGTCGCTCGCGCAGGCGCGTGGCGAACTCGAAAGACTGGCTGGGCGATCGCTGGATTGGACGGTGCTCGACTCGTATCTCGTGGCATTTTGCACGACGCCCGAGGTGCGCCGCACGGTCCGGGCGTCAACGCTGTCCGCCTCGCTGGAGATGACCCGCGAGGGCGTGATTTCGATACGTCAGGACGAGCCCTTCGCGCCGCTTTGGATCAAGCGCAAATCGGCGCCGGCGGAAGGTTTTCCGCGTGCTGTTGCGGATTGAACGAACCGCTGCGGCGAACGGATGAAAAGGATAGGCTTTGGCTGAAATCGCGCAACTTTTTGCTCAGATCGATCAAAACCAGCGCCCGCCGCGCGACGATAGCATTGCGGAAGCCATGCGCGTCGCCGAGGCTTTGCTGTTCGCCGCCCCGGAGCCTTTGGACGAGAAAGAGATCGCCAAGCGCATGCCGCATGGGGTCGAGGCCGGTGCTATCCTCGAAGCTTTGAAGGAGGACTATGCGCCGCGCGGCGTCAATCTCGTGCGGGCTGGCGGCAAGTGGATGTTCCGCACCGCGGCCGATCTCGCCTGGCTGCTTGCCAGCGGCGAGGGGGAAGCCAAGCGGCTGTCGCGCGCGGCGCTTGAAACACTGGCGATCGTCGCCTATCACCAGCCGGTCACCCGCGCCGAAATCGAGGATATTCGCGGCGTCGCGATCTCCAAGGGAACCCTCGATCTGCTGCTTGAAACCGGTTGGGTACGGTTGCGCGGCCGCAGGCGCGTGCCCGGCCGTCCGATCACTTACGGGACGACGGACACCTTTCTCATTCATTTTGGCCTGGAGGCGATCGGCGACCTGCCGGGGCTTGAAGAGCTGAAAGGAGCGGGGCTTTTCGATGGCCGGCTGCCGCAGGGTTTTGACATTCCGCAGCCGTCCGATGCGGCGGATCTGGCCGATGATGAGGACCCGCTTGAGGACGAAATGCCCTTATTTTCGGCACAGCCCGAGGCGCCTGTGGAACCGTCTGTACTTGCGCCAGCACTGGCCGATTCGGAAGACGATGAGCCCGGAAGCGCGGTTTCTGAGACTGAGGTTTAAAACATCAATTCTGTCCGGAAATCCGGTCCGGTCTTACCAAATCGTTTCACGTGAAACGTTTTGGTACGATTGGCGATCTGGCCGAAAGGACATGCGCGAGGCGGCCTGATGTCAGGCACGGGCTTTTGGCGCAAGCGCCGTAGTGCGATAAGGTCGAGCTTGGGTTTTTTTGATTTCTTGACCCTCCATTCTCTTCATCAAAGATCGTCTTAAGCACGCCAGCAGCCTGGGTTGGCGATCCATAATCGCCGGGAATGAGGCCAGGGCTTCTTGTTTTTATGCAAGGGGGAGCCTAGGTTCCGGCAACGGCGGCCAGCTTTGGGCGCCACGCGGATTTTGGAGGTTTTCGCCATGGGCGGTCTATCGATCTGGCATTGGATCATCGTCGGAGCCGTCGTGCTGATCGTGTTTGGCGGCAAAGGCAAGATTTCCGACATTATGGGAGATGTCGCCAAGGGCATCAAATCCTTCAAAAAAGGCCTCGCGGAAGAGGACACAAAGCCCGAGATTGCGAACTCCGGTGATACTCCCATGCGCAGCATCGATCATCAGACCACCGCCGATCCGGCAAAGATTCCGGAATCACGGAAGCTTGGCTGAGGGGTTCGGGGCTTGCGTGGCCAGCCTTCCATGACGGGTCCTCATGTTTGATTTTGACGCCGGCAAGCTCGTCATCATTGGGATCGTGGCGCTGATCGTCATCGGGCCGAAAGAACTTCCGCGCGTCATGCGCCAGGTGGGCCAGATGGCCGCCAAAATGCGCCGCATGGCGGCCGAGTTTCGCGGCCAATTCATGGACGCGATGCGCGAGGCCGAGATCGAGGATCTCAAGGCGGATGTTCAAAAGCTGGCGGAAAGCGCCAAGCTGGATACGCGTCTTGACCCGCTGGCCGAAATCAAGGCCGGAATCACCAGCGCCTTGGAGGCGGCGGACAAACCGGCGCTTCCCCCCGGGGAAACCCCGGCCATCGCCGCGCCGGGTGCCGCAGATTCGTCTTTGAATACGGTCGCCCTTCCGCATTTGCCGGACACGCCCAAAGACGGAGACGAAACCTATCTCTCTGAAGGCGTTGCCCCCGTGGTGCCGGAACCGGCGCCGGATGCGCCGCCCGCTCCGGTCAGTACGGAGGCCGGGATGCGGGCGCTCGCCGATGCCCTCGCGGCCGAGGTTGGGAAGACGCCGCCCCCACGCCCGGACACCGGGGGCGGAACGCCGTAAGAAAAGGTCTGACTGGTCCGGGCGCCCCGGTTCGGCTACAGAGAAGCGCCCAAGACCTGCCGGAACGAGCCACCCATGACCGATGCCGATATCGAGGCGACCAAAGCGCCTCTGATGGATCATTTGATCGAGCTGCGCGCGCGGCTCATCAAGGCGCTCGCCGCCTTCATCGTGATGTTCATGATCTCCTTCTACTTCGCCAAGGACATTTACAACATCTTGGTGGTGCCTTTCGAACATGCCGCCGGTCCCGATGCGCGGCTCATCTACACGGCGCCGCAGGAATATTTTTTCACGCAAATCCGGGTCGCGCTTTTTTCAGCGGGGTTTCTCTCCTGCCCGGTGGTGTTCGGGCAGCTTTACGCTTTCGTGGCGCCCGGCCTTTACCGGCACGAACGCAAAGCCTTCGCGCCGTATCTTCTGGCGACGCCGGTGTTTTTCGCGGCAGGGGCGCTGCTCGTCTATTTCGTTGTCATGCCGAATTTGCTGCATTTTTTCATTGGCATGCAGCAAGCCAAGGAGCCGGGCCGGGCGCAAATCGAACTGCTGCCGCGCGTCAGTGAATATCTGTCGCTCATCATGACGTTGATCTTCGCCTTCGGCGTGACGTTTCAGCTGCCGGTGGTGCTGACGCTTCTGGGACGAATCGGGATCGTGACGTCGGATTTTTTGCGCAAGCAGCGGCGCTATGCAATCGTGCTGGTCTTTATCGCCGCGGCGATCCTAACACCGCCCGACATCTTTTCGATGCTGGCGCTTGCCGTTCCGGCGCTCGGCCTTTACGAGCTGTCGATCTTGTCCGTCAGTATGATCGAAAAAAACCGGGCGGCCGCCAACGCCGCTGGACAAGCTCCGGGGACGTAAGAACTTTATGTACGACATCAAATGGATTCGCGACAACGCCGAGGCTTTCGACAAGGGGCGCAAAAGGCGTGGCCTTGAACCGCTGGCATCAACGCTGCTTGCGCTCGACGACAAGCGCCGCGCCGCGATCGCCAAAGCGCAAACCGCGCAAGAGCGGCGCAATGTCGCCTCGAAACAAATCGGCGTCGCGATCAAAACGAAGGATGTTGTGCGGGCGGACGAGCTGAAAGCCGAAGTCGCGGAGTTGAAGACGGCGCTTGCGGCGTATGAGGCCGAGGAGCGCGAGGCGATTAAGGAGCTTAACGTGGCGCTCGCCGAAAATCCCAATACGCCTCTCGATGAAGTGCCCGATGGCGAGGACGAGAACGACAATGTCGAGTTACGCCGCGTCGGCGAGCTGCCGCATTTCAGCTTTGCGCCAAAGGAGCATTTCGACATCGGCGAAGCGCTTGGCCTCATGGATTTTGAAACGGCGACAAAAATTTCCGGTGCGCGATTTGTCGTCAACAAAGGCGCACTTGCACGTCTGGAGCGGGCACTTGGTCAGTTCATGCTCGATCTGCATACGGAAAAGCAGGGCTATACGGAAGTGAACCCGCCGATCCTCGTAAAAGACGATGCCATGTTTGGCACGGCACAATTGCCGAAGTTTAAGGATGACCAATTTCCCGCGTATCGACGGATCTCAGACGAAGAATTCGAAAAAAGGGAGCGTGAAAACTTGCTCCAACGAATTCAGGCCGTGCGTGAGGAGGGAGATGAATGGCTGGTAAAGGGTTTGGAGAGTTTATTAGATATGGACGTCCCCAGATCGCTTATAGACGATGCTGAAAGTGCTGATCTTCGGGAAAGAGTTGCAGAGTTTCGGATAAAGCTCGGCGATGAATCCGGATTCCACGTTGTGGAGGATAGTGAGCGTCTTTGGCTCATCCCCACCGCCGAAGTGCCTCTCACAAATCTCGTGCGCGAAAAAATCCTCGACGAAAAAGAACTACCCCTTCGCTTAACGGCCTGCACGCCGTGCTTTCGCGCTGAGGCGGGCGCCGCTGGCAAAGACACGCGCGGCATGATCCGTCAGCATCAATTCACAAAAGTCGAACTCGTCTCGATCACCACACCCGAAACTTCGCTCGCCGAGCAGGAGCGCATGTTGTCCTGTGCCGAAGAAGTTTTAAAGCAGCTCAAACTTCCCTATCGCGTCGTCACGCTGTGCACCGGCGACATGGGCTTTGCCTCGCAAAAAACCTATGACATCGAGGTCTGGCTACCAGGGCAGAATCGCTATCGCGAAATCTCGTCGGTGTCCGTCTGCGGCGATTTCCAGGCGCGCCGGATGAATGCCCGCTACCGTTCCGCAGACGGCAAGCCCCGCTTTGTCCATACCCTCAATGGCTCGGGCGTCGCGGTGGGGCGCGCGCTTGTCGCGGTTTTGGAGAATTATCAAAACGAAGACGGGTCCGTCACTGTGCCGGAGGCATTGCGCGTCTATATGGGCGTAATCGATACAATCAAGAAAGCTTAAGCCCAATGCGCATTTTGATCACCAACGATGATGGCATTCATGGGCCGGGCCTTGCCGTGCTTGAGCGCATCGCCAAGACTCTGTCGGACGATGTCTTTGTCGTGGCGCCCGAATATGATCAATCGGGTGTCGCTCATTCCCTGTCGATCAACGATCCGCTGCGCTTGCGCAAAATTTCTTCTCGTCATTTCGCGGTGAGAGGCACGCCGACGGATTGCGTGATCATGGGCGTGCGCAAGCTGCTCGACGGCGTCAATCCCGATCTCGTCCTGTCGGGCGTCAACAACGGCCAGAATATTGCCGAGGACATTATCTATTCGGGCACCGTCGCGGGCGCGTTGGAAGCGGCGAGCCTTGGTATTCCATCAATTGCGCTGTCCCAAGCCTATGGCCCGGTCGGCCATGACGAAGCTTATTGGGAGTGCGCTGAAACGCATGCGCCAGGTCTCATAGGCAAAATTTTGGCCGAGGGCATTCCGCAAAATATCGTCATCAACGTCAACTTTCCGGCATGCCAGCCGGAGGACGTGCGCGGAGTCGCTGTGACGTCGCAGGGAAAGCGTGACGCGCAAACGATCACCATCGACGAGCGCGCCGACGGACGCGGCAACCCGTATTATTGGATTTCCTTTACCAGGGGCAGTTTGAACCCTGGAACTGGAACGGACCTCGAAGCCTTGGCGCAAAACAACATTTCCGTGACGCCGCTCAGACTCGATTCCACCGACGAACATTCGCTCAACCGCTATGCGCGGGCATTGTGTTAGGCCAATGATGCTCGAATGGCCCGTGCCGCCTGAGACCGCGAACGATACGCCGGACGCGCAAAACCTTGCGGCGTTTCTCATGGATTTGCGGGCGCGCGGCATCCAGGATCTCAATCTTTTGCGGGCGCTCGAAAATGTCCCTCGCGAAATCTTTGTGCCGCACCGTTTTGCGGATTTGGCACGCCGGCCCATCTCGCTGCCGTTGCGCTGCGGCCAGACCCTTCCGGAGCCTTGGCTCGCCGCCCGGATGATCGAGGCCTTGGCGCCGGACCCGGCCCATCGGGTGCTCGAAATCGGGACGGGATCGGGCTATGCCACGGCGCTGCTCGCGCGGCTGTCGCGCGAAGTGCTGTCGATCGAGCGGTTTCAGAGTCTTGCGATCGAGGCGGAGGCAAGGCTGGCGCGGCTCGCCGTCGGCAATGCGGCCGTCGTCTTCGGCGATGGTTTTGCGCTCCCGCCCAACATTGGCCTTTTTGACCGGATTATCGTCCAGGGCTTGCTTGTCGAGGTTCCCGAAAACCTCCTCGCTTTGCTCGGCGAGAAAGGTCTGCTGGTCGCCGCCCGGCCTGTCCCTGGGTCAGCGCCGGGTCAACAGATCGCGCGGATCACCCGCAACGAGGTGGGCGGCCTTGATGAAACGCCGATCTGCCCATCCCGGCTGCAAGCGCTTCTGCCGGGCGAAGCGCGCGCGTTGTGAAGCATAAAAGCCACAGTTGCCAATAATCGTAATTTTGTCGGCTTTTCGGTGAATATCCATTCATCTTAAACCGTCCTTTAACTTAGTCCACGCCTTAGTAGGTCGAGAGACATTGCGTCGGTGGGTTGCGTCATGACTGATTTTATTTGTGGTTCCGGATCGCGTCTTGCGTTTCGTCTTGCCTTGACCGGCGTTGCTGCCGGTTTGCTCGCCGGTTGCGCCAGTTCGGAGCGCCTCAGCGATCCGCTGTCCAATCCTTTCCAGACGTCGGCGAACGTCTCCGAGCCGGCCCCCGCCTCTGGTGGATTTGCCAGTTCGGTGCCGGTCTCGCCGGTGCAGTCGCGGCCGCTCAGCGCCCCGCAGGCGAGCACCGCGCCGGTGTCGCAGCCAGTGCCCCGCGTCGCCGCCGTCTCGCAAGCGCCGCGCGGCGGCGTTGCCGGATGGTCCGCGCAAGGCGGCTCGCCGGTGGTCGTCGCGCAAGGCGAAACGGCCGCGGTCCTCGCTAGTCGCTACGGAATCCCGGTGGACGCGCTCGTCAAGACCAATGGGTTTTCCTCGGCATCCCAAATCCAGCCGGGCAGCCGTATCGTGATCCCGGTCTACAATGCGGCGCTTGCTGCCTCGAGCGGAGCGATTGCGGTCCGCAACACGGCGGCATCGGCGAAGGCAGTTGGGACACCGCCGCGCTCCTTGGCGAGCCAGGCCGAGGCCCTCAAATTGGCGAAAGCGCACGCGCCGGCGGCGAAGACAGCCGCTGTCGAACCGGCCGCGAAGCCAGCCCAAAAGCTTTCCGCTACTCCCCAGGCTCAAAAGACCGCAGCCGCTAGCCCAGCGCCTTCAGCTGCCAAGCCAGAGACGTCCCGGACGGCCAAGGCTGACCCAGCCCCGGGTGCGGCCGAACCAGCCAAAGCGAGCGCAACCACCGCTGACGCCGCCAATCCGGAATTTCGCTGGCCGGCGCGCGGACGGATCATCCAGGCGTTTAAACCCGGCGGCAATGATGGGATCAATATCGCGGTCCCCGAAGGCACCTCCGTCAAGGCAGCCGAAAGCGGCGTCGTCGCCTATGCCGGAAACGAGTTGAAAGGCTACGGCAATCTGATCTTGATCCGGCATCCCAATGGCTTCGTTTCCGCCTATGCGAATACGAGCGACATCGAAGTCAAGCGCGGCGAGACGGTGAAGCGCGGCCAAACGATTGCCAAATCCGGACAGAGCGGCAATGTCGCCTCACCGCAGCTCCATTTCGAATTGCGCAAAGGCACAACGCCCGTCGATCCGACGCAATATCTCGCGGGGGTTTGAAGCCTGAGCCGCCGCCTGCCGGCTCGCTAAAAGCGCGCAGCAAAAGCGAGGTAGAAGACGATTTCGCTGAATTGCTGCGCGGCCCCTGCAACATCGCCCGTGCAACCGCCGATGTGTTTTTTGGCTAACGGCACCATCGCGTAGGCCGCGCCTGTTGCGAGTGCGATGGCCGCAAGTGTGCGGACAAATCCGGCACCCGCAAGGATAGGACCGAGCGCAAAAACGGCGGCGAGGCAGGCGGCGGCGGCGAGCGCCATAGCATCCGGCGTTCCAGCCGCGTAACCCGCGCCATCCTGCCGCGCGGGGGGAAGGACAGCCAAAGGAATAAGGGCCGCGTTGCGTGACAAAGCTGCGGCAGCGATCAGCACGGCAGCCGCGAGACCTGGGCTTTCACTGGTAATGGACGCAAGGCTTGCGGCCCGTACAGAGAGGCTGAGCAGGAGCGCCAAGGCTCCAAACGTGCCGATTTGGCTGTCTCGCATGATGTCCAGCTTGCGCTGCCGGGTCGCACCGCCAAAAAAGCCATCGGCGCAATCGGCCAGGCCGTCCTCATGCAAAGCGCCGGTGAGGATGATCAAACAGCTCAGCGCTAGGAGCGCGGCGAGAAGCGGAGACAAGCCGAGTTCAACCGCCACTGCCAGGACGATCCCCGCGATTGCTCCCAAAAGGGCTCCGGCAAGTGGCAGGATTCGCACGGCGCGCGGAAAATGGGCAAGTGACTGTGCCGTCGCTTGACGCGCTGCCCGGGGTATTGGCAACCGCGTGTAAAATCCGAGACAAAGCCAAAAATCGGCGAGAAGCGATGAGCCGTGGCGCATCGCTTCTCTTCCTTGATCATGCGGCGTTTGTCGAGTGCAGAGGGGGCCGCGAGACTCTGCTTCCCAGAAACCGGAATTTCATGGGTTTGGGACCGGCGCAAGCTCGATTGAACAGACCCAGTCGTGATGCAGTTTGCTATACCGGCCCGGCACGCCTTCGGGGCATGGCATGGCAGCCGGTGCATCGCTCGTCCCGGCAAAGGCAGTCTGGACGGTTTTGAGCGAATGAACGGAGAACGGCTGACCGATTGTTGCCACGGCGAGGAAAGCGAGAGCGGGCAAGAGCCCAATGGTCGTGATAGAAAGCTGGCATTTCATCGGTCGATCTCCATTCCACATTGATAATGTTAGTTTTTTTCCTCCCATGCGATTGCGCTATCTTAATTTAGGAACATGAATGCTGCGTTGTAATATCGCTACCGCAGCAATAATGCTTTTCTTGTCGCACATCGGTCATCGGCCCTGCGGCAAACAGTCTAAAGTTGAGGATTTTGCGCCGCGGGATTGTTGACCCCGCAAGCGCAAGCTGGTGCCTCATTGCTGCAAACTCCTGCAGCAACTTTTTATTGTGCCTCTCGGCTGCGACTAGTTTGTCAGGGGGAGTTTCTGCTCAGGCTCGCAGATCCAGCCACGGTAGAGGCTGCCTTGCTCTCCTGTGGTGCCATTATAGCAAAAGACCCGTGATGCTGGGCCGTGGGTGTTTGACTCGGAGACCTGCACGGGAGTGGTCTGAGTGTCAGGGGTCGCGCGCAGAGGGCCGACGGTGGCAAACCCAAGCACCGCCGTCGCCATGACGAGAACGATCGCGATGAAGGAAATCTGGCTTTTCATAGGGGTGGTCTCCATTTCATATTGATAACGTTAGCCTTTGCCTCCCTAGCTGACGGATAAAAGCTACATAGGGATAATTTTGTTGCATTGCAATATCGCATTTGCAGCAAAATATAGACTTCTTGCCGCATGCGGGTTTCAGCGGACGCCGCTCTGGATTAAGGAGGGGGACCTTATCTCCTGCGTCAGGTTGCAATGCCCGCCCCGGAACCTTTCGACTCCATTCGCGAATTGGTCGCGCTCATGCCTGTGGCGTCGGAGGCCGCCCGGCAGGCCGTGCAAGAGCGCCAGGCAATACTGACCAAACCGCCAGGCTCGCTGGGCCGGCTTGAGGACATCGTCGCTTTTCTGGCCGCGTGGCAGGGCAAGCCCACCCCATCGATCGACCGGCCGGTTGTCGCGGTTTTCGCGGCCAATCATGGTGTCGTTGAAAATGGCGTCTCGGCCTATCCGGCCTCGGTCACAAGCGCGATGAAAGACAATTTCACCGCCGGTGGTGCCGCAATCAATCAGATATGCGCGGCCTATGGGATCGGTTTGAAGGTCTTCGATCTGGCTCTTGATGTGCCCACAAAGGACATTACCAAAGCCGCGGCCCTGGAAGAGAAGGAGGCTGCCGCGACCTTTGCCTTTGGGATGGAAGCCACTGCAGGCGATGTCGACCTTTTGTGTCTTGGTGAAATGGGCATCGGCAATACGACCATCGCGGCTGCCATTTATCACGCGCTCTATGGGGGTGCGGCGGAAGATTGGGTTGGCCGGGGCACGGGAGTCGATGATCGGGGCTTGGCACGCAAAATTGCCGCCGTGGAAACCGCGGTCGCGCATCACAAGGCGCATCTTGAGGATCCGCTGGAGGTGATGCGGCGTCTCGGCGGCCGCGAAATCGCAGCCATCGCCGGGGCGATCATGGCCGCCCGGATCCAGCGCATCCCGGTCGTCCTCGACGGTTATGTCGTCTGCGCCGCCGCTGCAATTCTGCGGGCCTTGGACAGCACGGCGATCGACCATTGCATTGCCGGCCATGTTTCGGCGGAGGCCCCGCACAGAGCCGTGCTGCGGCGGTTGGGGAAGGACCCCTTGCTCGATCTCGGCCTGAGACTCGGCGAAGGCTCCGGCGCGGCTCTGTCGTTTGGGATCATCAAGGCCGCAATGGCTTGCCACACGGGAATGGCAACCTTTGAGCAGGCCAAAGTGGAGAGAAAATCAGCGGAATAAAACCAGTTGTTTTCTCATTTTCTCTCGATCAACTTCTTTGCGTCGTCGCGCAAAGCCGCTCTGGATTTGTCGTCCAGATAGAGCATATGGCCGCCGTCATAGACTTTGAGGCGCACACGGTCAGGATCGTCCATTGGGGGGATTTGGTCGATCAGCAGCTTCGAGGCAAAATACGGTGTCACTTGATCTGTCACCCCATGCGCCACGAGCACGCGCATGGAAGGATCAAGTGCCAACGCGCGTTTCAGATCGGAAAGCGCTTCCGCATGCTCGCGACCCTTGCCCCAATCCCAGGCGTGGTTGACCTCTTCGTTGAGAATCTCGTAGCGGGCTTCGACCGGCCAGCCAAGCCGGTTGCCCGTAAGATCGGCCATTGTGCTCGCAAGGGGCGTTTTGATGGCATCGAGGATGGGATCGGAATAGTCACTCGACGCCGCGTGCGGGGACGGATCGAAACCGCTGACACGCGCATCGTAAAGGCTGGTGATTTTTGCCCCGCTGCGTGTCCGCTCGCGCGCAAATGTTGTTATGTCGATGCGCCCGCCGAGCTTGCGGACCATCTCTGGATCAAGGCCTGTAAACGCCGCAACCTTTTCAGCGATGCGCGCGAGCGCGCCGGGATCGCGTTCGCCGCGCAAGAGATCGGTAAGATAGGGTCCGGCCGCATAAGCTTCCACGTCCTTCAGGGCGTCGCGGCCGCCGGGTCCAGCAATACCCTTCGCCGCGGCGGCCTGCGAGGGCAGGCGTGTTACGAAGGTCAGCGGATTGTTGACGCCTTCGAACCAGCCGAAATCCAGCACCGGCGAAATCAGCATAAGGCCCTTGATTCCGATTCCCTCCTGGTCCTGCAACCGGCGCGCAAGCTTTGGGGCGCGAAAGCCTCCGTAACTTTCGCCGACGATGAATTTAGGACTGGCAAGCCTTTTGTTGGCAACGAGCCATTTGCGGATCGTCACCGCCAGGACGTCAATATCGCCATTGACCGAATAAAAATGGTGGCGAGTGTCATCGCCTTTAGCCAAGATGCGGCTATAGCCGGTGCCCGGCGGATCGATAAAAACGAGATCGGTAAAATCAAGCCAGGTGTCGGGGTTATCGATTGTGGCTGGAGGAGCCGAGGGGGATGGGGCCTCCCTGTCGAGAGGCAATCGCCAAGGGCCCAAAGCTCCAAGATTAAGCCAGGCGGAAGAGGCGCCTGGTCCCCCATTGATTGCGAAAGTGACGGGCCGCTTGGCGGCGTCGCCGCCATCGAGGAGAAAAGCCAGGGTGGCAATGTCGGCCTTGGGCGCGAGGCTTTCGGCATCGCTTAGGCGGATCGCCGACGCGATCGCCTTGAAGCGCAGGATGCGTCCGGGAAGCTCAATCGTATGTGACGTCGTGACCGGAGCGGGCAGGGCGTTCAAAGCCGCCTCTGGCGCCTGGCCACTTGCGTCACCTTGCTGCGTTGACTTGGGGGCGACCTTCGCGTGCACCACATCCGCGGGTTGTTCAACGGCTCCCGCCGGCAAAACCATTGCGAAGCCGAAGAGAACGCAAATCACCGGCATGCGCATCAGCTTCGGTGACGGGGCGCGCCAGGTCATCGAAGGTAATAGCGTCTGGATATGGAACAAATTTGGCTTCCTGTTACACTTCTTGCCAGGCGAGTCATGGGGCCTAAGCGGACACGCGCCGGACGCGCTTCTTCCCTTCGACCTTGCCCTCGGACATCGCGGGCACATTGTCCATCACCCGTTCGGGGGGGAAAATCACGATGACTTCGGTTCCTTCACGGAGCTTTGATTGCAAAGTGAAGGTTCCGCCATGCAGTTCGACCAGCCCCTTGACGATGGGCAAACCGAGACCCGAGCCTTCCTCGGCGTTTTTTTGCGCCAGCGTTCCTCGCCCGAACGACGACATGACGGTCGGGATCTCCTCTTCCGGAATACCCGGGCCACTGTCGCGCACGGCCACATATTGACCGCCCTTGGATGTCCAGCCAATGCGAATCTTAATTGATCCACTTTCCGGCGTAAATTTGATGGCATTTGATAACAGGTTCAGAATGACCTGACGAATCGCGCGTGCATCGGCCGAAATCCGGGGCAAGTACGGATGCGCCGCCGTTTCAATGGATATTTGCCGCTTTTTTGCCCGCAATCCCAGAAGCCGCCGGCAATCCCCAACAATATCCGCAAGCGCAACTGCCTCTTCCTTGAGATCGAAACGCCCCGCCTCGATCCTGGAAAGATCGAGGATTTCATTGATGAGCACCAAGAGATGCTGTCCGCTGGCATGGATATCATTCGAATAGTCCTTATAGGACGCCACAATATGCGATCCGAACAATTCGCCTTTCATGACTTCGGAAAAACCGAGGATCGCATTGAGCGGTGTGCGCAATTCGTGGCTCATCGTCGCTAGGAAGCGGGATTTGGCAAGATTTGCGGCCTCGGCGCGGCGGCGCGCAAGATCGCTGATTGCATTGGCTTGCTCGAGCTCCGCGATGAGTTCGTCTTTCTCGGCTTGGAACGAGAGCGTGTCGAGCGAAGCCGCATGCAGTCTTCTCGCAAGATACATGAAATAAAACTGGGTGCCGCAAGCCAGCGCGATCAAGGCGAAGGTCCCGTTGGAAACGCTTGCCGAGCATAGGAAACCCAGAGTTGCGAGCGTCATCGGCGTTAACGCGCCGGTCAGCGCCGAGGGTATGGCGGCGGAGATCGTCGCGTTCATCGCGGCGACGAGCAAAAGCAAAACAAGGACAAAGCCACGCGCCTCGAGGTCGCAGGACTGGCCGATAAGCCAGACAATCACCGCCCATGTGATGCCTTGGAACGTCTCGGCGAAGATGAATATCCAACGCCAGCGAAGAGGGTCGAGCCTGGACGCGTCTGTGGCAAGCAATCTGCTGGCCAAAAGGCAAGCCAGGCCTAGTGCGAAGGCATCGAGGGCACCCCATAGCAAAACCTTTTCGGTGCCGACCCATGGGGCGGCGGCGGCGGCAACCACGGCGGCGATGCCGGCCATCGCGGGGGCCGACGACCGGCGTCCGCGCGCGAAAAGGTGGAGCAATTCGATGTCGAACGCGTGCTGGGAGGACGCCGAGGACGTGAGCTTTTCGCGGGCATCGCGCACTTCGGGGGCCAGGCGTCCACGCGGCACGGCAGCCCTCGGGTCGCCCGCAATTCCGAACGCGATTGGGCCCGTGGTGAGATTCGTCATTCTTTGGAAGATCCGCTCAATTCTCGGTGCACTCGAAAGAGTATGGAGACGATGGTGGAAAAAGATTAATGACACCCTTGAGCGATCATTCGATTTGTTCGCACCTCAGGCTCGTCTTTGGCATGGTCTTGCACGGCCAAAGCTCAATGCGCCCTAAGGCTTGCGCGGGACAGGCGTGCAACGTTACTTGGAGTTCTCGTCTCGCATGAACTGCACCGGTCCGAGTGCTGATCTCGCGGCCCTGGCCAGCCGTATCCGGGCTTGCCGGCTGTGCATCGAGGCCCCGTATAAGGCCCCCCTCCCGCACGAGCCGCGACCGGTCTTGCGGGTTTCTTCGAGCGCAAAATTGCTGGTGGCAAGCCAGGCGCCAGGCATCCGAGTGCATCTTTCGGGATTGCCTTTCAACGATGCCTCGGGGGACCGGCTGCGGAGCTGGATGGGCGTGACGCGGGAGGTCTTTTATGATGAAGCGAAGGTGGCGATCGTGCCCATGGGGTTTTGTTTTCCAGGTCACGATGCGCACAAAGGCGATTTGCCGCCGCGCCGCGAATGCCGCGAGACATGGCACCGCGACTTGTTTTTGGCGTTGCCGCACATTGAATGCATCCTCGCGATTGGCCGCTACGCCCAGGATTATCATTTTAATCGGCTTGGCAGGCCGCTGCCGAACGGCATTGGGGTTGACGAAACCGTCCGCCGCTGGCGCGATTTCATGGGCGAGGCGCCGCGGATTATCGCGCTTCCGCATCCCTCCTGGCGCAACAACGGCTGGCTCAAACGCAATCCCTGGTTTGAGCAGGAGGTCTTGCCGATGCTGCGGACCGAGGTTGCCCGAGCCGTTTCATGAACGCTCCGGGCTCTAGGCTATAGCGTGGCTTTACAAACATTTCATTTCCCGCAAATGCTTCACAACGCTTGGTGTTTGGGGCGGGCCTTGCTACACTTCATTGTGATCGAAAAAGACGTAGACATGGCTCCGGGGGCGGGACGTGGGACCAGCGGATGATGCCACCGGCGGCCTCGTGATTGACGCGCCTCGCACAAGCGTGCGGGCGCGGGCGGATTTGGTGCAAGACGTGGAGATTTTGGACCATGGCTGGGCGGCCCCTGCGGGGGAGTCCATGGCGGCCCTTGCGAGGAAGGCCGGAGACAAGCCCGTTTACGCGGCTCTCGATCTTGGCACCAACAACTGCCGTCTTCTGATCGCCCGCGAGGCATCGGAGGGCCGCGGCCAAGATTGTTTTCGCGTCATCGATTCCTTTTCCCGTATCGTCAGATTGGGCGAAGGTCTGTCGCGGAGCGGCAAGCTGAGCGCCGCCGCGATCGACCGCACTCTTCGTGCCCTCGAAATATGCCGCAACAAGATGCATTCACGGGGAGTCACCCGGGCCCGGCTGATCGCGACCGAGGCTTGCCGCTCGGCAAGCAACAGCGACGAATTTCTGGAGAAGGTCTTCGAAACAACCGGCCTCGAACTGGAAATCGTGGACCGGGAAACCGAGGCGCGGCTGGCGGCCACCGGCTCCGCCTCGCTGGTCGATTCCGCCGCCGAGAGCGCGGTGCTGTTCGACATTGGCGGCGGCTCCTCCGAGCTGGTCTGGCTTGCCCGGCCAGCGCCCGGAGGCGGGCCATCGAATGGCGCGGCGCTCGACCAGCGAATCCGTTTTTGGGACTCACTCAAGCTCGGGGTTGTCACCTTGGCGGAGGAGTTCGGCGGGATCGAGGTGTCCGGAGAGACATTCGAGGCCATGGTCGATCACGTTGTCCCGGAACTTGAGGGGTTTGCCGCAAGGGCCGGTTTGGAACGGCGCTGCCACCGCTTCCATTTGCTCGGAACATCCGGAACCGTGACGACAATCGCTGGGGTCTTTCTCGGTCTGCCCCGCTACGACCGCCGCCGTGTCGATGGTTTGTGGATGTCGAGTTGCCAGGTGGATCATGCGGTGGCCAGCTTGCGGAACATGACGTACGCGGAGCGCGCCGCCAACGGCTGCATCGGCCAAACCCGCGCCGATCTCGTGCTTGCCGGCTGTGCCATTCTTGAGGCGATCCGGCGCGTGTTCCCGGCCGATCGCGTTCGCATCGCCGATCGCGGTTTGCGCGATGGCATGTTGATCCAGCTCATCAGCGCTGACCGGTCACCGGACTAGGCGGATGGCGGCGCTGTCAATCGTACCAAAGTGTTTCACGTGAAACGTTTTGGTACGATGGGACAGAAAAAACTTTCAAGGATTTGGACGGCGTTTTCGCTTGGGCTTTTGTATGATTGGGCCAAAGGTTTGTACGAACGCTGGGAGTCACGCGAGCCGACGCTCACCCATCGTCAAGAGCAGCTAAGACGATCAAATGATGCAACATAAGAAATCAGACGCAGCGTGAGATTGTGCGCTCACACAATATGAGTGGTTCGAGGGTTTTCAGGCTGATCGTATCCATTCCGTTAAGTAGTAGTTATCCGCAGAGCTTTGCGTTTATAAGTTTGACTATTTTATTCATTTCTTTGAGCTCATCTTTTGTATAATTATTTCTAGTTTTAAACTCTTCTAAATATTTCTTTTTAAGTTCATCTTTTGCCTTCTTTCGATCGGCGCTTCCTAACTTCATAACTAAATCTGTTTCTCGGCCATTTACGGCAGCAAGAACGTTTTCTGGAAGTATTCCTTCCATACAGTCCTTGCCTGCCTGCTTAATTCCAACTGGCGCGTAATTGGTATTTTCTTTCAATGCTAATCTCGCGAGTGCTGGGCTTACTTCGGCGTGCGCATCCAAATCGTAGGTTAGGAAAACTTTATCAAATTTTCTTAAAACAAATTGAATTAGCACGGTGTTCTTCAATGTATCTTTGCCACCATAAGGTACGACTTCTATTTCCTTGTTCAATTTTTCACACCCTAAAAGCCCTCCCTGTAATATCTTAAAATATGCGACATCTAAGTCTCCTTCTACAAGCAACGTTTTGGATTTTCTGGCAGAAAATATTGGACCCAAGGCTTTAAACTCGTCTGCTCCTATTCCTAAATGATCTGCAAAAGGAGCCATCCAGTTTTCACCGCAAACTTCAATAAGTTTAGTTTCACAGAGTTTTTTATGCTTCACGTCTCGCGCGAGCAGAATATTTGATTCCGGCTCTTCTTGATTTAGCATATACGGACTATGTGTCGTGGCAATAATTTGGATACCAAATTCATTGGAGAGGGATTTAAGCATGCCCCCAAACTCTGCTTGAGCAGATGGGTGAAGAAAACTTTCGGGTTCTTCAATTACGACAAAAGGGGTAATTTTTGTATCTGAAGCGGATGTCGTTTTGATTCTATTACCTTGTAGAATGGCCATTAAGATATGCGTACGATTTTGAGTGCCGCTTCCCCAATCATTAAGAGTCGGTCCGGAAAGTTCATCAATTCAGACAAAGCTTTCTGAGCGTGAGACGAATTGAGGCGAGACGGAGAAAAGCGAGTGCGTTTCGGGTGAGATTTTCGAAGTCTTTGGCCAAGCGGCGGCAACGATTAAGCCAAGCGAAGGTGCGTTCGACAACCCAACGTCGCGGCAGAAGCTCAAACCCTTTGGCCTGATCGGAGCGTTTGACGATTTCGATTTGTATATGCGGCAGGATTTTGGCCGACGCCTTTTGAAAGACCGGGCCCTGATATCCGCCATCAGCAAAGAGCTTTTGTAAAAACGGATACAAGCCGAACAAGGTCGACAGAACAAGCACGCCACCATCCCGATCTTGAATGTCGGCGGGATGCACCACTGCATGCAGCAGCAGGCCTAGCGTATCGACGAGGATATGGCGCTTCTTGCCTTTGATCTTCTTGCCAGCATCATAGCCGCTCGGATCGATGCGGCGCCCCCTTTTTCCGCGCTCTTTACGCTCTGGCTGTCGATGACGCAGGCCGTCGGGCTCGCTTCACGATCCATGGCTTCGCGACACTTCACGTAGAGCGCGTGATGAATGCGATCCAGCGTGCCGTCCCAGTTCCAAAGGTCGAAATAACCAAACAGCGTGCTCTTGGGCGGCAGATCTTTGGGAACGTAACGCCACTGGCATCCCGTGCTCAGCACATACATGAGACCGTTCACGATTTCCCGCGGCTCAACAGAGCGCTTGCGTCCGCCACGTTTGGCCGGTGGAATAATCGGCTCGATGTGCGACCACTCATCGTCCGTCAGATCGCTCGGATAGCGCAGTTTGTCACGATTGTATTTCGGGCGGTTTTCGGACGTCCACATTGGCGGCCTCTCATCGAATCAGGCAGCCGCCAATGAATCACAAATGATTCATCCGATTCAACTACTTCCCGGACGGACACTAAGGGGCACATCAACATTCTGATCTTTTAGATTTATACTGATTGGCATGCGCCCCATCGCAAGACCTTCAGGTGTTGATGCCTCCACATCGTATTTTTCGGCAAGTCTGCCAAGTATATTACTTAAACGACGTGTATGATCTTTAGCCAATCTACGCATCTTTTGTTGTATCGTTTTTTGGGCGTTACTGAGAGCCCTTTTCTCGTCCGCAGACATCATAAAGTCATAAAACAAACGAGTACGACTGTGGCCATAATATAGCGCCTCATGAGAAGTCGTAGAGTTGTATAGAAACATAATATTTGAATCTTTTAGTTTTTTGTCTATCTCTTTCGTGGCCTGTTCGTCTATTTTATTTTGGTCAACAGACATAGTTACATCGACAGTGTCTGATTCTGTTATCGAATAAGAGATAACTAATGCAACAATCTCATTTGGAATTGTTATGGTTGCAATTTTTTCTATAAATGAAATTAGGGCTGGGTCTTCAGGTTTTGTGAGTTCAAGTGTATAAGTGATATTTATTGGGAATTTATCCTTAAGCCATTGTGTCTTTTCTAGTTTATATTCAAAGCCGCCCTGATTTATAGCCCAAGGTAAGGATGATTCTTCTTCAAATAATTTCGATAACAGCCTTATGAGACAGGATTTTCCGGCGTTATTTCGCCCAGAGATAGTGCAGTATCCGTTCGAAAAATTTATGGTCAAATCCTGTAGTGTACGGTAATTCTTCGTGGATATAGATTTTATCCGCATATAGACGTCCCCCGATAAATTTTCTTGTGTGTGTTAAGCATAATATGTAAAAATTTAAGCTCGTAATAGTAAAGTAATACGACATCAGGAGGTGCCCACAACTTCGCTGCTCGCGGCGTTATAGATACTTGACTTCATAATTCAGGTCAGCTGGCCGAATTAAGGGATTTCTCAGGGACGCGCCGGCATTACCGATAAATCAAAGCTCCCAGCATAGATCTAATTTCGTTGCCGCGATCCCGCCAAAAAGCCGGATTTATACATCGCCGCGCCTTGCAAAAATTCTCTAGCGCAAAGTATCAATCGGTCCAAGTTGTTTCACGTGACCCATTTTGGTCCCAGCAACCAGACAAAAGGCTCGCACGGCGATCACGCAAATTCTTTTACTTACCAGTTTCGAAAAAGCGAACCGAAATTTTGAACTGTCCCTCCTCCAAAACTTTGCGGGACTTTCGCCGCATGGCATTATAAAGCTCCCGTTTGGCGCTTCCTCTTTTTAGGTTCGCCGCATGATCCCAAAAAGTCCGTACCTTTATGGATCATGCTCTTGGATATCACCGTGACCGATACAAAATCCTCCTCCGGCCGCGAAGGCGGGCGTTCGCTCAAGACGCGGGTGAAGACTGCGCGCAAACGCTCGCTGTCCTCGACCTTGTGGCTTGAGCGGCAGCTGAATGATCCTTATGTGGCGAAGGCCAAGCGGGAGGGGTTCCGGTCGCGGGCGGCTTATAAGCTGATCGAGATCGACGAGCGCTATCATTTTTTGAAACCCGGCCAGCGGGTTGTCGATCTGGGCGCGGCCCCCGGCGGCTGGTCGCAGGTGGCGGTGGGCAAGGTTGGCTCGGAGCAAGGCAAGGGCAGAGTCATTGGCATCGATCTTCTCGACACCGATCCCATGCCGGGCGCCGAATTCAAGGTCATGGATTTTCTGGCTGAGGATGCACCGCAGCAGCTGATGGAATGGCTCGGCGGCAAGGCCGATGTCGTGCTCTCCGACATGGCGGCGAATGCCACTGGGCACAAGAAAACCGATCAACTGCGCATCATCGGCCTCGTCGAACTTGCCGCCGATTTTGCCTGCGAGGTTCTCGCCGAGGGCGGCGCCTTTCTCGCCAAGGTGATCCAGGGCGGCACCGAGCACGAGTTGCTCGCCCGGCTGAAGCGCGAATTCGCCGCCGTGCGCCATGTGAAGCCGCAGGCCAGCCGCGCCGGTTCGGCCGAGCTTTATGTGCTGGCGACCGGCTTTAGAGGCCCCACGAAACGCTAGAGCGCTTTCCGATCAGGTGGAATCACCTGATCGGAAAGAAATCGCTCAAAATCAAAGAGCTGGAGCATGTTCTGATCGAAAAAGTCGATCAACTTTTTCGGAACATGCTCTGAGGCTCGTTCATTGCCCAGCGGGCGCGATGGCCTCCGAGGGTTCCGAGGGGTTTGCAATCAGCTCCGCGCCGGCCTCCGAGGGGAGGCGGAAGAAGATGGGCGCCGCGCTCAGGGAGACCAGCGCCATCGTCACAAAAGCCCATTTGAAATTTTCGGGCGAAAGAACAGCGACGCCCGGGTTCAGCAGGGCAAAGCCTTGCAGCGCGCCAGCACCGGCGGTGACGCCAAGACTTAATGACAATTGCTGGGCGGCGGACGAGAAGCTGACGGCCCGGCTCATTCTTGAATTGTCGATGTCGGCAAAGACAATCGCATTGAGGCTGGTGAACTCGAGCGAGCGCACGAAGCCGCACGTCAGCAGCACCCCCATCATGAGAACCACTGGAGTCGAAGGTGTGAAGAAGCCGTAACAAGCAAGCAAGGCGGCGGTCAATATCGCGTCATAGACGAGCACGCGGCGAAAGCCGAACAGCCGCAGGATCGGCGCCGCCGTGGCTTTCATGGCCATGGCCCCCACCGAGGCGATGAACGTGACCGAACCCGATTGGAATGCGTTCATGCCAAAACCGGCTTGCAACATGAGCGGCAGCAGAAAGGGGATCGAGCCAATTCCGATGCGGAACAAAGACCCTCCCATCACACTCGCGCGGAAGGTTTTGATTTTGAGAAGGGTGAGATCGATCAGCGGAAACGCGGTGCGGCGGGCGTGCCAGACATAGGTGATCAAAGCAGTAGCGCCCAAGGCGGTAAGAAAGACCGCGGCTTCCCAAGGGAGGAGGCCGCGCCCGGCGCCGCCAAGCCCGAACAACAAAAAAGCCAGCCCGGAGCCGCAGAGGAGGAAGCCCTTAACGTCGAGCGGCCACGTGCCTTCGCCCGTGATGTCTTCCACGAAGAGGGTCGCGAGGACAATGCCGGCAGCGCCGATTGGCACATTGATCCAGAAGATCCAGCGCCAGTGAAAATAGGTTGTGATGAAGCCGCCGAGCAGCGGCCCCGCCACCGGCCCCAGAAGCGCGGGGATCGTCAGATAGGAGAGCGCGTTGACAAGTTCGGTGCGTTCAACGGAGCGCAAAAGCACGAGCCGTCCAACCGGAACCATCATCGCGCCGCCGAGACCTTGGACCACACGGGCGGCGATAAATCCCGGCAGGGTCGACGCCATGCCGCACAGGATGGAGCCCAGGGTGAAGACAAGAATGGCGATCCGGAAGATTTTGCGGGCGCCAAAACGGTCGGCCACCCAACCGCTCGCCGGGATGAAAATCGCGAGCGACACGAGATAGGAGGTCAGGGCAAGTTTGAGGGAAATCGGATCTTCATGAAGGTCGATCGCAATCGCGGGCAGCGATGTCGCGATGACGGTCGAGTCGAGATTTTCCATGAATAAGGCGCAAGCGACGGTGAGCGCCGAAATGAGATAGGACGGCAAAGCTGCGGGCTCCCAAGGGATTTTTGTAAAAGGAAAGGGGGCGAGGTGTAATTGGAGGCAATTCCTTGCCAATTCAACCCGGAAGACTCGGAGCAGGTCTCGTCACACCCGGCTTTTCCGATGCATATATCCTCTAGGTTCATGAAACTGAGGCAATTTCCGTTCCCGTCACGCAATTTCACGTGATTTGGACAGAAATCGTCACGAAAGCTCTGCGGCAAGCCTTTGGAGAACTGCCCGATGACGGCCGGTCTGTGTTTGCGCTCCGCTCCGGGCGTGCTATGAGCCCCAGGCAACTCTAGACCGCATGATTTCACGAACATGCGACTGGCGCGGGCTCTTGCGGCGCCGGGAGGCGGACCTATCGCCGCGAGGCTAAGCACGGAGTTGGCATTGACACTTGTGACACGATCCCCTTTGAACGAAGCCCTGACATTTGACGACGTGCTCCTGTTGCCAGGTCATTCCCAGATCCTGCCGGGCATGGCCGAACTGAAAACGCGACTGACGTCCACCATCAGCCTAAACATTCCGATTGTGTCTTCGGCCATGGATACGGTCACCGAGGCGCGGCTTGCCATCGCGCTTGCCGAGGCCGGAGGAATCGGCGTCATTCACCGGAACCTCAGTCCGGCCGAACAGGCCGAAGAAGTGCGCAAGGTCAAGCGCTACGAAAGCGGCATGGTCGTCGATCCGATCACGATTTTTCCCGATGAAACGCTCGCTGATGCTTTGGCCCTCATGCGGCGGCACGGGATTTCGGGCATTCCCGTGGTTGAGCGCGGGCCGGGCGGCAAACCGGCGCGGCTTTGCGGCATATTGACCAATCGCGATGTGCGCTTCGCCGACAATCCCTTGCAGCCGGTCAGCGAATTGATGACCAAAAATCTCATCACCGTGCGGGAAGGGGTGAGCGAGAACGAGGCGCGCCGCCTCTTGCACCAGCATCGTCTTGAAAAACTGATTGTCGTCGATGATGATTTTCGCTGTGTCGGGCTGGTGACCGTCAAGGATATGGAGAAGGCGACCTTGCATCCGGCCGCCTGCAAGGACAGCGAGGGGAGGCTCAGGGTCGCCGCCGCCTCGACGGTGGGCGATTCAGGGTACGAACGGGCGCTCATGCTGATCGATGCAGGCGCCGATTGCATCGTGATCGACACCGCGCATGGCCACTCCCAGGCGGTGCTCGACCAGGTCGCGCGGTTGAAACTTGCCTCCAACAAGGTGGCGCTCGTCGCCGGCAATGTGGCGACCGCCGACGGCGCCAAGGCGCTGATCGATGCGGGTGCCGACTCGATCAAGGTTGGCATCGGTCCGGGGTCCATCTGCACAACGCGGATTGTCGCGGGGGTCGGTGTGCCGCAACTGACCGCTATCATGGAATGTGCCAAGGCCGCGCGGGCCGCCAATGTTCCCATTATCGCCGACGGCGGCATCAAATATTCGGGCGATGTCGCGAAAGCGATCGCGGCCGGCGCCGATTGCGTCATGATCGGTTCGCTGCTCGCGGGGACCGACGAGAGCCCTGGCGAAGTGTATCTTTATCAGGGCCGTTCGTTCAAATCCTATCGCGGCATGGGATCGGTCAGCGCAATGGCGCGCGGTTCGGCGGACCGCTATTTCCAGCAGGATACCACCGACCAATTAAAGCTTGTGCCCGAGGGCGTCGAAGGGCAGGTCCCCTATCGCGGTCCGGCTTCGGTGATCCTGCATCAATTGGCGGGGGGTGTGCGCGCCGCGATGGGATATGTCGGCGCAGCGGACATCGCGACATTTCAGGAACGCGCGCAGTTTGTTCGAATCTCGTCGGCGGGCCTGCGCGAAAGCCATGTGCATGACGTGGCGATCACCCGTGAGAGCCCGAATTACCCGACCGGTGAATCATGAGCCAAGGGCTGAACACTTTCGCTGGGATGACGGCCATATGAGCCTGCAATCAATTCTGCTGCCGCTTTTCGTTCAAGTTGGGCTGACGTTTTTCCTTATTCTCTGGATGGCGAAGGAACGCACGGGTCTTCTCAAGCGCCGCGCGGTCAATTGGCGGGACATCGCGCTGCGCCAAAATCCTTGGCCCGGCCGCGCCCAGCAAATTGGCAATTGCTTCGAAAATCAGTTCGAGATCCCGGTCCTGTTCTATGTCCTCGTGGTGCTGGCGATCATCACCAAAAAGGCCGATCTTCCCTTTGTTGTCATGGAATGGCTTTTCGCCGCGACGCGAATTGCGCATGCCATTGTCTTCACAACCTCGAACTATGTGCCGTTGCGCGGCCAGTTCTATATCGCAGGAACGCTTATTTTGCTGCTGATGTGGGGCCTCTTTGCGGTCCGGATTTTTGCTGGCTCCTCGATTGGAGCATTATGAGAGTTGGTATTCGATGACGCCTGGTGCTCGCATTTCAGCGGCGATTGAAGTTTTGGACGACGTCAATGCGCGCAAACGACCGGCCGCCGACGCGCTGAAGGATTGGGGGCTGTCGCACCGCTTCGCGGGCTCCAAGGATCGCGCGGCGATCGCTTCGCTGGTGTTTGACGCGGAGCGCAACCGGGCCTCCGCCGCATTCCTCATGGGCAGCGAAACGCCCCGCGCGGTTGTTCTCGGCTCGCTTGCCCGGGCGCGCGGCATGGACGCCGATGCGCTGATGTCGCTCTGTTCGGGCGAGGCGCATGCACCGCCTCCCCTTGATGAAAGGGAAACCAATTGCCTCGCCAAGGGCGATCTGAACGGCGCGCCCAGTTTTGTCGCGGGCGATTTTCCGCAATGGTTGGAACCATCCCTGACTGCCGTCTTCGGCGAGAATACCATCGCCGAGATGAGCGCCCTCGCCACGCGGGCGCCGGTCGATCTGCGCGTCAACACTCTGAAGGCCGGACGAGACAAAGTGCTTACGGGTCTCGCGCATCTGCACGCGACGCCAACGCTTCTGTCGCCGCTTGGCCTGCGCATACCTTTGATGCCGGACGGCCGTGGCCCGTCACTCTCGGCGGAGCCCGCCTATGTCAAGGGTCTTGTCGAAATTCAGGACGAAGGCTCGCAGCTTGCCGCTCTCCTTGCCCTGGCGAAACCTGGCGAGCAGGTGCTTGATCTTTGCGCGGGCGCTGGAGGCAAAACTCTTGCGCTTGCGGCAGCGATGCAGAACAAGGGCCAGATCCACGCAGCCGACCGCGACGGTTCAAGGCTCATGCGCAGCATGGCGCGGCTCGAACGCGCCGGGGTTCGCAACGTCCAGCTGCATGCTCCGCGTGGCAGCCACGACGTGCTCGCTTCTCTCGAAGGCCGCTGCGATCTCGTTTTCGTGGATGCGCCCTGTACCGGCACGGGGACTTGGCGGCGCAACCCCGACGCGAAATGGCGGATGCGGCCGGGCGCTCTCGCCATCCGGATCGCGGAGCAGGTTGAGGCTCTCGAAGAGGCGGTCCGTTTCGCAAAGCCGCATGGGCGAATACTTTATGTGACATGTTCGATTCTGCGGGAGGAAAACGAAGACCGGATCGCGGCTTTTCTTCGCGAGCATCCGGATTTTCAATGTCTTTCCGCGCAAGAACTGGCTTCCACGGCGCATCTTCCCGAACTCGCACGGTTTGCATCGCGCCTTGGTTTAGGTCTTCGTCTGACGCCGTTGACGAGTGGCACCGATGGGTTTTTTGTGGCCATGCTGATGCGGGGCGCACACGCGGCCCAATAACCTTTGCAGAGCAGCGACGCTGGCGCTTGATGTCAGTGGGCGCCCGAGCTTGGCATCGTTTATGCCTTCAATCCGGGGACACGCCAGCAAAGCCGTGCCAGCGTAATCGGTGCCAAGACAGTGAGATGGCGGTTCGAACATGACGGCTTATGAAAAACTGGGCGAAATCCGCGTTGCGCAGGTTCTGCGCGATTTCATCAGCAATGACGTTTTGCCGGGAACGGATATCGGTGCCGATCAATTTTGGACTGGGCTGGAAGGGCTTATCGGTACGTTCGCGCCCCGCATTCGCGACCAATTGAAGTTTCGTGACGAGCTGCAGGAAAAAATCGACGCGTATCATCGCAAGACCATGAGCCAGCCGTTCGATCCGGCGGGTTATGAACAATTTCTTCGCGAGATCGGCTATCTCGTTTCAGAGCCCCACGATTTTGTTCTCCGGACCGAAAATGTGTTGGAGGTGGCGCGGGTCGCGGGGCCGCAACTCGTCGTCCCAGCCTCGAACGCCCGTTACGCCCTAAATGCCGCGAATGCGCGCTGGGGCAGCCTTTATGATGCGCTTTATGGCACGGACGTCATTCCGGAAACCGATGGAGCGGAGCGCGGCAAGGGTTATAACAAAATACGCGGCGCCAAAGTCGTGGACTGGGTCCGCGCGTTTCTCGACGATGTGGCTCCCCTCGCGAAGGGCAGCCACAAAGAGGTCACCGCTTATAAGGCAGCAGGCGGCGAGCTTGTCGCTATTCTTCAAAATGGCATCGAGACGCGCTTGCGGCATCCGGGCCGCTTTGCGGGATACAAAAAGAAATCGCCCGATTCCTTTGTCATTTTGTTGCGTCATCATGGCCTGCACATCGAGATCGAGATTGACCAGAACAGTTTGGTCGGGGCCGAAAACAAGGCGGGCGTCGCCGATGTCATCCTTGAAGCCGCGCTCAGCACCATCATCGATCTCGAGGACAGTGCGTCGGCGGTCGATGCGCAAGACAAGATCGGCGTCTACCGCAATTGGCTTGGACTGATGCAGGGGAGTTTGACAGCGAGCCTTGAAAAGAATGGCTTGCTGTTTGAGCGCCGGCTTAATGAAGATCGCACTTATGTAAACCGGGATGGTGCCCCCATGACCTTGCATGGGCGCAGTCTTTTGCTGGTGCGCAATGTCGGCCATCATATGCAAACCGACGCGGTGCTCGACAAAGATGGCAACCAGATTCCCGAAACGATTCTGGATGCTGCGGTCACCACGCTGATCGCGATCCACGATCTCAAACACGCGTCGGGACCGCACAACAGCCGCCACGGTTCGATCTACATCGTGAAGCCGAAAATGCACGGTCCGGACGAGGTTGCACTCGCCAATGCGCTGTTCGCCGCCGTCGAGGACATGCTGGGCCTCCCCCGCTTCACGATCAAGATTGGCATCATGGATGAGGAGCGGCGCACCTCGGTCAATCTCAAGGCCTGCATCGCGGCGGCGGCCGATCGTGTGTTTTTCATTAATACCGGTTTCCTCGATCGTACGGGAGATGAAATTCACACCTCGATGGAAGCAGGGCCGATGGTCCGCAAGAACGATATGAAGAACACAGACTGGATCGCGGCGTATGAGAACTCCAACGTCGATATTGGCCTAGCGTGCGGCTTGCCGGGCCGGGCACAAATCGGAAAAGGCATGTGGGCCGCTCCCGATCGCATGGCCGACATGCTCGCGCAGAAGATCGTGCATCCGCTCGCCGGAGCGAACACCGCCTGGGTGCCGTCGCCGACGGCGGCGACCCTGCATGCGGTGCATTATCATAAGGTCGATGTCGCAAGCCGCTGGAAAGTCCTCGCCCGGCGTACGCGGGCGCCTCTCGCGGACCTTCTCACCATTCCAACCTGCCGGGTGAACTGGGCGCCTGACGACATTCAAGCTGAACTCGACAACAATTGTCAGGGCATTCTGGGCTATGTCGTGCGCTGGATCGATCAGGGCGTCGGCTGTTCCAAAGTGCCGGACATTCATGACGTCGGCCTCATGGAGGACCGGGCCACCTTGCGCATTTCGAGCCAGCACATCGCCAATTGGCTGCACCATGGAATCGTCACGCGCGAGCAGGTGACCGAAACCTTGCAACGGATGGCGGCGGTCGTCGACCGGCAAAACGCCGGTGATCCGCTTTACCGGCCGATGGCCCCAAGCTTTGATGGCAAAGCTTTTCAAGCGGCGAAAGAGCTGATCTTCGATGGACGCGCTCAGCCTAATGGCTACACGGAGTGGATCCTCCACGCGCGGCGCCGCGAGGTGAAGGCGGCAAGCGCCTGACTCGCACCTAGTTCGGCGGCGTGCCGTTGAGTGCCAGCACTTCTCCGGCGAGGTAGAGACTGCCTGCGATCAAGATGCGGGGAGGCGCCGGCCAGTTGCGCGCGGCGAGATAGGCAAGCGCCGCTTTAACGCTGCCGCAGGATGCCGCGGGAATTCCGTTTGCGGTGGCAGCGGCGGCAACCTCGGCGGCGGGCTTTGCATATTGGTCCGCATTGACAGGTACGGCGACAACTTCTTGAGCAAGGCCCTTGAAGGCCCGCAGGAACGCCCCTGTGTCCTTGGATGCGAGCGAGCCGCAGATGATGACGAGAGGGCGTTGTCTCTTGTCTTCGAGTTCGGCCATCGATTGCGCCAGGACGCGCCCGGCATCCTCATTGTGGCCGCCGTCGAGCCAGATTTCGGAGCCTTCGGGGGCGATTGTCCCAACATGGCCCTTCGCGAGATTTTGCAAGCGGGCTGGCCACTGCGCACCTATGACACCATCCTCGAAAGCTGATGCCGCGAGATGGGGCTCGATCGCGCGCAACGCGGCAATCGCAGTCGCGGCATTTTGATGCTGATGGCGGCCGATCAGATGCGGTGGCGGCAGATCGAGAAGGCCACGCGAATCCTCGAACACAAGCCGGCCATTTTCCTCGCGGGAATCGTAGTCCCGCCCGCCAGCGATCACGGGCGCGCCCACGCGCCTTGCTTCACGCTCGAGCACCGCAAGGGCGGCATCTTCCTGGGTGCTCAGAATGGCGAGCGTGTCGGCTTTGAAGATGCCGGCCTTTTCATACGCGATTTTATCGACTGTCGCACCGAGGAACTCGGGATGATCGATGGAGATCGGGGTAATGACCGTGGCCGCCGGGCGCGCGATGACATTGGTGGCATCGTATCGGCCGCCAAGGCCGGTTTCGAGCAGCAAATAATCGGCCGGATGCTCGCTGAAAAGCTTGAATGCCGCGGCCGTGGTCACTTCGAAGAATGTGATTGGCTGGCCCGCATTGGCGGTTTCACAGGCGGTCAGGGCGGCAAAAAGCTCCGTATCTCCAACGAGCCGTCCGTGCGTCCCCAGTCTGATCCGTTCATGGAAACGCACCAGATGCGGCGAGGTGTAGACATGGACGCGTTTGCCTGCGGCTTCGAGAATGGCGCGCATGAACGCGATCGTCGAACCCTTGCCATTGGTTCCGGCGACGTGAATGACCGGCGGCAGGCGCGCCTCCGGCGAACCGAGCGCGGCAAGCAGCCGCTCGATCCTGCCGAGCGAGAGTTCGATCGTGTTCCGGTGCAGCGTGAAGAGGCGTGAGAGGAGCGCGTTGAGCGAATCCATGTTGCCCTTGTTTCGCGGTCCTTAGGCGGCCGCTTGCTCGATCGGCTGAGTTTTTGTCAACAGCGCGCAAATGCGGGCCAGTGTCGCGCGCATGTCTTGTCTTTTGACCACCATGTCGATCATGCCATGCGCTTCGAGATATTCAGCACGCTGAAAGCCTTCCGGCAGGCGTTCCCTGATCGTTTGCTCAATGACCCTCGCACCGGCGAAGCCGATCACGGCACCGGGCTCTGCGATATGGATATCGCCAAGCATGGCATAGGAGGCGGTGACACCGCCGGTCGTCGGATTGGTCAAGACGACGATATAGGGAAGTTTGGCCTCACGCAGACGCTGCACCGCGATTGTCGTGCGTGGCATTTGCATCAGGGAAAAGATGCCCTCCTGCATCCGGGCGCCCCCCGAGGCAGTGAAGATGATAAAAGGTGCGTGGCGGTCGACCGCGGCGGTCATGCCCGTGATGATGGCTTCGCCCGCTGCCATACCCAGGGAGCCGCCAAGGAAATCGAAGTCCTGCACCGCGACGACGACTTCCATGCTTTCCAATCTGCCTGTCGCGAGCTTCACCGCGTCGGGCGCGCCGGTTTTCAAGCGGTATTCCTTCAGCCGGTCGGTGTAGCGCTTCACATCACGGAATTTCAGCGGGTCTAGCGGCACTTCCGGGGTCACAAGCTCTTCATACACAGCATTGTCGAAAAGATTGTCGAGTCTCGCCTTTGGAGTGAGACGCATGTGATAGCCGGAGCCGGGCACGACGAAGAGATTGGCTTCGAGATCCTTGTGAAAGACGAGTTCGCCGCTCTCCGGGCATTTGACCCACAGGTTTTCCGGGGTTTCCCGGCGCAGCAGCGACCTGACCTTCGGCGGAACGACATTTGAGATCCAGTTCATCGTCTATCCAGTTTTGGCTATCCAGATTACCATGACGTCTGTTTGGTGAATTCGGTGCAAAGACCTCAGCCCAAAGAGGCTGATGGCCTCATGCCCTTGGCGATTTCGGCAACAAGATCAGCCACCGCTTCTACGCTTTTCCCGGTGGCCTTGCCATCCCTATCGAGCGAGGCGCGCAAAGCTTCGACAATCGCCGAACCTACGACCACCCCGTCGGCGTGCGCGGCGATCGCCGCGGCGCTCGCGGCATTTTTCACGCCAAAACCAACCGCGACCGGCAAAGCTGTATGCGCTTTGATACGGCGGACCGCCGCCGCGACCTTGGCGTTATCCGGGGCGGCGGCTCCGGTGATGCCGGTGATCGAGACATAATACACAAAGCCCGATGTATGGGCGAGAACCGCTGGCAGCCGTGCGTCGTCGGTTGTTGGCGTCGCTAGGCGGATGAAATTGAAACCCGCCGCAAGTGCTGGAAGGCATAGCTCTATATCTTCTTCGGGCGGCAGATCGACGATGATCAAGCCATCGACGCCCGCGGCCTTGGCGTCTCGCAGGAAAGCTTCGACGCCATACACATAGATCGGGTTGTAATAGCCCATGAGAACGAGCGGGGTCGTCGAATCGGCTTCACGGAAAGCCGCGGCGAGTGCCAGCGTTTTGGCGAGCGTCGTCCCCGCCGCGAGCGCGCGCAGCCCCGCCGCCTGGATTGCCGGGCCGTCCGCCATCGGATCGGTGAAAGGCATGCCGAGTTCGATCACATCGGCGCCCGCCTTTGGAAGCGCCTTGAGGATGTCAAGGCAAGTAGAAAGGTCAGGGTCGCCGGCCATTACAAAGGTCACGAGGGCGGCGCGGTTTTGCCGCGCCAGATCTTCAAAACGGCGATCGATTCGTGTTGCCATAAGTCGTTTCGAGTTGGAAGGCAAAAAGGCCAAGGCCGGCCGCGCGGGCCATCGCTCTAGCATGGTGGCTTTCGCTGCGGAAGGCACTATTCCGCGCCGCTCAAGGTCAAGATTTAGCTTTGATGCAGGGCGTTGGACCTTCCGATAGATTGCTGTATGACCGACAACTCGTCGCGTTTAGCCTTCCCAAGACGCCCAGAAGCCCATGCAACAGACGGAAGATGCAGCAGCTGCCTTGTCGATTCCGGGGGGCATGTCCTGGATCGCTGGCGGCGTGTTCCACATGGGGTCGGATTCGCATTATCCGGAGGAGCGTCCGGCCCGGTTGGTCCGCGTCGGCGGGTTCTGGATGGACAACTGCACCGTGACCAATGCTCAGTTCGCGCGATTTGTCGGGGCGACGGGCTACAAAACGATCGCCGAACGTCCTCTTGATCCCGCCCTTTATCCAGATGCGATCCCCGGCATGCTCGTGCCGGGCGCGCTCGTCTTTCACATGACGAGCGGTCCCGTCGATACGCGCGATTACAGGAATTGGTGGCGGTATGTTCCCGGCGCCTGTTGGCACCAGCCAGAAGGGGAGGGCAGTTCGATTACAGGGCTTGAGGCCCATCCCGTGGTTCATGTGGCGTTTGAGGACGCCGAAGCCTATGCGGCGTGGGCTGGCAAATCGCTGCCCACCGAAGCGGAATGGGAGCGCGCGGCGCGGGGCGGTTTAGAGGGGAAGGAGTTCGTGTGGGGCGACGAATTCACGCCAAACGGGCGCCACATGGCAAATACGTGGCAAGGACCATTTCCCTGGCGCAACCTCGCCAACGATCCTCGCCTGGGGGACGGGTTCGCTGGCACGGCGCCGGTCGGTTCCTATCCGGCGAACGGCTTTGGCCTCTTCGACATGGTCGGCAATGTTTGGGAGTGGACGACGGACTGGTACCTCGCTTCCGCTCAGCAAGATACTGTGAAGTCCTGTTGCGTTCCCGAGAATCCGCGTGGCCGGCCGCCAGAGGCAAGTTACGACCCAGCGATGCCGAAATGCCGCATCCCGCGCAAAGTGGTCAAGGGCGGGTCATTTCTCTGTGCGCCAAGCTACTGCCGGCGCTACCGGCCAGCAGCCCGGCAGCCGCAAATGGTGGATAGCGCCATGAGCCATATCGGCTTCCGGTGCATCATTCGTGAATCAAAACAAATGCAGGAGAATACATGAGTAAGAACGGGGATCGCGTACTGAGCCGCCGCACTGTGCTTATGGGAAGCGTCTCGACGCTCGCCGTGGCCGGAATGGTCGATGACGCATTTGGTCAGGCGAAGAAACGTCCACAGGCGCAGCCGCAATCGCAGCCGGTCGCCAAGGAGCCAAACGCCGCAGCGCGCAAGCCGAACATCGTCTTCATTTGGGGGGATGACATTGGCCAGACCAATCTCAGCATCTATTCGCGCGGCTTGATGGGCTATCATACGCCGAACATCGACCGGATTGGTCAAGAGGGTGCGCTGTTCACCGATTACTATGGCGAGCAGAGCTGCACCGCGGGCCGTTCGGCCTTCATCACCGGCCAAAGCGTGTTCCGCACCGGGCTCAGCAAGGTCGGCTTGCCGGGCGCCGATCTCGGTCTTTCCAAGGACGATCCAACCATTGCCGAGTTGTTGAAGCCGCTCGGCTACGCCACCGGCCAATTTGGCAAGAACCATCTAGGCGACAAGGACGAGTTTCTGCCGACAGCCCATGGCTTCGACGAGTTCTATGGCAATCTGTACCATCTGAATGCCGAGGAGGAGCCGGAGCTGCCGGATTATCCGAAGCCCGCTGACTTTCCGAATTTCGCCAAGCGATTTGGGCCGCGCGGCGTGCTCCACAGTTTTGCCAATCCTGACGGCACCCAGCGGATCGAAGATACCGGCCCGCTCACGAAAAAGCGCATGGAGACCATCGACGACGACATCGCCGCGCGCTCCGCCGATTTCATCGCGCGTCAGAACGCCGCCGGAAAACCGTTCTTTCTCTGGGTGAACTTCACCCACATGCACTTCCGGACGCATCCCAAGCCCGAGAGTGTTGGCCAAGCCGGCCGTTGGCAAAGCCCCTATCACGACGTGATGATCGATCACGACAAAAACGTCGGGACCGTGCTGCAAAAACTCGATGAGCTAGGCATCGCGGATGACACCATCGTGATGTATGGGACAGACAACGGCCCCCACATGAACTCCTGGCCGGATGCCGGGATGACGCCTTTCCGGTCCGAAAAGAACTCCAATTGGGAAGGCGCCTACCGGGTGCCGGCGCTGGTGCGGTGGCCGGGCAAGATCAAGCCTGGCACGGTCTTTAATGAGCCGATGTCACATATGGACTGGCTGCCGACATTGGTTGCGGCGGCGGGCATGCCGGATATTAAGGAGCGTTTGCTGACGGGCTACACGGCCGGCAACAAGACGTATAAAGTCCATTTGGACGGCTATAATTTTCTGCCCTATCTGACCGGCCAGGAAAGCAAAGGCCCGCGCACCGAATTCTTCTACTTTTCCGACGACGGCGGCCTCACGGGCCTGCGTTATGACAATTGGAAATTTGTCTTCTTGGAGCAGCGCGCGCCGGGCACGCTGGCGGTTTGGTCGGAGCCGTTCACGCCTCTGCGCGTTCCAAAAATCTTCAACCTACGGTCGGACCCGTATGAGCGGGCGGACATCACCTCCAATACCTATTATGATTGGATGCTGGATCACGCGTTCTTGCTTGTCCCCGCGCAATCCTATGTGGCAGAATTCTTGGCGACCTTTAAGGAATTCCCGCCACGCCAGAAGGCGGCGAGCTTTACCATTGACCAAGCGCTGGAGAAACTGCGGCAGACATCCGGCGACTGAGCTATTTCACTTCAAATGCGAAGCCGGCCGGGGATCCCGGCCGGGTACGCCGATGCGAACTCCACTTAGCGTTCAGGAAAAGCGCGGACGAGGGTTGCGAAACTCAGCAATCTCGCGCAAACACCCATTCCGCCATGGCACCCACGAAACGAAGCGCGATAAATCCGCGTGCCACGAAGAACGTTGCAGTCCCGAGGTTTAGAGCGCAATTGACGGTCAATTCTCAAGAGAACCAGGCTGAATTATCCATTGCTAGCAGCGATGTCATTCCGGCCCTCGTCTCGGCGATCGCCACTGTGACGATCGTGGGCGTCGGCCTTTCGCTGACCATGACACTCCTCGCTTTGCGGCTTGGCGAGCAGGGGTTTAGCGCACGGGCGATCGGTTTGAACCCCACCGCTGGCGGGTTTGCCATCCTTGCGGGTGCGGCCTTTGTTCCGGCGCTCACTCGCCGGTTCAACGTTAAGCATGTGCTTTTCCTGGCGCTTCTCACGAGCGGCGTCAGCCTCCTCAGCTTTGCCTTGACCAATGATTATTGGGCTTGGCTTGCCATTCGCGCGGTGCTCGGCGGCGCCCTCAGCGTCCTCTTCGTTACCAGCGAATATTGGATCAATGCCATTGCTCCCCCCCGGCATCGCGGCTTCGTCTTGGGGTTTTATATGACCAGCCTCGCAGGCGGCTTTGCCGTCGGCCCAGGGATTTTGGGCTTTGTCGGCACCGCGGGCGCGGCGCCTTTCCTCGTGGCCACGGCTCTCTTCGCGCTCGCGGCGTTGCCGATCATCCTTTGGAGCGGCAAGGTGCCCGAGATCAAGAGCGGTCCGCCGGTCCCGGTGCTTGGCTTTCTCACGGCTGTGCCGGTGGCGACCCTTGCCGGACTATTATATGGGGCGATCGAAACGGCGAGTCTCGGGCTTCTTCCTGTTTATGCCCTTCGCTTCGGTCTCAGTCCCGAAACCGGAGCCTTGTTCGTGACCCTGTTCGCGCTGGGCAATGTTATCTTTCAATTCCCTGTCGGCATCGCCTCGGACCAGATGGATAGACGCAAATTATTGTTATCGCTCGCGGTTCTTGGGCTTTGCGGGGCCATCGCCCTGGCTCTTGCCGGGCCGTCGCATTTTCCGCTGTTTTGCGTCTTGCTCGTCCTGTGGGGCGGCATCGTCGGCAGTCTTTACGCCGTAGGGCTCGCGCATCTTGGTTCACGCTTTAGCGGGTTGGATTTGGCGAGCGCCAATGCGGCCTTTGTCATGCTCTATTCGGTTGGCATGCTCGGCGGCCCGCCCATCGCTGGCCTTGGCATGGATCTCATCTCTTCGAACGGCCTTTTCTTCTCGATCGCAGCAATGATCGTGCTCTATCTCGGTCTCGTTCTCGGGCGTGGGCAAGGCCGTCTCGCTATGTGAAAAAATTTTTCCAGGACGCGCGGCCAATTGCGCAAGCGTCCTCCATAGCCATGGCGGGCATCCCGCGCTATGGTCCGCAACCCATAATACCGCTAATCATGCCCCCATCCGCGGCCCCGCGCGAGCATCATTGACATGGCAGAAGAGACGCATTTTGGTTTTTCCCGCGTGCCATTGCGCGACAAGCAGGCGCGTGTGGATGAGGTCTTTCACAAGGTCGCTTCCCGCTACGACATCATGAACGATCTGATGTCCGCCGGTCTCCATCGGGTCTGGAAGGATATTTTCACGGCCCGGATCAAGCCGTCCAAAAGAGCGAAGTTCCGGCACCTTGATGTGGCCGGCGGAACTGGCGACATTGCCTTCCGGGTGGCGGAAGCAGGCTCCGCTTCGACCGAAGTCGTGGTGCTCGACATCAACGCCGGGATGCTTGAGGAGGGCCGGCGGCGCGCGGCCAAGCGGCATTTTGACGGGACACTCGAGTTTGTCGAGGCCAACGCCGAGGACTTGCCATTCCCCGAAAATAGTTTCGACTGCTATACGATCGCCTTCGGCATCCGCAACGTGCCGCGCATCGAGATCGCGCTCGCTGAAGCGCACCGGGTGTTGCGGCGGGGCGGCAAATTTCTCTGTCTTGAATTTTCGCATGTGAATGTGCCCGGGCTCGACCATCTTTACGAAGCCTATTCGTTTCACTGCATTCCGCTGATTGGCCGTCTCGTCGCAGGCGATGCGGAGCCCTATCGCTATCTCGTCGAATCGATCGCGCGGTTTCCGGACGCTGAGAGTTTTCGTGAAAAAATTGCTCGTGCTGGGTTTGAGCGGGCCTCGTTTACGCGGCTGTCGGGCGGTATCGTCGCCATTCATTCGGGCTGGAAGCTTTAGGCATGAGCCACCAAAACGAAGCTGGCGGCCCGCCCACGATCTTCCAGCCACAGAGCACGCGTGAGGGTTCGGCTTTTCCGGACCGGCGCACAAAATAGGCGGCGGCGATTTTGCGTTTCTCCTTCGGTTCCATACTGCGCCTTGGGCGCGCGGGTTTTGTGCTGGCGCGGGCCGGCGTGTTCAGCGATGTCGATCCTTCAATCCTTCCCCCAGCCGCGCGGCTGCCGCTGGGCTTGGCGAAACTTCTCGCGAGGCGCGGATCGGGAACAGGCGGTGCCAAGGGCGCCGGCAAAACAGCGAGCGGTCTTGCCAATCTTCCGGGCGCGATCAGCCGGCTCGGGCCGTCCTATGTGAAGCTCGGGCAGTTCCTTGCAACGCGCCCGGATGTCGTTGGCGCTGCCGTGGTCAAACAGCTCGAGCGGTTGCAAGACCGGATGGAGCCGTTTCCGCGCGCCGTCGCGATCGCCACGATTGAGGCGGCCTTTGGCGAACCGATTGGCCGCATTTTTGTGAGCTTTGGAGAGCCGGTTGCCGCCGCCTCCATCGCCCAAGTCCATCGCGCCCGCGTCAACTACGCGGAAGGCGAACGCGACGTCGCAGTGAAGGTGCTGCGTCCCGGGGTCGAACGGCTTTTCCGGCGCGACCTCGGTGATATGTATTTCGCGGCTCGCCTGGCCGAGCGTTGGATCGACGATGCGCGCCGTCTAAAACTCGGCGGGGTTGTGGATACGCTCGCCCGCACCGTCAAGATGGAGATGGATTTCCGGCTCGAAGCCGCCGCGGCCTCGGAGTTTGCCGAGAATGTCTCCAAGGATTCCGATTTGCGGATTCCTCACATCGATTGGGACCGGACCGCCAAAGAGGTGCTGACGCTCGAATGGATCGATGGGACACCTTTGTCCGATGTCAAGGCACTCGCGGCCAAGGGCTACGATCTCCAGGACCTTGGCCGCAACGTGGTTCAATCCTTCCTGCGCACCGCGATGCGGGATGGGTTGTTCCATGCTGACATGCATCAGGGAAATCTGTTTGTTGACACGGAGGGGCGCCTGACCGCGGTTGATTTTGGCATCATGGGCCGTCTCGGCTTTAAGGAGCGGCGCTTTCTCGCCGAAATCCTCTATGGCTTCATCAAGCGCGATTACCGGCGCGTCGCGGAGGTGCATTTCGAAGCGGGCTATGTCCCGCGCGTGCACAAGGTCGAGGATTTCGCCCAGGCCATAAGAGCGATTGGCGAGCCGATCCATGCGCGCACTGCCGATCAGATTTCCATGGCCAAACTCTTGACCCTGCTTTTTGAGATCACCGGCCTTTTCGACATGAAGACCCGGATCGAACTTGTGCTTCTGCAAAAAACGATGGTGGTGGTCGAAGGCGTGGCGCGCACGCTCGATCCCAAACTCAATGTATGGTCAACATCCGAGCCCGTTGTCGGTGCTTGGATCGAGCAGAATCTTGGCCCCGCTGGGAAGTTGCAGGATGCGAGCCGCGCGGCGATGACACTGGGGCGCTTTGCGAGCAATTTGCCTGCGGTGCTTGTACGCGGCGAGAATATCATCAACCAGATCGAAGGCATGGCCGAAAACGGCTTCGAATTATCCGATTCCGTCATCCAAAAAATCGGCGAGGCAGAAGCGCGCGGCGCGCGGCTTGGCCACATCGCCCTCTGGCTTATTGCCGCGATCGGTCTGTTAATGCTGTTGCGGTGATTGCGCCGCCGATCCCGGCCATTCCGTCCGCAAGAACGTCATTCCGTTGAAGGATGCGCCGGAATCAACGCGCTGGGGCCGATGCCGGTCGCCTGAAAAATGACCTCGCTATCCTTGGCTGCGACGAAATGGGGAACATTCGGAAGCTCGGAAAAAAAAGTTCCGGCTGGGTAGGGGGTGAGTTTGCTTTCGTCATAATGGTCGCCAAACCCGAAATAGAGCGTGCCCGACAACACAGTCAGCGTACGCACCTCTTCTGGATGCGTGTGAGGCACAACTTTGACCCCGGCTGGAAGTTTTAGGCGTATGACGTAAAGACCAGGCTTTGCCGGGTCGCCATAGAGGACGGCGGTTTCAACGCCCGCCGCCGTGGCCTTGAAGGTGATCTCCTGCGGGAGCTTCACAATGCCCGCATTGTCCGCTGCGGCCGAATAAGCTCCGAATGCCAAGATGGCGCCTAAGAGCCCGGATGCGGTACAGACCTTCCACGCATTTGTTCTCATTGCACAATCTCCTTGGTTCTCCCTGGAGACGGCTCTCGCATTCTTGTTTTAGAACCCGCAATAGAAGCGCGCGATCCATCTCCCACACGAGGCGTGAAGGATTGCAGCAAAAGAGAATCGGGACAAGCTGTTATTGGGTGGAACGTGGCAATCCGTCAGGCGCTTTCCTTGGCCCGGAAAGCGCGCTTCCGTTCATTGGGATCGAGCAGCGCCTTGCGCAGCCGGATCGATTTCGGCGTGACTTCGACCAGTTCGTCGTCCTCGATATAGGCGAGTGCCTTTTCCAATGTCATCTTGATCGGCGGCGTCAGGCGGACAGCTTCGTCCTTGCCGGCGGCACGGATATTGGTGAGCTGCTTGCCTTTCAGGACATTGATTTCGAGGTCGTTTTCGCGCGTGTGTTCGCCGACGATCATGCCGCGATAGACCTTACAGCCCGGCTCGATCATCATCGGGCCGCGGTCTTCGAGTTTCCACATTGCATAAGCGACCGATTCACCGCTTTCATTTGCGATCAAAACGCCATTGCGCCGTCCTGCAATGTCGCCCTTCCATGGCGCATAAGCGTGAAACAGACGGTTCATGATCGCGGTGCCGCGCGTGTCGGTCAAAAGCTCGCCCTGATAGCCGATGAGCCCGCGCGTCGGCGCGTGAAACACGAGGCGCAGACGATTGCCGCCCGATGGCCGCATCTCGATCATCTCGGCCTTTCGCTCGGCCATTTTCTGAACGACGACACCGGAATGTTCCTCATCGACGTCGATGACCACTTCCTCGATCGGTTCGAGAAGTTGATTCGTGTCCGGGTCTTTTTGAAAGACCACTTTCGGCCGCGACACCCCGAGTTCGAACCCCTCGCGGCGCATGGTCTCGATCAGGATCGCAAGCTGCAATTCGCCGCGCCCCGAGACAACGTAAGCGTCTGCACCGGGCGTATCCTCGACTTTCAAGGCGACATTGCCCTCCGCCTCTTTGTAAAGACGGGCGCGGATGACACGGCTCGTCACCTTGTCGCCTTCGGTTCCGGCGAGCGGCGAATCATTGACAAGGAACGTCATCGACAACGTCGGTGGATCGATCGGCTGCGCCTGCAAAGGCTCCACAACATCCGGCGCGCACAGCGTATCGGCGACGTTGAATTTTTCAAGCCCCGCGATGGCGACGATATCGCCGGCTTCCGCCTCCTCGATTGGCGTGCGCTCAATACCCCGGAAGGCGAGGATTTTGGAAATCCGTCCCTGTTCGACCACATTGCCCTTGCGGTCCAGCACCTTGACGCTCTGGTTGGGCTTCATTGAGCCCGCGAAAATACGTCCGGTGACAAGACGGCCGAGATAGGGATTGGCTTCGAGCAAGGTGCCGAGCATGCGAAACCCGCCCTCCGCCGTGGCGGGCGCCGGGACGTGCTTCAAGACAAGATCGAACAGCGGCGCCATGCCCTCTTGCGGGCCATCTGGGCTCTCCGACATCCAGCCTTGTTTTGCGGAGCCATAGAGAATTGGAAAATCGAGCTGTTCGTCGGTCGCATCGAGCGCCGCGAACAGATCGAACACTTCGTTCACGACCTCGGTCACGCGGGCATCCGGCTTATCGACTTTGTTGATCGCGACGATGGGCCTGAGGCCGATTTTGAGCGCCTTCCCGACGACGAACTTGGTTTGCGGCATCGGGCCTTCGGAGGCATCCACCAAAACAATCGCGCCATCGACCATCGACAAGATGCGCTCCACCTCGCCGCCGAAATCGGCATGGCCCGGGGTATCGACGATATTGATCCGCGCGTCCTTCCAGGCGATCGATGTCGCCTTCGCCATGATCGTGATCCCGCGCTCTTTTTCGAGATCGTTGGAATCCATGACCCGCTCGGCGACCCGCTGATTGTCGCGGAAGGCACCAGATTGCTGGAGCAGACGGTCGACGAGCGTCGTTTTGCCGTGGTCGACGTGCGCGATAATCGCGATATTACGGAGCTTCATCTTAAGACCTTGACTCAAATTTACCGCGTCCAGACGGACGGTCCATGGACCGTACACCACCCAGACGACGCTTTTTTGTGAGGAATTCCAGTGAGCCCTTATATAGGGCGGCACCTTCGCGGTTGCAGCATCCCATATAGGAAACAAAGCGATTTGGGAACCAGGCATCCGCCGATTCCCGCTGGTTGCCGGCACGCGGGGATGATTTGTTCGGGTTGAGCCTCCAAAACTTACCGTTTCCACAATTCGTGGAAGTGGTGAACAGGCCCTGGCCCATGACCGGCGGAGAGCTGATCAGCTGCTGCTAATGCCTTGGAAAGATAGGCTTTCGCGGCGGCGATGGCGTCGCCCAGTTCAAGGCCGTGGGCGAGATTGGCGGCGATCGCCGAGGCGAGCGTGCAGCCGGTGCCATGCGTGTTGGCGGTTGCGTCCCGGGGAGCGGAAAACAGGCGATAGGAGCCGTTGACAGACAAAAGGTCATCGGACGTCGCTCCGCCCACATGCCCCCCCTTGATCAGCACCGCTTTCGCGCCGCGCGCGTGAAACAGCTTGGCGGCGCGGCGCATACCCTCGAGATCCGGGGCGATGACCTGGCCCGACAGCCGCGCCGCTTCGGAAAGATTCGGCGTAATGAGGGTCACGATCGGCAAAAGATAGCGCATGATCGCCGTGGCGGTATCGGAGGTGGCCAAGGAATCACCGCTCGTCGCGGCCAGCACCGGATCAAGCACGATGAAACGGGGCTTATGAAATGCGAGCCTGTCGGCGACCTCTTCGGCGATTGCGCCGCAGGCAAGCATCCCGATCTTGACGGCGGCGACATCGATATCCGCGAAAATCGCGTCGATCTGCGCGGCGGCGAAATCCGCGGAGGGGACATGCATGGCGCGGACGCCTTGCGTATTCTGCGCGGTCAAGGCGGTGACGACGGCCATGCCGTTGCAGCCGAGCGCCGCAAAGGTTTTGAGATCGGCGGCGACACCAGCGCCGCCGCTGGGATCAAATCCGGCAATCGAGAGGAGGTTGGGAATCATAGGACCGCACACAAGCTGTGATTTTTACTCGGAAATTTGGCGGCATCGCCCTAAGGCTCCGCTTACCCCTCGCCTTGCGAAGCCTTCCGCTCGATATGGCGAAAACTCCATTCGACAACCGTGCCGGGGCTCGTTTCGCCGTGAACAGCGATCTGGGCGCAACCACGCGGCCCATCCGGCGCTGCGAAAAATACGCTTTCCTCGATATCGGCTTGCCCGGCCGAATTTTCGAACAGCCAGCGTTTTCCATTTGGCAAAATGCATAGCACGGAGCGGCCTTCGCGGACACGCTTGAGGCGCACGTTCGGATGAATGTGGAAGCGGATGGCGAAAGGATGCTGTTCGTCGGCCTTTTCACTTGTCTTCTCGCCTGCCTTGGCGGCGTGCAAACGATCAGTGCCGCCGAGTGACTTGCCGTCCTGGCTCAACATAATCCGGCGCTCGTGAATCAAACCAAACCGCGCCTCATAGCCATTGTGAGCGACGACGATCATGGTTCCCGATGGCTGGTCGTGCCGCTCGACGTTGACCTTATCCGGACCCGAGACAATTTGATCGCCGAGCCATTTCTGCAATCCAGTGTGCGACGCGAACCGGCAGGAGGAGGTATCGTCGATCACAAGTGTCGAATGCGCGGCTGTCATCCGGGCCGCTTCGCGCGCCGCCGCGCGATTGGCATCCGGCGAGCCGCAATTGATGACAAGACGTTGCGCGCCGGAAGAAAACTCAAAAGATGAACACCCGGCATGGGCGCGGTTGGAATAAATTTGCGGGGGCGGCGCCCCGGCGTCAATCAAGGCAATGCCGTCCTCCGCCTGGAGGCGCTGATAGCCTGAATGCCGCGCGCTGGTGAGCGGCTGCGCCCGCACATCGTCATAGGCAAGAATCGTTGCAAGCAATTCGGGCGGCGTCACGCCCATGCCGTTAAACAAGGCGAGGGTGCCGTCTCCGTGCCGGAACAAACGCAGCATCGGCATCATGCGATCAATCGCGTTGAGGAGTTGTGCCGGGGGCTGCAGCCCGCGAGCGGCATAGGCTTGCCGCAAGGGAAGCAGATCCGGAAGCAGGTCGAGCAAAACCTCAGGATTGCGGCCGATATGGCCGCCGTCTGGAAGAATTTGGCGATTCAGCTCCTCAATGAGCAGTTTTGTGCCTTTGCGGGTCAGATTGCGGGTTCCTTCCGCACAAAGCCCGAATTCGGCGAGCGCGATCGCAGCAAGAAGACGCGATTCGCCGTCGAGACCTCCGGCGAGTTTCCGCTCCAGAAAGAGCTGGATGCGGCCGAGGTTCTTCATGAAACGGCGATAGAAGGCGCGATCCGCGCCCTCAAGGATCACGGGCGATTGCGACAGAAAGGCGAGCATGCGCCGCGCCGCGACCTCCGGCTCCCATGCGGGGATGCGGCTCGGCTTGCCCGCCAGGGTCAAAAAATCATCGACAAGGGCACGGGCATTGGCACGCGCCACCGCCGTATCGGCGGCGCGCAAATGACGGAGCCAGCCAAATCCCGCGAGCGCCCGAGCCCACGCCGGCGAGACCGGCACAAGTTCGAACGGCGAGCGGCCATGCGCATTGACGATCTTGCCGCCGAACGCAAAATAACCGGCATAAATGTCCGCTGCCAGGGTGGGGTCGCTGGTTCGTATATCTTGCGGGGCGATGAGCAGCCGCTCGGGCGGCCGCCGCCCCAGCCCCATCAGTGCATATAGGGGCACGCCGAGGCCGCGCCGCACAAACGATCCGGCGCCGGCGGCAAGAAGACCCGCGACGCGCAACCGGTCCTTAAATGTCGCGCCGGCCAGGAACTCGCCTCCTCCATTTTGTTTGGCAACACGCGGCGAACGCCGATGCGGCCAACAGGGATGTGTTTCATGGCGCCCGAACGCCGGAGCCCGCCTTTAATGGCCGAAAGGTAAATTATCTTTGAAATTCCTATCGGGTTTATTAACCACGGCGCAACAGGCGGGCGGCGAAGAAACCATCCAGACCTGAAAGCCGCGGCTCATCCGCCTGGAGATGCGAGGGTAAGGTTCGCAATTCGCCGTTTTCGTTCAAGATCTCGGATAAGCCGCCAACTTCGTCCGGCAGGATCGGAACACGGACGATACCGGGCTCGCGGCGTAACAGCGCCGCAATTTGCTGTTCGTTTTCTTCCGGTTCGATCGAACAGGTGCAATAAACGATCATTCCGCCGGGTTTTACCAATGTGACGGCTTTGTCAAGCAGCCGGGATTGAAGCGCTGTCAGCGCCGCGATATCGCGGGGTTTCTTGATCCAGGCGATATCCGGGTGCCGCCGGATTGTTCCTGTCGACAGACATGGCGCGTCAACGAGAATTGCATCGAAAAGTGGTGCCTTCAGGCTCACGATATCGGCGACAACGACGTCCGCATGCAAATTGAGGCGGGCGAAATTGGAGGCCAGCCTTTTCAACCGCTCGGCCGAACGATCGATCGCGGTGACCTCGGCGCCGGCCGCCGCGAGTTGCGCCGCCTTGCCGCCGGGAGCGGCGCAAAAATCTGCGACCCGCATACCTGGTCCCGCCTGTAAAAGCTTAGCCGGAAGAGCCGCCGCCGCATCCTGGACAAACCATCGGCCATCCGCAAAACCGGCGAGCTCGGTCACCGGAGTATGGGTGGAAAGCCTCAGCGATCCGGTGGGCAAGATGACCGCGCCGAGCCGCTCCGCCCAGGTGAGCGGGTCTGACAGGACCGTAAGATCTAGGGTCGGCTCCTCGCGATGCGCGCGCGCGATCGCATACGCCGTCTCATCGCCGTAGGTTTTGCGCCAGCGTGCCGCGAGCCAAGCCGGTGTGTCGTGATCGAGCGGATCACTGTCGTGAAGTATTTTTTCGCGGGATCTTATGAGATTACGCAAAACGCCATTGACGAGAGCTGCGTAAGGCGCGTTTTTCGCCTCGAGCCGGGTCGCGCGGACGGCAAGATCGACGGAGGCATGATCCGCCACGTCGAGAAAGAGAATCTGGGCTGCCGCCGCGATCAAGGTCCATTCGAGGTGGGCGGCTTGGCGCGGCAGGCCTTTTTCCATCAGCGTGGCCAAGGCGGCGCGGATTGTCCCAAGCCGGCGCAACGCGACGGTGACGATCGAACGCGTCAGGGCGATGTCGCGCGATTCTAAGCCGCCCAGCCGCGAGAGAATTGCGGTTCCCGAAAAACATTCATCGAGCGGGTGATATCGCGCGACGATATCGTTCAGAATCGAGGCCGCGGCGAGACGCGCGGCAAGACCGGGGCAATCCTCACCCTGTTTATTCTGCGCGGAAACCATTTGGCCTGGCCGGCCGTTTGAAACCCTGCGGCTACGCCGCCTGTCCGCCGGCGGGAACGGAGAATCAGTCAAACGCGAGTCTCCGCTGTGAAGGCTTTGGAACACGGATCATGGTCTCCTCCTAGCACGAACGTTTGGACTTTGCCCAGAAACTGGTGCACGACAAATCACCATTACTTCCGGGACAAATGGAGAAAGGGATGCAACCCCCAAAAGATGGAAGTGCAATCGCGGAGAGGGGCGGGGAGGCGAGGAATCGCGCCCTAATGAGCGAAGCGGCGCGGCGCGCGCTTGCGGAGGCCGAGGAGCGCCGCCGGGCTGCAGCCGCGCCGCTCATGCCCAAAGAAGAGAATGGCCGCGATGGTCCCGAGCCGGTGCGTTACGGCGATTGGGAAGTCAAAGGTATCGCTACCGATTTCTAACAGGCGAAGACACCAAACTCGAAAAAAAGGCCCCACTTTAGGCGGAGCCTTCAATAGGTGGAATAGTTAAAAGTCGCCTTATGTCAGTCGTTCTGACTGCCCGTCAGGAACAGGAGCGACTGGAAGATGTTGATGAAATCCAGATACAGCATCAAGGCGCCGTTTACGGATTTCTTCGTTGCGACCTCATAATCGTCGCTCGCATAGTACATTTCCTTGATCGCCTGCGTGTCCCATGCAGTGAGACCCGAGAAAATCAGAACCGACAGAATGGACAGCGCGAATTGGAATCCGGTGCTTTGCAAGAAGAGATTAACCAGCATCGCGATCACGAGACCGATCAGGCCCATCACCATGAAGGCCCCCATTGGCGCCAAGTCCCGCTTGGTGGTGTAGCCATAAAGGCTCAAGCCGCCGAAAGCCGCCGCTGTCACGAAGAATGCGCGGGCTACCGATGTCCCGGTATAGACGAGTAGGACCGTCGATAAGGACAAACCCATTGTCGCCGCGAAGGCGTAAAACAAGCTGCGCGCGGTCGACGCCGAGATTTGGTTGATCCGGAAGGAGAAAAAGAACACGAAAGCAAGTGGCGCCAGCATGACCACATATTTGAGAGGGGTCGTGTAGAGCGTAACGCCAAACGAGGTCAGCATCAGATGGCGTGCTTGTCCAGCCGCGAGCGAAGGATCGGTCGTTACGGCGAGCATGTGGACGCCAAGTGCAACCAAACCGGTCAGCGCAAGACCGATCGTCATATTGTTGTAGACGCCAAGCATATAAGAGCGCAGGCCCTGATCGATTTCAGCGCGACCGGCCCGGGTTGCGCCCTGCCCCCAGCGGGTAGTAGCGTTGCGGTCGAAGTCGGACATGGTTTCCCCTAATGTTATGGAGGCTGAACCGCCCCCGGCCGCTGCCCATGCTGCGGATCAGCGTCGCCACCAATATGGCGCAAGCGGGAGCCGCGTACAAGGGTTTGACAAGATGAACAATCGTTAAGGTGTTCTAATTACAAATCCCGGAGATAGGATGCAGGCTTCCGGCCAAGAATCCGGTAAGTCCCTAGAAGTCCGAGGATAACCGTGGCAGCGACCGCGATCGCGGCGGCGGCTATCGCTTGAGGCCAGAGCCAGACAAAATCAAGCTCCATCACGCGGCGCACAATCTCATAGGCCGCGACGCCCCCGGCCGCCATCCCGAACACCGCCGTGCATAGACCGATGAGCGCGTATTCATAAATATAGGCTTTTAGCAGTCGCGCGCGTGTTGCCCCAAGCGTCTTGAGCACCGCGGCGTCATGGACGCGGGCATGCTGGCCCGCCGCGAGGGCGCCGCCGAGGACGAGGATCGACGCCAGAAAAGTGATACTCGCCGCTCCCCTAATCGCCAATGCAAGCTGGCCCGCCACCGCATTCACCGCGTCAAGCGCGTCTTTCACGCGCACGCTCGTCACAGATGGGAAACTTTGCGCGGTTTCCCGCAGCAGGGCCATTTCACGCACCGGATCGGACCCCTCCGCGAATGTCAGCGTGGCAAGATCGCTGAACGGCGCGCCAGCCAAGCTATTTGGCGTGAATACCAAGATGAAGTTGATCCCGTAGTTGTGCCAATTGATCTTCCTTGTGTTGCTGATCTTGGCGGTGATGTCGCGTCCGAGAACGTTGACCGTCACCTCGTCGCCCGTCGTGAGCCCGAGCCCATCGGCAATCTCGTCATCGAGGGAAACCAACGGTGGCCCAGTATAGTCATTGGGCCACCAGCTTCCATTGATAACCCTGGAGCCTTCCGGGACGGACTGAGAGAAAGTAACTCCCCGGTCGCCGTCGAGCACCCATGCGACGTTCTGTTTCGGCCGCGCGGCACTCGCCGGCGCGCCGTTCAATTTCACGATGCGCCCGCGCATCATTGGAACGAGTTCGACGGTGCCGTCCGGCGCCCGGCTTTTCAAAAAATTGACGAATTCTCCAGCCTTCGCGCTTTGAACGTCAACAAAGAAAAAGCTTGGTGATTTGCGCGGGACAGACTGATCGAGTTCGGCCCTGATGTTGCCGTCTATGAGGGTTAGGGCGACAAGAAGCGCCAGTCCCAGGCCAAGCGATAGAACCACCGAAGTGGTGAGAGCGCCAGGCCGGTGAATGTTGCCGATCGCGAGCCGCAGCGCAATGCCTTGCGCACGCGGGGCTCTCTTCGCGCCCGCCACGATCAAAAATGATACAGCTCGGAGCGCGGCAAAAGCGGCAAGCGTCGATCCCATGTAGATGAAGGCAAGCCATGTGTCGGTGGCAAATCCAAGAACCGCCAGGGCGAGACAGAACGCGGCGGCCAGTGTCAAGATGATGTATCGGGGTCTCAAATTGGCCACCTGAGGATCGACTTCAGCGCGGGACAGTGCCTGCACCGGCAGGTCATGCGCGCGGCCGAGCGGCCCCGCCGAAAATGCGAGCGCGGTCAGAAATCCGTACAGCAATCCTTTCCCGACGGCGGCCGGATAAATCGCTGGCGCAAGCGGAAAAGGAATCATGGAGCCGAACACAAAGGCTGCCGCATATGGGATGCCCGCGCCCACTGCCGCGCCCAATATAACACCGGCGCTGGCGACCAGCATCGTTTGTGTGAGCATCAACGTGAAGACCGTCGAGCCGGTCGCTCCCAAGGCTTTCAAAGCTGCAATGGTCTGCCGCTTGCGTTCGACAAATCCGCGAACAGCGTTGGCTACTCCGACGCCGCCGACAACCAGGGAGGTGAGACCCATCAGAGTCAGAAACTCGGTGAACCGGTCGAGATTGCGGGAGAACTGCGGGGATATGTTGTCTCGAGAACGAATTTCCCAACCGGCCTCAGGGAATTTCTCTTTCGCCTCTTTGATCGAGGCCGCCACATGTTCATCGGACGCCGGCGTGCCTTCAATCGTCACGCGGTTCAGCCATCTGATGAGCGCGCCAGGCTGGATCAAACCGCTCGCCCGCAAAGCCTCTTGTGACATCAAGACGGGAGGCCCTAGACCAATCCCTCCCGCGAGGCGGTCAGGTTCGGTCACGAGTCTGGCGCGCACTTCGAAATGAGTGGTGCCGATCGTCAGGCGATTTCCAAGGGAAAGGTTCAAGCGGCCAAAAAGCGCCGGGTCGGCAGCGATCCCAAAGACACCATCATGCTCGGCCAACGCATCGGCCAACGGGAGCGCCGGATCGAGCAAAACATTGCCCGCCAAAGGATAGGGGCGATCGGCCGCCTTAACCTCGACAAGCGCCGCCTCACCATCATCGCGCCGCGCCATTGCGCGCAAAAGCGCCACGGACGAAAGGCGTCCTTGTCCGGATAAGAACGCATGCTCGGGGACCGACAATTCGCGCTGGGCCAGATTAAAGGAAACATCACCCCCGAGGATGTTACGTCCTTCCCGGGCAAGGCCGTCCTTGAGTGACAGCGATACCGAGCCAACCCCGATGATCGCGGCAACGCCAAGGGCAATGCAGCCGAGAAAAATTCCAAATCCCTGCAGGCCGCCGCGAAAATCGCGCAATGCGAAGCGGAACGCCAGCGGCCAGCGCAAACCCTTTGGAAAATTATCACGGACCTTCGCCACGGGGATCACTCGATCAGTCCCTAATATGATATTCTTTTTAGACGGGATCATTTCAGGTATCAGCTTTATCCGGGTGCGGGAAAGTGGATGGCGAGCCAGATCGCTGGATGACTTTGGCTGGTCCATTCGATCCGGTGTTTTTGGTGTGCCGGAATCAACACATAGTCGCCGGGCTTTAGGATCCTGACCGCAGATTCGCCTTCAAAACAAAGCCCCGCCGATCCGGCCAGTAGCATCACCCATTCGCTCCAAGACTGATCGTACCAGAACCCCAGTGGACTATGCTGCCCAAAGGAGACGATCCGCTCGATTTTCAGATCAGGCATCTCGAGGATAAGTGTGACAACTTCCTCGTCCGGATTGCCTTGTTCAGCGTCAAACAAATTGCCGGATGAGGCTAGCACGATACGACGGCGGCCTTATGCATCAAGATGTTTTTCTCCCGACCTGCCAAAGCCATTGCGGCCAATGGTCATGAAGCAGAATTCCGGCAAGCATTGTCCCCGCGAACACGTAGGTAGGCAAAAACCCAAGTGCAAGGGAGGCGATCGCGGGTCCGGGGCAAAGTCCGCTCATGCCCCAGCCAGCGCCGAAGATCGCCGCCCCGGCAACCAGCGGCACGTCAATGTCATGTTTCACCGGCAGATGAAATTTGCTGTCGAGGAGCGGACGGCGGAGACGCCGCGAAATCAGTGTGCCTATGGTCGAAACCATTACCGCTCCGGCGAGCACAAATGCAAGACTAGGGTCGAAATTCCCGGCAACGTCGAGAAAGCCGCGCACCCGGGCCGGATCGAGCATCCCCGAAAGGGAAAGGCCGAAGCCGAAAATCATACCCGTGGTGAGTGCCACGGCGATTCGCGCCAAAACTGTTCGCATCGCGTCAATATCCCATGCGGTTCATGGCGGCGACGGTGAGCATCCCGAAGGTCACAAAGGTGGCGACCGCGACGATTGATCTGCGCGAAAGGCGCGCCAGGCCGCAAACCCCGTGACCGCTGGTGCAACCGGAACCAAGCCGGGTACCGAAACCAACGAAAAGACCCGCAAGAGCGAGAACCCAAATAGGGGTTTCGAAACGAACAACCGGCCAGCCGCCAAAACTCAGACGATAAATCGCTGGTCCTAGGAAAAGCCCGATCAGAAAGCATATATTTCGCAGTTGATTTTCACTGGCAGGCTTGAGAGAGCCACCGATAATCCCGCTCACACCGGCGATACGGCCATCCAACAGCAAGAACAAAGCCGCGGCAAGACCAATTAAGGCGCCGCCGGTGAAAGCGTGAAGATATGTCAGTGACATCATGCTGCTTGTCTTACGGGCGGAAGCCGGCGGGTTTGAAGCTGACTCAAGCTCTATAATTTAACTCATATATGTAAAATTCCTACACTTGGTTCAAAGCGGATGCTGCCCGGTGGTACTAGGCCATTAGCTTGGTTGTCTCAAAGGATGCCGTCTCCTCAATCTGGCCGGAGCGCAGCCTGACGATGCGATCGCATTTGCTCGCAAGCGCGAGGTCGTGTGTGACAAGGATCAAGGTCGTCCCGCGGTCGCGCTTCAAGGCAAACATAAGATCAATGATGGATTGGCCGGTTGTTTCATCGAGGTTTCCCGTCGGTTCGTCGGCGACGAGGATCACGGGATCTGGCGCGATTGCACGGGCAAGTGCGACACGCTGTTGCTCGCCGCCCGACAATTGTGCCGGGTAATGTCCAAATCTATGGTTCAATCCGACAGCATCCAGCTCAGCGCGCGCGCGCGCAAATGGAGCCGCAGCTCCGGCAAGCTCAAGCGGGATTGCGACATTTTCAAGCGCAGTCATTGTTGGAATGAGATGGAACGATTGGAACACAATGCCAATGCGCGCGCCGCGGAAGCGCGCGAGGTCATCCTCGCCGAGGCGGTCGAGGCAAACGCCATCCACCTCGATCTCACCAGCATCCGCCTGTTCAAGGCCAGCCATAACCATAAGGAGGGTGGATTTTCCAGAACCCGAAGGGCCGACAAGACCGGTCGTCTGGCCGCGTGCGATTTGCAGCGAAATTCCCTTCAGGATATGAACCCTTGCGGCGCCGCGCCCTAGGCTCAGATGTACATTTTTTAATTTTACCGCCGGTTCATTCATCCATGCAATCCGCAACCGCCCGAACAACTATCTTGCAAACCTCAAAGCCGCAACCAAGGCTGTTGGGATATGGACATCCCAGCGCGTTTTTGCAATTGGCGGCCATCCTTTTGGCGGCGGCGCTCTCATCATACCCGGCTATCGCCGCGGTGAAGGACGCGCCAACACTGAAAATCATTGCTTTCGGCGACAGTCTGGTCGCCGGTCTTGGAGTGGCCACCGATGCCGCCTTTCCCAGCGTCCTACAGGAGAAACTCCGCGCGGAAGGCTACAATGTGGCGATCATCAATGCCGGCGTCTCTGGCGACACAACATCTGGTGGCCTGGCCCGGCTGGATTGGACGCTGGCTGGCGGCGCCGACGGCGTTATCCTGGAGCTCGGCGCCAACGATATGCTGCGCGGGATCGATCCAGACATCACTAAGGCCGCGCTCGATGCGATGCTCGCAAAGCTCAAGGCGATGAATATCAAAGTTCTGATCGCGGGGATGAAGGCAACCCCGAGCCTTGGCCCGGAATTCAAATCGCGCTTCGATGCGATTTACCCGGAGCTCGCAAAGAAATATGACTTACCGCTCTATCCGTTTTTTCTCGATGGTGTGGCCGGGGATCCCTCCGTCAAACAGCCCGACGGTCTGCATCCCAATCCGGCCGGGGTGCAACGAATTGTCGCGAGCATACTTCCCACTGTGCGCAGCTTCCTTAGTCAATTGGACAAAAATGCCGCGCCGAAGACGGGTGAATAACGCGCCGTTTTCCGGATCGGCAATTTCCTTTCCAGCGAATCTTCGATATAAGCCTGCGAGCTTATGTTCCCGTCCAGGTGTCGCGATGATTCGCAGTCTCCTGGCCTCGGCAGGAGGGATCCATGCCCCGTCTCTTCACGGGTATAGAAATCCCTTCCGATCTCGCAACGGATCTTTCCATGTTGCGCGGCGGGCTCTCCGGCGCGCGCTGGATTGACGCTGAGAATTATCATCTGACGTTGCGATTCATCGGCGATATCGATGACTCGACCGCATATGACGTCCATTCGATCCTCGAAAAAATCCGGCATCCTCCGTTTACGGTGACGATTGAAGGATTGAGTTCGTTTGGCGGCGCCAAGCCCCGGGCACTCGTCGCCAAGGCGAAGGCGGCAACCCCGTTGATCGAACTACAAGCGCGCCAGGAGAGCCTGATGCGGCGTATCGGCATCGCGCCCGAACCGCGCAAATTCACACCGCATGTCACGCTCGCGCGGCTGCGCGCGGCATCTTGCAACGGTGTTGCTGAATATCTATCGGCGAGAGGCTATTTCTTCTCGCGCCGATTTGAGGCGAAACGTTTTGTGTTGTTCTCGGCGCGGTCTTCGACTGGGGGCGGCCCCTATGTGGTAGAGGCGGCTTATCCGCTCGGGTGACGTGCCATGCACGCCAATCAGAAAGAACGTAAGGTTAGCGCCTGCGTAAAATCATCGGTAGACCCCCATCCGGCCGCAGAGTAATCCGCTGCACAGGTTTCACCACGTGGTTTTCCTTCAGTTCAAGCGAGAAAGATCGCATGATATAGGCGAGAATGATTGACGCTTCTTGCAATGAGAAAGAGGCGCCAATGCACACGCGGGGACCGGCGCCGAAGGGTAAGTAAGAGAACCGGTCGATTTTTTCGCGCGCGCCGGGAAGAAAACGGCGGGGATCAAAACTATTTGGTTTGTCCCAGAGCAAGCGATGCCGGTGTAAGACCCATTGCGACACAATGACCAAGGAGTTTTTCCGGATACGCTTACCGGCGAGGTCGTCCGGACCGATGGCCTGCCGGCTCATGCTGGCGACCGGCGGATAAAGACGCATGGCCTCCTCGATGACCGCCCGCGTTTCAACAAGCCGCGCCGGATACTCCTCGACGGGACCAGGCAATACCGCGTCGGCCTCCGCCGCAAGTCTTTGCCGCCATTCCTCCGACAGCGAGAGAAGAAACAAGGACCAGGTTAAAGCGTTTGCAGTGGTTTCGTGCCCCGCGGCGATAAAGGTCAGGATGTTGGCTCTGACTTCCGTATCGCTCAGCCCGGAGCCAGTTTGCGGATCTTGAGCTTCGAGAAGGAGGGTGAGGATATCGCGTGGCACAGTCTCCTTGTCACTCGCAAGAAGACGCTTGCGTTTGGCAACGATTGTGTCGACGACCGAAGCGAAAAATTTTTCGCCATCGCGATTTCCGATTTTGCCCCAGCGTGGCACCCAGTCGGGAAAGTCAAGCAGATCGAAGATGTCGAGCCGGCCGACGGAGGCGAAGTAGTCAGATGTTGCGGCGACGAACTGATCCAAGTCTTGCCCAAGCCCGTCCGAAAAGATTGTGCGCCCGAGGACATCGAGCGTCACGCGGCCCATTTCTGGCCGGACATCGATCATCCGCCCCTCGCGCATCCGCCCCCAGCGCGCGACGTGCTCCGCCGCTGCGGCGGCGAAGGCGCGCGAAAATGAGTTGACAGTCTTGGGCGTGAACAGGGGCGCCAAGGTTCGCCGTTGCATCCGCCAATCATCGCCTTCAGCTTCCAGAAGGCCTTCGCTTAGGCCTTGGCCGAGAATGCGCTTTTGCAAGGCGTCCTTGCGATAGTTGCCGGCGTTTTCAACAAACACGCGGCGGATCGCCGCAGGATCATTGATCACCGCAATCGTGCCAAGGATGGTCGGGCCGATAAGAATTGGCAGTTCGAAATGCGCCTTGGTCCAGGTTTCGATTGGGTTTTTGCGCAAGACGCGCAATGTTCCGATGGGCCCAAGCGGTGCGTCAAGCGGCATCGGCGCTGGTGGAGACGGCGGCTCAAAGAAAAGTTCTGTCATGATAGACATATCTAGGATTGATCGCGCCGCTTGGGAAGCGCGAAGCGAGTCACCGAGACGAGAGGAGGTCGTTCATGGTGGTGTCAACGACAGGCGCTCGCACGGATCGATATGCCAGCTTGCGGCACTGGCGGGCCCGATATAGAACCGTTGCCAGCAGCTGAAGGCTCCCTTCGTCTAGCGGTCTAGGACGTCGCCCTCTCACGGCGAAAACAGGGGTTCGATTCCCCTAGGGAGCGCCAATAATTTCAGTGACTTAGCGCTTATTGGCTGGGTCCAAGACATGGCCATAATATCGCGCTGAATTTGCGTGAAGTGCGGTGGAGCGCTCCGCATCGCGGCTGGACTTTTCCTTGCCGAGACGCCAATCCACGAAACTTCCCATGATCTTGCCAAGATGCCGGCTGTCGAGATCCAACAAAAGCTGTAGCGGCGTCTGGGAAGAGCTGGTTGCTATAAGCAGCCACAAGTCGCGCGCAACACCGGAGGCAGCAATGCCTAGACATTCGATGCACGATTATGTGAGCGACAAACGCTTCAATGACGATCTCGAGGACGTCGTGGCAAGTACGCTCGTTCAGCGACGAACCCGGCCGCCGCGATGGTAGACGCCACCGCGATGGTAGGCACCCCCGCGGTACACGCCGCCGTGATGGTAGACACCTCCGCGGTACACTCCGCCGCGATAAACGCCGCCACGATAGACACCCCCGACGTATCCGGTTGCCGGATAACCCGCTACGTTGGGCCGGCAGCCTCCATAAGGACCACGATGAAAGCCCACACCACAGCCGCCGGCGACCAGCGTCACATGTGAGACTTGGCGAGCAACCGGCGATATTGGAAATGCATCGGCGTCAAAGGCGAATAAGACGGTAACCATGGCGGCGATGGCAGCCGCTCTGCAAAGGGTTCGATGCAAGCTCGTTCCTCCCCGTAAAACTCAACATGCTGTGGAGACTTTGGTCTAAGGCAGATTTGCGTCATAGCATCCGCCAGTGAGCTTCTCAAGGTGTTGCCGCAGAATGGAACAGGCGGACTTTCGATATGCAGAAGAAAACCGCTGAGAATTAGACTTCTATGCATTGACTTTCACATAATTTCACACATCGAGCGCATCGATTCAGTGCATTTGCTGCAAGGCGTTTTAATTTTTGAATTGGGGAATTCGGCCATGAAAAGAAGTTTGTTCACGGGCGCCGCGATCTTGATCTCGACACTTGTCATCGGCTGCCCGAATCGAGCCGATGCTTTTCGGGCGAGCCGTGGCGGCGGCTTCCATTCAGGCGCCGGCGGCGAGGCAGGCGCAGCACATGCCGGGGCGGAAGGTGGTGAGGCGAATGGCTACCATTCTGGCGCCTCGGGTGCCAATGGTGTGGCGGTCTATGATGGCGCCGTTGGCGTTGAAGCCGGCGCTTCCTATGGCACCGTCCTCGGCGCGCAGAGCGGCGCCGTCGCGGCCGGGGGCGTCGCCGGTGGCGGGGAAACCCATGCGGCTGAGGGTGGCGGAAACGCCCAAGGAGCACGCCGCTTGAATGGCCGCCATTTCAAATGAGCGGTCAGGTCTTTTTCCCGCGAACGACGCGCAAGGCTAGCATGGTGATTCTGCCAATGAGAAGAGCAATGAGGGCCAATAATCCAACTTCATGAGGCCGCATGGAACGTTTCTGTTCGCTCATGTCAGAGATTTCCTTTTTGCTTTCGGCTTTGCGAGACGCACTCCCGATCCTCCGCCATGCTCGGCAATGAACTCGACGCGGGCGGCGCGATAGCGAAGCCGCGGGCATGCCGACGCCTTCTGCCCGCTTCAACGTCATAATTGAAAAGCTGGATATTGGTAACTGCGGATTGAAACAAGCCGTGAAGAGCGCGAGTTGCCCTTATTTGCCATTGCCTAATGTTCTAAAAATAACATAGGCGGTGCTTTGAGCAAATGACGGAAAGGGAATCCGCATAGCAAAAGCACCTCCCCGTTAAGCTCTCGGCGCACTGTCGCCAGAGACACTTGGTGCATCGATGACGAGGCAACGCCACGCCACTGCGCTCCAAAGCTCCGCGGCCTCTTAGACAAGTTCTCGATTGCGCTCTCGGCTCTCAAGGAGCAATATCTGGCGGAGGTTCTTGATATTCGCGCTGTGGCGTAGCGAGCGGGACGGCCAGGAGGTACCAGCAACTGGCCGTCCCTCACCATCGGAACACCCCAAATGTCCAACAATGGCTACAGCGGAATGGCCGAGCCCCACACGGCCGTCCCTAACCATGCCGAACCGCCAGACGGTGCCCAACATGGCTAACGATAATACTACTACGCAACCGTAGGAGTGGCACTTGATCTCGATCAAACCGCTTCAAGAGCCGCGACGGATTTTGTGCCGCGGGCGTTCGATGAAGGGCTGATTCTGTCCATGAAGCTGATCATCGATCCGCGCGGCGGCGATATCGAAGACGATGCGTCAAGCACGAAGCAGCGGTCGCTGTTCTCCCTTGCCGGCAGTTTGCTGGTAGAGATTAGCCTTCCCAAGCTGGTCCTGGCTTGGATCCTCCTGATTGGGGTGCCGGGCATCCTGCTCGGCATGGCGCCGCTCCTCGTCTCGCTTTGGATTGGCACAGTTTCGTGGAAGGCTTCCATTGTCCTGACAGGGATCTGGCCGCTCGTGCTCCTCTTTGCGCTCGCCGGCTTGGCTTGGTTTGGCGGGCGTCCTCTCATGCGCTTGATCGAAAGTAGTTTTTGGTCGCTCAACGCCTTGGGAGTTCAGCCGGGCTATATCATCTGCCGCGAGGGATTTCGGCATTTCGCCGAACGGTTTCTCCCGCACGGCGTCAGTCTGGCGCGGCGGGGTTCGGTCCGCGCGGCCAGCGCTGCGGTGTCGGGATTGGCGATCGCCGCGGCCATGTTTTGGGTCGCAATGCTCGCATGGCCCGCTTCGCGATGGGTTGGCAATCTTGCCGATCTCGCGTTACCGCACTTGCTCATCCCGGTCGTGCTAACGAACGCCGTCGTTATTGTCGCGGCGTATTTTGGTGGAGCGGCATTGATATGGGGTGTTGCCGACGCGACGATGGCCCAGCCCCGCGATCTGGAGTCCTTTGATACGCCCCCGCAGGGCGGCCGGTCTTGGCGCGTGGCCCACTTGTCCGATATCCACGCCGTCGGCGAGCGGTATGGCTTCCGGATCGAGAGCGGAAGGTCTGGTCCACGCGGCAACGGCAGGCTCCGGCAAGCCCTCGCACGATTGGATGAGATCCACGCAAAGCAGCCGCTCGACGCAATTCTAATTACCGGAGATTTGACCGACGCCGGCCGTTCGGCGGAATGGGCGGAGTTTTTCGACGCCTTGGCGCCCCATCCGCAGCTCGCGGCGCTCGTAATCGGGCTCCCCGGCAACCACGACGTCAATGTGGTGGACCGGGCTAACCCAGCCCGCCTCGACCTGCCAGGAAGCCCCAAGAAGCGGTTGCGTCAAGTCCGGACCGTCTCCGCACTCGCGGCGATCCAGGGCGACAAGGTCCGGGTGCTCGACCGAGTCTCCGGCAAGCTCGGGGATACGCTCGCACAAACCCTGGGGCCGCATCTTAACGAAATGGCCGCCTTCGCGGATACGGGATCCTTGCTGCTTTCGAGGCGCTTAGCGGATCTGTGGGCGACAATCTTTCCCATGGTGCGGCCGCCCGGCACCGACGATGGGCTCGGGGTGATCGTGCTGAATTCGAACGCCGAGACGCATTTCTCTTTCACGAATGCGCTCGGGCTGGTCTCATATGCGCAAGCCAAGGCCATCGACATTGCCGCCAAACAATACCCACGCGCGTGCTGGATCGTGGCGCTTCACCACCACCTCGTCGAATATCCCATGCCGGCGAAGGCGCTGTCCGAGCGCATCGGCACTGCCCTGATCAATGGAAGCTGGTTTGTGCGGCATCTGCAACGCCTGGCCGGCCACGCGGTGGTCATGCACGGCCACCGGCATATCGACTGGATCGGCGCGTGCGGCGGTCTGCTGATCGTCTCCGCGCCATCCCCTGTGATGCAAGCGACCGACGGCTGCGACACTTATTTCTATGTCCACACCCTAGCGGTGGTGAGCGACGGCAAGCTCCGGCTGCTCGAACCGGACCGGATCGACCTGCCATGGCAGCAATTCCCCGACGATTTCGCGGCGGTTGAAAACGGGCGCGAATTCGTGAAAGACGCGACGCGCCCAATAAGCATGGGACACTTACCTGGCGAATCGAGCATCGAATAGCGAGCTTGTCAAAATCGCCTGCTTCCGAAGGGCGACGCCACACAACCGTCCTAAACCGCGCAACGTTGGCGGAATCGGAGGAGCATGGTAACTTTGCCGCGTCAACGGAAGCAGATGAGATCTCGGATGCCCAGCCGCACCGGCATAGAGTATGAGCAACTTTCACGCTGGGTCGTTGCGCTGTTGCCTGCACCATCTGCCGTACATCGTCTCCCCGCTGCTCGACGGATTGCCTCTTGAGCGCCCCTAGGGATGATGCCGCGCCGCGCCTCATCCGGGTCGCGGCGGTACGAGCCGCACTATTCCTTGGCTTCTGGCTTATGGTCTCTGGCCGCAACCTCGCCGATCTTCCGGTGGGGCTGGCGGCCGTTGCGTCTGCCACCTGGACCAGCCTGCGCCTCCTGCCGGCGGGGCGATCGCGGCCACGCATCACGGCCGTCGCGGCGCTCGCGATTCGCTTCCTACGTCAGTCCGTGGTGTCGGGAACGGAAGTTGCGTGGCGCGCGCTCAACCCGAGACTTCAACTGCGGCCAGGCTTCGTCGCCTATCCTTTGCGCTTGCCGCCGGGCGGAGCGCGGTGCGCGTTCTGCGCTCTGTCCAGTCTGCTGCCCGGAACGCTGCCAACCGGGACCGGCGAAGATGGGGCGCTTCTCGTCCACTGCCTCGATGTCGACCAGCCAGTTGCCGCCAACCTGGCTATGGAAGAGAGTTTGTTCATCCGGGCACTCCGCCATGAGTGATTTTCTGCTCGCCGCTGCGGGCTTTATTCTATTCACGGTGGCGGTTGGTCTCCTCCGCATCCTCAGGGGACCTGGCAACGCCGACCGTATGATGGCGGCGCAACTCCTCGGCACCGGCGGAATCGCCTCGCTGCTGCTGGTCGCCGCGGCGACTGGCGTGCGTGGGGTGGAGGATGTCGCCTTGGGGCTTGCGCTTCTTGCCGCTTTTGCTTCCGTCGCCTTCGTCAACGGCGGGGCGGCTCCGGAGACGGACGACTCCCGGCGGATGGGCGGATGAATCTCGTTCTTGACACCTTCAGCATCGCGGCGATCGGCGCTGGCGCCTTTTTCTTTTTTGCTGGCACGGTGGGTTTGCTGCGCTTCCCTGACGCACTGACTCGTTTGCACGCGCTGACCAAGGCCGACAATCTCGGTCTCGGTCTTGTCGTGCTTGGTTTGCTGCCCCGCATGGAAAGTCCGCTTGCCGCACTCAAACTCGTTGCCATTTGGGCGCTCGTTCAATTGGCCGGCGCGACAGTTGCGCAGCTTATCGGGCGCGCAGTCCGGCGCAAGGGAACGGCGGCATGAGTGTTCTGCAAGCTCTCGATACGGGCTTGGCTGCCCTGGTTTTGGCGCTCGCCGCCTGGACTATTTTCGTGCGCGAGGCTTTTGCGGCCGTCGTTGCCTATGTCGCCTATGGTCTGCTGCTCTCGATCGTTTGGGTTCGCCTGTTCGCGGTCGATGTGGCGCTGACGGAGGCCGCGATTGGCAGCGGCGTCACGGGCGTGCTGCTCATTGGCGCCGCCGCCCGCCTGCGGGAGGCCGAGGTCGCCGAACACCCCAGCGAACCGCAGCGCTTTTGGACGATTGTTCTTTGCGCCGCTGTCACTTTGGCCCTTGCCACCGTCGTGCTGTTTTTGCCTGACCCGGCTCCGACACTGGCTCCCGAGGCATCGCAACACCTCGCTGAAACGGGTCTCGGCAACCCCGTCACCGCCGTTCTGATTACCTATCGTGCCTTCGACACGATGCTCGAAAAGGTCGTGCTGGTCCTGGCTGTCGTTGGCGTATGGTCGCTCGCGCCCGACCGCTTTTGGGGCGGCGCACCGGGGGAACCCCGCGCGATGCATCCGGAACCCACTCTGGCTTTCCTCGCGCAAATGTTGCCGCCTCTCGGGATCCTCGTGGGCATTCACATCTTCTGGACCGGCGCGGATGCGCCGGGGGGCGCCTTTCAGGGTGGCGCCATCCTCGCCGCCATGTGGATGATTGTCATCATGGCCAAGATCATCGAAGCGCCGCCGGTCGGCGCACTTTGGTTACGGCTTGCGCTTGTCGCGGGTCCCGCCGTGTTTCTGGCGGCGGGCGTCGCTGGCATCGGTGTGGCGAGCGGTTTTTTTGCTTATCCCGCCGGCTTCGCCAAACCCTTAATTCTCTTCGTCGAGGCCTTTATGACCCTTACCATCGCCGTGACCCTCCCGATGCTGGTCGCGGGTCCTCCACGCCGGGCGCCCCGGCGATGAATGCGGCAACGCTGGCTGGGCTCACCGGCGCGGCGCTGGTGGGTCTTGGCCTTTATGGCCTCATCACCAATCCGCAGCCGCTGCGCAAAATTCTCGCCTTCAATCTGATCGGCAGTGGCGTTTTTCTGCTGTTCGGCATCATCGCGCGAAGAGGCGCGGCTGCTGGATTTGCCGCCGATCCCGTGCCGCAGGCGATGGTGATCACCGGGATTGTTGTCGCTTTCGCGGCGAGTGCACTCGCAATAGCTTTGGTGCTGCGGCTTTTCGATGAGACCGGGCGCGTCACGCTGCGTCCCGAGGCTTGGATGAAACCGCCTGGCAACGGAGCCGATAGCGAATGATCGTGACGGCCGCTGCCTTCTCGCCAACGGCGGGTGGGTTCCTGCTTGTGCTGGCGATCATCTTGCCAGTTGCCGGCATCCTGTTGTCGCTCGTGCTCGGCGGGCGTTACGCGGAACGCATCGCGCTCGGCCTCATGCCGCTGGGATTCGGCGTTGCCGCCGTCATTGCCTTCCTTCTCTGGCGCTCCGGCCAGCCGCTCGTCTACATTCTTGGCGGGTTTACGCCGCCGCTCGGAATCGCACTGCGGGCCGATGGATTTTCCGCCGTGATGATGGTGACGGCGGCGCTGGTGATTCCGGCCGCCGGGCTTTTTGCGCGCGCCAATTTTGTAACGCCCCCTGGGATCACCGAAGCGCGCGCGCCGCTGGCGTTCTGGATACTGCTGCAGGCGATCTGGGCGGCGTTGAATATCGTCTTTCTCGGCGGCGATCTCTTCAATCTCTATGTCGCGCTGGAGCTTCTAACCTTCGCCGCCGTGCCGCTGGTTTGTCTCGATGGCCGTCCCGCAACGCTCGCTGCCGCGCTGCGCTATCTGCTTTTTGCACTGTTTGGTTCCGTATTTTATCTGCTCGGCGCCGCTTTGCTCTATGGAGCTTTTGGCACGCTCGACATCGTCCTTCTCGCGGCCCGGATTCGCGCCGAGCCCGCCGTCTGGATCGCGGCGGGGCTGATGACGGCCGGATTGCTTGCCAAGACCGCTCTGTTCCCGCTGCATTTATGGCTGCCGCCAGCCCATGCGAACGCGCCCGCCGCGGCGAGCGCCGTGCTTTCGGGGCTGGTTGTCAAGGCCTCCTTTTTTCTGATCGTGCGGCTCTGGTTTGATGTGTTGCCAGGGCTGCCGAACGCGATACCGGGGACAATCCTTGCCATCCTCGGTTCGGCAGCGATCCTTTCCGGCAGTGTGCTGGCGCTTCGGCAGGAGCGGCTGAAACTCTTGATCGCCTATTCGACTGTCGCGCAAATCGGCTATTTGTTTTTGATGTCTCCGCTCGCGTCCGGCACGCATCCCTGGGCTGCCGAAGCCTGGAGCGGTGGCCTGATGCAAACCCTTTCGCACGCTTTCGCCAAAGCGGCGATGTTCCTGGCGGCCGGCCTCATCGCCGAATCCCTCGGCCATGACCGGATCGCCGGTCTTGGCGGCGCCGGCCGGGCGATGCCGATGACCATATTTGCGTTGGGCCTCGGCGGCCTGTCGCTGATGGGTCTGCCGCCGAGCGGCGGCTTCGCCGCGAAATGGTTACTGCTCAGGGCCTCCGTCGAGGCTGGCCAATGGCTGTGGGCACTGGTCATGCTGGCGGGTGGACTGCTCGCGGGCGGATACATTTACCGGGCGCTGGCCCCCGCGTTCACGAGTGCGAGCGTTGCCCTAAAGACACGTCCCCAGCGAAGCCGCGAGGCTATCGCCTTGGCGCTGGCGCTCTGCGCCGTGCTGCTCGGCTTCGCGCCGCAGTCTTTCTTCGCATTTCTGCAGATCGGCCGCCCTGCCGCGATGGCGGCTCTTCCATGAACGGCCTGGCGAACATGGCCCATGGCTTTGGCCCGCTGCTGCTGGGTATGGCACTGGCGCCGCCGCTTGCCTTGCTGGCCGCTTGCCTTTCACGACGGCTGCGCCGCCATGCGCTGGCGCTTTTGTGGTTGGCTCCGTTGCCCGCTCTGGCGGCCGCGCTGCTGGTGATCGGCGGCGCGCCATCGGCGTTCGAGCTACCCGCGCTCCAGATCAGCCTTTTCCTCGACACGCCAGGTGCCATGCTGCTCGCTGTTGCAGCGCTGCTTTGGATTGCCGCCAGCATCACCGCCTTGGCGGAGATGCGTGGAAAACCGAATGCCGAACGTTTCGCGGTCTGCTGGCTGCTCACCCTGACTGGCAGTCTCGGCGTCTTCATCGCCGCCGACCTACTGACATTCTATCTTGTTTACGCGCTCGTGAGCATCCCGGCCTTCGGCCTGATCGCCCATGACGGCGAAGCCGCTTCAAGGCGGGCCGGCGGTGTCTTTATTGCGTTTACGGTGCTCGGCGAGGCGTTTTTGCTGATGGGTTTTGTGCTGCTCGCGGTGGGCGAAGCGAGCGGCAGCGTGCAAATCCGTGACGTCATGGCCGCGCTGCCGTCCTCGCCCTGGCGTGGCACGGCGCTCCTGCTTGTCATCACCGGCTTTGGAATGAAAATTGGGCTGGTGCCGCTCCATGGCTGGATGCCACTGGCCTATACAGTGGCGCCCATTCCCGCCGCCGCCGTGCTGAGTGGCGCCGCCGTCAAGGCCGGTGTCATTGGATTGATCCGCTTTCTCCCCTTTGACGCCGCCGTCCAGGGCTGGGGTGATGTCCTGGTCGCTTTTGGCTTTATCTCCGCCTTCTATGGGGTTGCGATCGGCATCACGCAACACGATCCGAAAGCGGTGCTGGCCTATTCCAGCATCAGCCAGATGGGCGTGATCGCCGCCGTGCTCGGCATGGGCCTTTCCGCGGCCGACACGGGGACAATGTTGGATGTGGCCTTCTATGCGGCCCATCATGTCCTGGTGAAGGGTGCCCTGTTTCTGACCGTCGGCGTCGCCGCCGTGACCAGCGGGCGCCGGCTCTGGCTGGTGCTACTCCTAGCTTTGGTGCTGTCGCTGAGTCTTGGCGGGTTGCCCTTGACGGGTGGCGCCTTGGCGAAGCTGGCGGTCAAGGCACCGCTGGGAGATGGCACCGCCGGCACGCTCGCTACGATCTCGGCGGCCGGAACGACGCTTCTCATGCTGCATTTCCTGCACCGCGTAGCGCGCGGCTCGTCGCAAGATGTGCGGGCGGCTGCCACAGCCTGGCTCACCTTGCCTTGGCTAGGGATGACGCTCGCCTCGCTCCTGATCCCTTGGCTGCTGTATCCCGCCACGGGCGGCACTGTGGCCGATGCGCTCACCCTGTCGGCGCTAAATGAAGCGCTTTGGCCGGTGCTGGCTGGCGCCGCGCTGGGCCCCGGATTGTGGCTGTGGGGGAAACGCCTGCCGCGCGTGCCCGTCGGAGATATTGTCGTGGCGCAGGAGGCCGCCTTCCGCGCGAGCTACCCCCTCGGCGCCGCATTTGAACGCATGGATTTGCGGCTCCGGCAGTGGCCTGCAGCAGGCCTGTCTCTTCTAACGGTCGCCCTCATTTTGGCTGCGGCGGTGTCCGCGCGTTGAATGTCCCTCCGGATCGGGTGGCCGGTCCGGCGGGTCAACTCCTATCGACACCGTGCGGCTGCCATGATTTGCTTGCTTTCGAGGCCGATCCGCCGTCAGTTTTGACGCGATGATAGTGAAGGAGAATCGGGACGGTGCGTGCTAGGCTGATAAAATGGACGAAGCGGACCGCGCTGCTGCTCGCGGTCATTGTCGTGACGCTGCTGGCGGCCCGCGTCTATGATACGCAGCGCGGTGCCCCGCTCGAGCCGTGGCACACATTCGTGCCGCATGAATTGAATGCCAAAGCCATCGATGGCGCTGATTGGGGGGCTTATCTCAAGGCCGAAGACAAAATTTTCGCGGAGGTAAAGAAAGAAGTCAGCCAAAAGCTCGACGCGGGCGAGCGCATTCCGGTCAATCGCTATTTTGAAGGCAGTCCCATCTATCCGGAAGGCTTTTCACAAGATTGGAACAGATCCTATGTGCTCGAGCCCGAGGGACCTCCGGTCGGAGCCGTCGTATTTTTACACGGGCTCACCGATTCTCCCTATAGTCTGCGCCATATCGCGCGGCGTTATCGCGAACATGGGTTTGTCTCGGTCGCGATCCGTCTGCCAGCTCATGGCACCGTTCCGGGCGCCTTGACTGGCGTCGCCTGGGAAGACTGGATGGCGGCAACGCGGCTCGCGGTCAGGGAGGCGCGGCGGCGCATTGGCCCATCTCTCCCCTTGCACATCATCGGTTTTTCCAACGGCGGCGCCCTCGCGTTGAAATATGCGCTCGATGCCCTTGAGGATCAAAAGCTGACGCGGCCAGACCGGCTCGTGCTCATCTCGCCGATGATCGGTATCACGCAATTTGCGCGCTTTGCCGGATTGGCTGGCTTGCCGTCGATATTCCCGGCCTTTGCAAAGGCTGCGTGGCTTGGCATCGTGCCCGAGTTCAATCCGTTCAAATATAATTCATTCCCGGTGAATGGCGCCCGCCAATCCTATCTCGTGACCCAGGCGCTGCAGCAGCAGATTACCCGCCTTTCCCGCGAGAAACGCTTGGACCGGCTGGCGCCGTTGCTCACCTTTCAATCCATAATCGACTTCACGGTCTCGACGCGCGCCATCATTTCAAGCTTGTATGCGCAACTCCCGGCGAATGGCAGTGAACTTGTGCTGTTTGACCTGAACCGATACGCCAAATTTGGCCAGCTGATACGGACCGCTTCGGACACCGCATTGGCGCGTCTTCTGCCAGCGCCGCCGCGGCTGTTTCGGACGGTAGTCATTGCCAATGCGAATCCAGACACCAGCGAAGTTGTCGAGCGCGTAACAGAGGCAGGCGCCGTTACCGAGCAAACACGTGCGCTGGGACTTGCGTATCCGCCGGGTGTCTATTCGCTCTCGCATGTCGCCCTGCCGTTCCCAATCAGCGATTCGCTTTACGGAATGCAGCCGGACCAGGCGGAGAATTTTGGCGTCAATCTCGGTGCCGTCGCCCCGCGCGGTGAGCGGGGCACGCTCATCGTCAGCATGGACGCACTGCTTCGGATGTCCTCTAATCCCTTCTTTCCTTACATGATCAAGAGAATTGAAGAGGGCATTCCCGCCACAGTTGTTGATCCACCGCAAACCACGGCAGCGCCGCAGCCGCACTGATGAATCGCGATGCTCATCACCGCGTCCATCTGGTGTGTCTCCTAACAGCCACTGTGCCTTTGATTGCGTCACGCAGCCGCTCAGCCTCTGCTATTGCAAAACTCTGGCAACTGCGTTTCATTCGGGAGTTGACAGCATCAGCTTCCCTTAGACTTTCCTCAAGTTCATGGACATTTGATGACGACGATCGAAACGCCGGGTCTGCTCACGTTCACCGTTTCGATTGTCGTGTTCTTTGCCGGCGCGGGTCTCAATCATCTCATCGCACCGCTCCGGCGATGGAATATTCCCGAAGCGGTCACCGGTGGCTTGCTCGCGGCGCTCGCGACTCTTGCCGTGCATGAGAAGCTGGGGCTTGAAATCATTTTCGACCTCGACGCCCGCGATATGCTGCTCCTCTACTTCTTTACCGGCATCGGCCTCAACGCCAAGCTCAGCGATCTGATCGCCGGAGGCCGCCCGTTGCTCGTCTTATTGGGGCTTACGATCGCCTATCTCGTGATCCAGAATCTGATCGCCGCGGGCAGCGCCGCAGCGCTTCACCTTCCAAAAGGGATCACGGTCCTCCTTGGTTCGGCCTCTCTCATCGGCGGGCATGGTACCACCATCGCCTGGGCGCCGCGGATTACCGAACGTTTCGGTTTGGCCAACGCTCTGGAAATCGGGATCGCGGCCGCAACGCTTGGCCTCGTGATGGCGAGCCTCATTGGTGGTCCGGTTGCGCGGTTTCTGATTTCCCGCCATGCCCTCTCCGGCCCCATCGATGCGCCGCCAATGATCGGCTTGCCGGACGAGGCCCTCAAGGACGATCTCAACCACGTCAGCCTTCTGCAGACGATCCTGGTTCTCAATGTGGCGATCCTAATCGGTTTCGGGGTTCACGAAATGCTCGAGGAGGCGGGCCTCAAGCTGCCCTTGTTCGTCGCCTGTCTTCTATCCGCGATCGCGCTTACCAACACTGTTCCGCGCCTTTCTTCAAAGCTGCCATGGCCGTCCCGCACCCGCGCGCTTGCCCTCATCTCCGATCTGTCGCTCAATGTCTTTCTCGCCATGTCCTTGATGAGCATGCAGCTCTGGACCCTCGGGGGGCTTGGGCCTTCTCTTGTCGCAGTGCTGGCGATCCAGACCATCGTGGCCGTCGTCTATATGCTGTTCATTGTCTTCCCGGCGATGGGCTGCACCTATGAGGCAGCCGTTATCGCGGCGGGTTTCGGCGGCATAAGCCTCGGCGCGACGCCGACGGCCATCGCCAATATGACGGCGATCACGAAAGCGCATGGCGCGGCACCGACGGCCTTCATCATTCTGCCGCTGGTCTCGGCCTTCTTCATTGATCTTGCCAACGCCGCGGCGATCGGCTTTCTTGTCCGTTGAGACCGGGCGGCGCCGCTCAACGTCCGGCGTCCGCTGCTATCCCGCGACAGGCGAAGCGCTTTCTGGGATCGGTACGGCGCTGACCGCGACGCAGACATGGAGTCCGGCCGGGTCATTCGGATCGCCGACATAACCGCCCGAAATCGGGAGCGCCTGCTCCGCTGTCCGCGTGGCGCCAACGCGGACCAAATTAGCACCGGCAACGAGCCCATTGGTTGGATCGTACTCCATCCAGCCCGCGCCAGGCAGATAGACGCTGCACCAGGCATGGGTGCTGCCGCCGCCCCGTGTCGTTCCCGAGGTATCGTCGTAAAGATATCCCGTGACGAAACGCGCAGCAAGACCAAGGCTTCGTAAAGCCTCCATCATGAGCACGGCGAAATCCCGGCATGTGCCCGAGCCGAGCGCGAGTGTCTCCGCCGGTATTTGTGTGCCTTCCTCGTGGCGGGCCTCATAGCGGAACTCGGCCTTTATCGCATGCGTCATCGCCTCCAGCATCTTGAGCGTTTGAGTGTCGCCGGGACGCGCAACGAAGCGGCGCGCCCAGGCGTCGACCGTTCCGTTTGGATCGGGCAGCTGGCGCTCTGCGAGGCGTGAGAGATCCGGAATTTCCTCCGCCGCATAGGAAAAGGGAAACACCTCGGCTGCCGGGTCCAGCGTGCAGGCCGGCAATGCCGGGCCGGCGGGATGATGCGTGAGATCCAGTGTCGAGACGATACTGAGATGCTTCGTCCGCAATGTCTCTGCCCATTCAAGAAAGCAGATGGAATTGTTGAAGACGTCGTGCGCCCAGCGGATCTTGGCTGGAGAAGGGTCAACTTCGAGGCTTGCCCGGTGCAGGCGCAGATCATGGCTGTCGTCTGGCCGGATCATCATGCGGTGGCGGGTTAACCCGACTGGGTTGCGGTAGGTATATTCGGTGGTATGGACGATGCTGATGCGTGCCATGCGGGCCCCTTGCGTCGCTTCTGTGGCGCGATCGGACCAGTTGTTTCTGGTCAGGACATATCTTATCATAAAAAAATCATAGGTTCGCGCGGGGGCCGGGTAGGATATTTTTGCTGATGACCGGTCTTTGCTGCCCTCAATCGACGAAAGCTGGCGGCAAGCCGCGCAAGGATGGCCTCTGGCCAAGGCTGAGGATCGATACGTCCCGCATGGTTGGTTTCGTCGTTGCGGCGGGCATCGCCATGGTGCTCATCAGTCTGCCATGTCCGCTCGCCGCGCAATCCGCCGAAAGTGATGCCGAGGATGCGCGCATCGACGCGCTCCTGGCGACGCCGGGCGCCGCTACGCCAGTGCCACAGTCGAATCTGATCGCAACCGCTCCAGGTTTGGAGCAGCAGGCTCCTACGGCGCAGTTCGGTTTCAATTTCTTGGCGCCATTCACCTACAATTCGAACGCGGAAGAAATAAGAACAGGCGGAACTTCCTCATTGGAACTTAGCCCCGTGGGGAGCCTCTCCTTTGCCGCGCCGCTGCTCGGCCTGCCGGTGCGGCTGTCGGCCAATGCGGTTGTCGAAAATGATCGATTCGTCTCGTCACGCGGTGCCAATCTCGACAAGATCGGTGGCTCCTTACGATTTCAGTATGTCGATCCAGACAATGATCAGGGCTTTTCACCCTATGTCGCCTATGCGTCGAGGTTTGATTTTCTTCCCACGTTTTCAGAGGAAGTGGCGACGCGTCAGGATGTGAATCTTGGCTTCAACAAAAGATTCAATCTTGACGGAAATTTCCAGAGTGTCCCCTTTGCGGGCAGCACGGCAGCTTTGACCGTCTGGTCATTCGGATTGACGATATTTGGCCAGCGAAGATTTAGAGACCCAACGCCCTCATCTTCTGCGCTGTTCTTCGTCCCATCTGTGTCTTACGTCATCTCCGAGCAATGGAACGTCAGCATTGCCGTTGAAGTCATAAGCCGCTGGTTCGATTCCAATGCGGGTTTCTCCCGCCGCGATTGGGAAGCGCAACCGATCGCGACGCTCGAATATATCATTCCAACTTCTCTGTTCGGTGCTCCTGAAACAGCGGATTTTTTCGGCCGCCCTGCATTGGATTTCCAGACATCTTTCGACAGAAACTGGTCGAACCTGTCGCTCAGAAATTATCATCAATGGACGGCGAGTGCCGTCATCAAGACTGGCTGGCGCTTTTGACCAGCGCCTGCGGCCCATTTGCCGATTGCCAATACGACACATAAGATTCAAAGCCACTCCAGTGGATTCGATGCTCTTCTCAGGCAGCGCGAACAAAGCTATAAATTGGCGATAGCAAAGGCGGCCGCTGGGTGCGTCACAATTGTTTCCACAATTCCACGAGAAGGACCGCATCTTGGCCCCGTGCACGATGAAAGCAAAACGCGGCGCCGCCCGCATATTGTTGTTCTTGCCGGCGATCGTCCTTTTGCTTGCTGGTTGCAAGCAGGAGACAAAGACCGAGGCCCCGCAACCGCGTCCGGTCCGGACAGTGACTGCCGAAAAAAGCGAGATCGGCCAATCGGTGGTGCTCACAGGGCAGATTCAGGCGGAGAAAGAGGCGGCTCTCGCCTTTCGCATCGGCGGCCGGATCATCGAACGCTCCGGCGGCGTCGGCGATCATGTCGAACCCGATCAGGTGCTGGCGAAACTCGACCCTCAAAATGAATTGAACGCCCTGCGCTCGGCGCGCGCGGCTCTCTCCGCGGCGCAAGGGAAACTGGTGCAGGCGCGCAACACGTTCACCCGCCAAGAAACGCTTTTAGCCAGGGGTTTTACGACGAAAGTTTTGTTTGACCAGGCACAGCAGGGGCTGCGTACGGCGCAAGCCCAGGTCGATGACGCCAAGGCGCAATTGGAGATCGCCGAGGATCGCGTGAGCTACACGCAACTCAAGGCGAATGTTGCCGGAACGATCACCGCGCGAGGCGCCGAATCGGGAGAGGTCGTGCAAGCCGGGCAAATGGTTTTCCAAGTGGCCCGGAGGGAGGGCTGGGACGCGGTCTTTGATGTGCCGGCACAAGTGATACGTGCGGCTCCCCCTGATCCCGATATTATCGTCACCCTCACCGACGATCCCACGGTCACGGCGAAGGGGAGGGTGCGTCAGGTCGATCCGCAGGCCGATCCCATCACGCGGACGTTCAAGGTGCGGGTCAGCGTGAGTGATCCGCCCAGCGCCATGCGGCTTGGTGCGACGGTCACGGGACGCATGGACATGGAGTCCGGCAAGGGCATTTCGATTCCCGCCAGCGCGCTTACCATGATCGATCGCGAGCCGGCCCTCTGGATCGTCGATCCCGCCAGCTTGACCGTATCGCTGCGCAAAGTGGACGTGTTGCGCTTTGATCCAGGAACCGTGGTGATTTCGCAAGGATTGGATGGCGGCGAAATCGTGGTGACGGCTGGCGTACAGGCGCTCCACCCAGGCCAAAAGGTCCGTCTGCTCGGAGCGCCTTCGTGACAGGTCCCAATCTTTCCGTATGGGCGCTGACGCATCGATCCTTTGTCATCTTCGCGATGGTCGCGGTGACCATTGCTGGTCTTGCCTCCTACTTCCGGCTCGGTCGCAGCGAAGACCCAGCCTTCACCTTCAGAACGATGATCGTGCAAGCCTCCTGGCCCGGTGCGACACTCGACGATACGCTTCAGCAGGTCACCGAACGGCTCGAACGCAAATTGCAAGAGACCAAGGGGCTCGACTATCTGCGCAGCTATACGAGCCCCGGCATCACCACCATTTTCGTCAATCTCAAAGGATCGACGAAAGCGTCCGAAGTTCCCGACATCTGGTATCAGGTTCGCAAGAACGTCAGTGACATCCGCCACACACTGCCCAGTGGTGTGGTTGGCCCCGGATTCAATGACGACTTTGGCGACACCTATGGCTTGATCTATGGCTTCACGGCGGATGGATTTACGCATCGCGAGCTGCGCGACTATGTCGAGGACATCCGCTCGCGCCTTCTGCAGGTTCCAGACGTGTCGAAGATCGAAATCCTCGGGGTGCAGGACGAGCAGATTTTCGTCGAGTTTTCGACCCAGCAGCTTGCTGGCCTTGGCATCAACCGGGCGGCTTTGATCGCCGCGCTGCAGGCACAGAACGCGGTCAGCCCCGCGGGCTCGCTGCAGACTGGTAACGAAAAGCTTTTGATCCGCGTCTCTGGTGCGTTCCGCTCCGAAAATGACATTCTCGATGTGAATTTTCTCTCCAACGGACGGCTGATCCGGCTGCGCGACATCGCCGAAGTGCGCCGCGCCCTTGCCGATCCGCCGCAGCCGATGTTCCGCGTCAATGGCAAGCCTGCCATCGGTCTCGCCATTGCCATGCGTGACGGCGGCGATATATTGGCGCTCGGCCGCAATGTAAAAAAGGCGGTGGACGAGAGCGTCGCCGATCTGCCCCTCGGCATCGATGCGACGCTGGTGTCCGATCAGCCAGTCGTCGTCAAAACCGCCATCGGCGAGTTCATGGAATCGCTCTGGCAGGCGATCGCCATCATCATGGCGGTAAGCGTCGTCAGTCTCGGCATAAGGCCGGGCGCGGTCGTCGCGCTGTCGATTCCCCTGACGATGGCAATCATTTTCCCGATTATGGAATTGCTTGGCATCGATCTCCAGCGCATTTCGCTCGGCGCCCTCATCATCGCCCTGGGTCTGCTCGTCGATGACGCAATGACGACGGTCGATGTCATGACGTCCCGCTTGGCTGCGGGCGACAGCAAGGAGGAATCCGCGACCTTCGCCTATAAGACGCTGGCCTTTCCCATGCTGACCGGCTCGTTCGTCACGGCCGCGGGCTTCGTGCCGATCGGTTTTGCACGGAGCGCGGCGGGGGAATATACGTTCTCGATCTTTGCTGTTGTCTCGCTCGCACTCATCGTCTCCTGGTTTGTCGCTGTTCTGTTTGCGCCCTTGTTGGGCGTCTGGCTTCTCAAGAAACCGGAGACAAAGGAGCCCGCGCAACAAAGTGTGATCTTGCGCATGTTCCGGTCGATCCTCGTCGGCGCGATGCGGATGCGCTGGCTCACCATCGCGTTGACACTGGCCTGTTTCGCGGCCTCTCTCCTGGCGCTGCCCTATGTGCCACGGCAATTTTTTCCGGCATCCGACCGGCCGGAACTTGTCGTCGATCTGACGTTGCCGCAAAACGCCTCGATCTACGCCAGCGATCAGGCGGCGGCGAAACTCGACGCCATCCTTAAGGACGATCCGGACGTTGCGAGCTGGAGCACCTATGTCGGGCGCGGAGCCATCCGCTTTTATCTTCCGCTCAATGTGCAATTGGCCAATGATTTTTTCTCGCAAGCCGTCGTCATCGCCAAGAACATCGCGGCGCGGGAGCGGCTCCATGCGCGGCTTGAAAAAACACTTGCGGAGCAACTGCCGAGCGTCGTCGCCCGCGTTTCACCGTTGGAGCTTGGGCCGCCCGTCGGCTGGCCGGTGCAATACAGAGTCAGCGGGCCCGACCTTGCGGAGGTGCGCGCGATTGCTTTGCGGCTTGGGCAAGTCATGGGTACGGACTCAAATGTCCGGCTGGTCAATTTCGATTGGATAGAGCCGGCCCGTAAAGTGCGCATCCAAATCGATCAGGATCAAGCCCGGCTTTTGGGCCTGAGTTCGCAGGCCCTCGCCGAAGTGTTGAACACTGTGATGACCGGGACGCCGGTCACCCAGGTTCGCGACAACATCTATCTCGTCAACGTCGTCACCCGCGCGCAGGATGAGCAGCGTGTGTCGCTCTCGACCTTGCGCGCCCTGCAGCTGCCTCTGCCGAATGGACGCACGGTGCCGCTGAGCCAAGTCGCAAGCTTCGATTTCGAGCAAGAATTTCCGCTGATCTGGCGGCGCCAGCGCGTGCCGACCTTGACGGTGCAAGCCGATATCGCCTCTGGTGCAACCCCAGAAGCGGCGGTTCGGTCCCTCGCTCCGGCTGTCGAAAAGCTCAATGCAGGCCTGCCGAAAGGCTATCACATCGAGGTTGGCGGGACTGTCGAGGAAAGTGCGCAATCGCAAGCCTCGGTCTTCGCCAAGGTGCCCTTGATGCTGTTCCTCATGCTCCTGTTCCTTATGGCGCAGTTGCACAGTTTCAGCCGCTTGGCTTTGGTCTTGTGCATTGTGCCGATGGGTCTCATCGGGATCGTCACGGCGCTGCTCATTTTCGGGCGGCCGCTCGGTTTCGTCGCGATCCTCGGCATTCTGGCGCTGATGGGGATGATCGCCCGCAACGCGGTGATCCTCATCGAGCAGATCGAGACCGAGCGGGCGGAAGGGCAGGGGCCTTGGGACGCGGTGGTGCTTGGCACCTTATCGCGATTCCGGCCGATCATGCTGACGGCGATTTCAACGGTGCTCGGATTTATTCCGATCGCTCCGACCGTATTCTGGGGGCCGATGGCTTTTGCGATCATGGGCGGCCTCTTCGTCGCGACCATGCTGACGCTGATCGTCCTGCCCGCGCTCTATGTCGCTTGGTTCCGCGTTAAGGAGCCTTTGGCCGAAGGCACAGCTCCTCGTTGACAAATTAAAATGTTCGCCCCACCATGGCAGCAATAAGATACATAGGGAGAGACCAGTGAAATTCCTCAGCGTATTATTTTTTGGTGCTGCTATCGTTTTTGCACCATGCGCGGCCTCCGCGGCAAGCCACAAATCCCATCACTCCTCGCGGCATAATCATTCCATGCACCATGGTACCTCGGGCTGGCATCACCATCACCACCACCACCATGGAAGCCATCGCGTGGGTCACCATGGCGCCAGTCCGAGGAGTCCGGAAGGCTCTGGTAGCCATTGAGGGCATTACGGTCAGGTCCTCAATAAGCATCGGCCCCTCGACATTTTCTCTGGCAGCTGCTTGGCGTGAAGACGTCAAGGGCGAGACGGATTGTCTTCCGCGCTCGGATCCATTCCGATCGCGCCGACGGTGTTCTGGGGGCCGATGGCTTTTGCGATCATGGGAGGCCTGTTCGTAGCGACGATGCTGACGCTGATCGTCCTCCCCGCGCTCGATGTCGCTTGGTTCCGCATCAAGGAGCCGGCGCGGGAGCAGGCGGCGGCATGAGTAGGGGCGGCTTCGCACCGGTCATTTGTGGATAATTCAAGATTTGCGACATACAATCGGGAACCTGCAGCATAACGGACTTCAGCGAATGTATTGCAGAAGTGCTACAAACTGAGTTTATTTAAAGCGGCCTCAACGGCAATGAACGAAATTACCATCACACGATTCCATCCCCGCAAAGCTTACCCTAAGGACTGGCTACAGTATCATATTTTTAGGAAGGAGCGCCACGAAGAGGCTGAGCCAGATCGTTCGTTGTTGCCGGATTCTGAGATCGAAGAGACAAAAAAGAAGGAGCATCCCTTCGGGGACATTTATGAGTGGGTGGCACGCGGCGATGGCGTGATCATCGCCAATGCTGTGACGTTCATCCAAAGACCCTATACACCGGGCTACACCGAACGGGCTAAATACTTGGGCTTCTATTGTGAGGTCCTGTCGGGCTGGCGACGACAGGGCATTGGCAAGCAAATGCTCGGGAAAATTTATGAACTGATGTGCGCCCACGGCAAAGCGCTATTGACGGTCAGTTCCGACGAAATGGATGGACATGGGTTCCTCAAGCATATAGGCGCGTCGGAACGGAGTACGTCGATACAAAGTCGCGTCGCATTGGATCAGGTTGCGTGGGACTCTATCCTTGATTGGGAAAATGTTGCTCTGAAGGCCTGCCCGGGAGGAAGATTCGTCACCTTCGCTAGCAGGATTCCGGAAGATCAATTGGCATCCTTCTTACCTATCGTTGGCAATTTGATGGAAGACATGCCATTAGATGAATTGGATCATCCCCCAATTGTACTGACTGTAGAGGAGTACCATGAGTGGTACCACCAGCTTAATAGGTTAGGCGGAGCCAATCCTTTTATCTTTTTGTGTGATATCGATGGTTCGATCTGCGGCGCAACCGCGACCGATTGGCCCTCCCGATCAGAGAGTGAGGCAATGAGCTACATGACGGCGGTGAGGAAAGATTTGCGGGGGCGTGGCATCGCTAAAGGGTTGAAGGCAGCTATGTTGCGTCACCTCAAACAATGCCATCCGACAATCACCCACGTCGGCACGTTCAACGCCAGGTCCAATCATGCGATGCTTCAGATCAACCGAGCACTTGGCTTTGCCGCCGTTCGCGATTTGGGCACCTACCAGATCAGTATTGATAAAATTGGCTCGTACCTGAATGCCCGTTAACATCTTATCTGCGGACCGTTCTCGTTATTTGGTGCGAGGTGACTCATGGGCAAGCCTCGAGTAATCGTTTTGTTGGACAGCCTCGCTGCGCGCCATCCAGCCGCCAAAAATACCAAATTTCCGCGCTATCCCACTCAATCGTAGTGCGCGAGATGGACGCGTCCTTGTAAGGTTTTCTGGCCCAATCGGACAAAAATGTTTCACGTGAAACGTTTTGGTACGATTTCTCCTTCCAATCGGACAAGATTTAAAACGACCCGAAAGCCGTGCCCAACCCAATCACCACGGCGAGCGCGACAAGCGAACTGACGATCCCAACCATGACGATGTCGAAATAACTTTCCTTGTGCGTCGCGCCGCAGACGGCGAGCACAGTGACGACGGCGCCATTGTGCGGCAGCATGTCGAGCGTACCTGCGCCAATGACGGCAACGCGATGCATTAGCCCCGGGTCGATGCCTTGCTCGGCGGCGATCTTCATATAAGCGCCGCCAAGCGAATCGAGCGCAATCGTTAGCCCGCCCGACGCCGAGCCGGTCAGCGCGGCAAGAACATTGGTTGCCACCGCCAGAGAAACCAAAGGGCCGCCTTCGATGCCGAGTACCCGGTTGCGCACCATTTCAAAAGCGGGCAGTGCCGCGATCACCGAGCCGAAGCCGACAAGACTGGCGACGCTCAAGACGGGCAGGGCGGAGGCATTGACACCGGCGTCCATCGATGCCCGCAGCGACGGCAGCCGCCGGAAATTGATGGCGATCAGCACGGCAATCGCCGCTGCGAGCGCGGTGACGACGGCCCAAACGCCGCCGACGGCGGAGAGCGAGGTCGCTCCCCAGGCTTCTTCCGTGAGATAGGAGGCGTCGAGGCGGGGCAATAGGACGAGCGACATGATTAGATTGACGGCGATGACGATGATCAGCGGCAGGACGGCAAGGGCGACCGGCGGTTCCCTTGCGCTTTGCGCGCTATGGGCGATCTCGGCTGGATCAAAGGTGCTTGCGGTTGTCGTCCGCTCCCGGACGATGAGATCTTCCGCGGCATGGCTGGCGGGTGTTGAATCTCCTCCCGAGGCCGCGTCCTCGCCATAGCCTTCGCCCTTGCGCCGGGCCTTCGCCTCCGTGCGGGAAAGCCACCAAAGGCCAAACCCCAGCATGATGGCCGAGGCGATGATTCCAAGGCCCGGCGCGGCGAAGGGAGTCGTGCCGAAGAACGGCATTGGGATGGCGTTTTGGATCGCAGGCGTTCCAGGCAATGCCGACATCGTAAAGGTGGAGGCGCCGAGCATGATCGCCGCAGGCATCAAACGTTTTGGAATATCGGCCGAGCGAAACAGCGCGTGTGCCATCGGAGCGATGACGAAGAAGGCAACGAACAGGCTGACGCCGCCATAGGTGACGAGAGCACCGGCGAGAACCACTGCCAGCACTGCCCGTTTGGCGCCGAGGCGTTCGGTCATAAAGTTGGCAATGGATGTTACGGAGCCGCTGTCTTCCATCAGCTTGCCGAACAGCGCGCCGAGGAGAAAAATCGGGAAAAATTGCATGATGAAGCGTGCGGCGCTTCCCATGAAGGTTTGCGTCCAATGGGCGAGCAATGGCTCGCCAGCCAGTCCCGCCGCGAGGACAGCGGCGGCGGGCGCGAGAAGCAGAATACTCCAGCCACGATAGGCGAGCCAGATCAAGAGACCAAGAGAAACCAGAATGCCCAGAAGTCCCATCTGTCAGACCTGTTCCAACAAGGCGTCGATATCGAGGGTTGAGCGGTTCCCGAGGTCCCTGCCATGCGTCTCAAGAAACACGTGCGCCGACCTTCGCCCCTCCGCGTGCAGGAGCGTAAAGAACTCCCATTCCGCATTGAGCTTGGAGGAGGCGCCAAGCCCGGTCAACATCTCGCTTCCGATGCGATGAATCCGCATGCCAGCCCATTGCGCGCCTTCGCTGTTGCCTGGATCGGCAACCTGTCGGAGGAGCGCCATCATGCGCAGCTCCTTCAGAAGGACAGCATTGAAGGAGACCTCATTCAACCGGTTGAGAATATCTGGAGCCGTGCGCGCGGGCTCGTTGCGTTCGATCGGGTTGATCTGTACGAGAATCGTGTCCCGCGATTTGCACTCACGGATGAGGGGGGTCATCGTCGGATTGCCGGAATAACCACCGTCCCAATAAGGTTCGCCGTCGATCTCTATGGCCTGGAACATGGTAGGCAGACAGGCCGAGGCAAGCAGAACGTCCGGCGTAATGGTGCCGTTTTTAAACACGTGTCCGCGGCCGGTCCGGACATTGGTGGCGGTGATGAAGAGCTTTATGGAAGATTGCGCCAACCGTTCGAAATCGACGAGATCGGCCAGAATCTCGCGCAATGGATTTGTCCCCTTCGGGTTCAATTGATAGGGCGAGACCAGCCGCGACATGAGGTCCATCGCCACATACATGGGCGAGGAGTCCAGCGTCCAGCGGCCAAGGATCACATCGAGCGGTCCGCGCTTGAATGGGCTGAAGCGAGCCGCCTCCGAGACGCGGCGCCAAAATTTCTCGAGTGCCTCCCGCGCGCCCGCAGGCCCGCCCTTGGCATAGCCGTCGGCGAGCACCGCGGCATTCATGGCGCCCGCCGATGTGCCGGAAATGCCGTCGATTTCAAGCCAAGGCTCTTCGAGCAAACGATCGAGGACACCCCAGGTGTACGCCCCATGCGAGCCGCCGCCTTGCAGTGCAAGATCAACGAGGACGGGAGTGCGTGTTATCGCGGCCTTGGACTTAACCGGTTCTCCGGGCATCAAACCTCAAGGAAAAGCGTCGGGACCGGTCCTGTTTAAGTCATCTCAGCCGGGGTGTCATTCACTTCACCGCTTTTTCGCGCGCGGCGCAGGGCCGCAGACAAGCCGGCGTTGCTATGGACTTTGCCAGAGCCGCCCTAATTTTTGTGACTGTTTGTAGGGAGGAGCCTCATGACAGCAGTTGATCGCCGAAATGTTTTAAGGGTGATGCTGGGCGGTGCCGTCGTCGCCACTGCCGGATTGGCGTTGATACCTGTGCCAGCTGAATCTGCGCCATTAGCGGCAAGCAGGAATCTTTTCGCCGCGACAGAGAACCCCGTGGATGAGGCGGTTGTCGTCGTGCGCAGGCGCCGCCGCCGCCGCAGAGTGTGCTGGTGGCGCAGAGGACGCCGTATTTGCCGCTGGCGCTGGGTCTGACGTTGAAGGCTGGCCGGTGAATCACGCTTGGACACCGGCCAGCAAAATCCATTCGCCACTGGCCGATGGCTTTCCATCATTTTTTGATCCCAGCTCTCGCCATGGGAGCCATGACGGGTCCACGCTGGTTGGCCAAGCGCTTTCCAAATTTTCTGACTATGGGAGAAACACCTTGGTTTCGAATGGTCAGATCACTTTCAAAATTCCTTCGGAAAACTGCTTTATGCATCGGGCCTTGCACTTTGCAATCAATGCCCGGCGTTGCCAATTGGTTCAAATTACGCCACTGTGAGACCCCGTCCCTGATCATCTGTGGGAATTGGGCCAAGCAAGGAAAGTCAAGCAAAGACAAGAGAGGAAACGTGCAATGAGGATGACGATTCAAAGATTCGCGGGTGTGTGCTTCGGAGCGGTGCTTGCGATGGTGATCAGCGTGGACGTGGATGCCGCCCCTCTAAACACTTCGCAAGGCCCAGCGGAAATTTCTGCTTCCGACGGCTTGGTCGTGCAAGTGACGACTCGCACGAGAGTGAGGCGTCGCGGCCATCGAGTTCCCAGACAAATGGTCCACCGCCACAGAGCACCGGTCCACCGCGCCAACTAGCGGACGGTTGACATACCGTCATCCGACGCGAACTGCTCTATCGCCTTAACCCATGGGCCGCGATTGGCGGCCCATGGTGACTTTACTCTCGCCGGACCCATAAAATTGTTGTCTCGCCGCTCTCTCTTGTCCGCTCTTTTTGCCATGGGGGCGGTTACAAGCGCCGCTGCGGCTCTTGCGCCCGTTGCGCCATCGAAGGCCGGTGGCCAGACTCATTCAGGCCGTTCCATCTCCATCATACCTCCCCATCGCGGCCCCCTGCAGCAACGCCGCGCCAAACGGAGGCGGCACCGCAGGGAGCAGAACCATTGATGGCTCCTCAACGGTCTTTTGCCGGGCAAGTCCATGTTCACCTCCAACGCTGCTTGTCCCTTCTAGCAACTTCTTTGGCTGTGTGAGCCGTTCGTCTGGCAATGCCAGGAGGCCCGATGGTCTCAGCCGTAAGCGCCAAGGAAAGAACGCAAGTTCTTCTCACTTTGATCACGAATTGAGGGCATTAAAATCCGGCGCGATGTAACTTCGCGGGGATTGCCGCCATGCGTGGTGGGGAGGGCTGGGGAGACATGCGTAAATCACTTGCAATCATGATCGCGATCGCCGGAATATCCTTTGCGCCGGTTGCCGCGCATGCGCAAGAGCGGCTTGGAGATGGAGCGATGGGTGCGCTTGCAGGCGCCCTCGTCGGCGGCCCCGTTGGCTTAATTGCGGGCGGCGTCGTAGGTTATACCGCCGGGCCATCGATAGCGTCGAGTTGGGGCCTCAGGGGGCACAGGCATTACCGCCGCGCGCATTACAGCGGACGCGCGTCTGCCCACACACATCCGCGCTCAAACCCGCGGGAGAACCGGCCCTTGAGCCAATCCCCGCCGCAATCCCTCTGACAAAGTTCAGTGTTGGAGAGGCAGGAGGAGCAGCGATTCTAAACGCGGCCCGCCCTCTTATATCAATGCCTCATCTGAACTGAGACATCGTTTATATTGTCGCGAGATCACCAGCCTGGCAGCGTCCGGACTTTGCTATGGAGGTGGCCGGCAATCCAGACGATCCCAAAGAGAGTGATGAGAGCGAAGGGGGACAGCAGATAGCTTATCAACAGAATTTGGACGATGGTCATATCAACCCCGCACAATGAACAACACAGGCCTTTGCCGCGCGCGCGGCTTGGACATTTCCGGGCCCGCGCGGTCTGGTGATTCTTCAAGACATGGCAATCCGAGACTTGCTTCTTCGTGGCCTCGCCTGCGGCCGGCGTCATAAATCTTCTGTGCGATATTTCGAATTTCTTCCGCTTTTGGAGTTGGCTGCTCCCAAATTCCGACCCGCATCACTCGACCTCTAATAAAACTCTTGGAATTCGCGGACCGTAATTGCAAATGGCCCCGTTCAACATCACCCATTTGAGAGGGAGTCAGCGTTTCTCTCTTGCCGCAAATGGGTCCGGCCGACGTGTTGCCCGCGGTGCGCAGTAGCGCCGCGCTCAATGCAAGCGGTCATCAATCAAGCGGGCGAGACGCCAAGCTTTTTCTCGGTCATGGCGAGAGCGGCGGCGACGACCTGGTCCATATTGTAATAACGATATTCGGCAAGGCGGCCCGCAAAATGCACGCCCGGTTCGGCGGCGGCCAATGCGGCATAACGTTTGAAGAGTGCTTCGTTGTCAGGCCGGGGGATCGGGTAATAAGGATCGCCCTTCGATTCCGGATATTCCCTGACAATGGACGTTCCCGCATGAGTCTGCCCGGTCAGATGTTTGAACTCCGTAATTCTGGTGTAGGCATGATCATTTGGATAGTTGACGGTTCCAACCTGCTGCTGGCGCGCGACATTGGACAAATGCTCATGTTCAAAGCGCAAACTGCGGTACGGCAGGTGGCCGTAACGGTAATCGAAATAAGCGTCGATTGGCCCCGTGAAGATAATTTGCTGAGCGGAAAGTGACGCGCGAACGGCGAAAAAATCGGTCGCGAGTCGTATTTCGATGTTTGGATGATCGAGCATTCGCTCGAACATCTTCGTATAGCCCTGCGCTGGCATAAACTGATACGTATCCGAGAAATAGCGGTCGTCGTCATTGGTGCGTGTCGGAATGCGCGCGGCGACCCCCGCTGAAAGTTCTGAGAGGTCGAGGCCCCATTGCTTACGTGTATAGCCGCGGAAAAATTTTTCACAGAGATCCTCTCCAACGCTGGCGAGGACCACGTCCTCGCTGGTCTTGATCTCGTCTTTCGGGATTCGGACTTTCTCGAAATACGCGGCGGCGCCGGCCTCGTCCAGATCGAGACCATACAGGGCATTCAATGTCAGCCGGTTAATTGGCAAGGGGTAGAGTTTGCCATTGGCCTGAGCAAGCACCCGATGCTCGTAAAACCGCCAGTCGGTAAAGCGGCTGAGATAAGCGAAAACCCGCTTCGAATTGGTATGGAAAATATGCGGTCCGTAAGGATGAATGAGAATCCCGTTTGCGTCGTAGGTATCAAAGGCATTGCCGCCGATATGCGGTCTGCGGTCAATGATGAGTATGCGTTTGCCGCTGGCCGCGAGTCTTTCCGCGCAGGTTGCGCCAGCAAAACCCGCTCCGGCGATAAGGAAATCATAAGTGGTCACCCGGCTCTCCGATCGGATCGAACTTTATTCAATGCATATCCTCGATTACGAATTGATTGATTCGGATGGAGAAGGCGAAAAGTCTCGTATTCGTGTCGGAGTCTTAAACGACGCGGTAGCGAAGCATCAACACCCAAGTGGGGTGCATCCAGCTTGGTCATAGGTGCTGCGCGGGAAAGATAGAAAAGGTTCCGCCAGGGTCAAGACGGGACCTCACGGCCTCAAACTGGTTCCATAGTGGGAAAGCCCTCTTCATGTAATCCAGATCAGGCAACTGGTGAAACTTGCCCCAATGTGGCCGTCCGTGTAACTCGCGCATCAGGTGCTCGAACGGGGCGAATACCTCGTCCTTAACATCCACGTCGACCGACCACGCAAGATTGAACGAAACGCTATCACATTCGGCATTCGGCCCGAGGAAAGAATGGCTGTTGCCCTTGAGAAATTTCATTTCTACAATCTGCCCGCTGTGCAAAGCCGCAAATTGGGTGCTCCGTATACGCTCCACCGCGGAATCAATTTCCGAAAGTGGAACGCTGTATTGCATACTCACGTCAATTTGACCTGTGCCACACCCAGGCTTCCCCCCATCCGGGTTCCAACCGGCGCCGTCGCCAACGACGTAGCGGCGAAAGCCTTGGGCCGGTTTCGCCGATGTTTCGAAGCACTCCACCCGGACTTTGTCGGCACCAAGGCGCCAGTGACCCCACACGTGTTCGTAGCGAGCAAAAATTGCGGGCCGCTCAGCAAGGAATTGCCCCAAATCCATATTGAGTTCGACCATCCGAACCCACGGCATCGGTACGACTTCCAGTTCCAGTTCAACAATCACTCCCAACATGCCCACCGCCAACCTGGCAGCGCGGAGTTCTTCGATAGGGGATGCCGGGCCAAATTGTCTCAGTTCTCCTGAGGCAAGCACCATCTTCATTGATCTGACGGAGTCGGACAACGTTCCCCAATTCGGGCTGGTCCCGTGTGTACCGGTTGACACAGCACCGCCGATAGTAGCAACCGTAATATAGGCAAGCGAGGGCAGCGCGAGGCCGCGTTGAGCCAGAGCACGAGTGAGATCGCCGAGGCGGACGCCGGCCTCCACGTTGACGGTGTTCTGCTTTGTGTCCACGCGCAGGATTCGGTTCAATTGGCTCAGCCGCAGGCTGACATCGCGTGTCACCAGTTCGGGTGCCCACGAGTGCGCCACCCCTATGGGCCGGATCCGCAATCCCGCCGAGACAGCCTCACGCACAGCCGAGCTGACCTCCGCCACCGAACCGCAGTCGACGATATGTTTAGGCGTAAAGATCTGGATGCCGTTGTAGATGGCAATCTGCGGGCCGCTCCCGTGCAATGCCGGATAAAGAGAAGATGGGCTGATCGGCCTCCCGCTTCGACTTGATTCGATCATCGCCTCGATGACCGCCAAATCGCGAAGTGCCTCAGAGGGAGAACTGTGAAGCGGCGAGCCATGTCGAATGACCCCCAAGCAATCTGTCAGGAGTCGTTCGACACCGCCATTGAAAGAATCGTCTACGTCGATCTGCCGCTCGCCCTGTGAATTTCTGAGCAGAATCCGGTTGCGGTGAAAGTCAACTTCAAGAGATCCCTCCGAACCGATCACTGTGAGCGCCGCAACGGAGGGTCCGGTCTCCGGTGCGGCAAAAGAGAGTTGAAAGCTGCCCTCCGCTCCCCTCGCGAAGGAAATTACCGAGGTAACGCCGTCAGCCGGCGGAAGATGCGCCCTGCGTTGACTGACGACGGCGCTGACGGAATCAATCTCCCCAGCGATCCGACGCAGCAGCGCGATGAAATGAACGCCCCAATCCAGGATATGCCCGCCCGGGTAATCAGGGGGTTCCCGCCAGCCGAAATTCCTAGGCCCCACATAGGTTATCAAGGAAAAGTTAACGGTTTCGGGCAGCCCGATATGACTATTTTTAATTAATTGCTCTGCTAATAGGGTGGTGTTTTTGAAGCGCCAATTTTCCGCCACCGCCCAAAGCGGTCGGCGTTCAAGGAGGGCATAATCGCTCAACAAGTCGAGGCACTGCGCAACCGTCGGCGCGCATGGCTTTTCACTAATGACATGTTTTCCCGCGCGCAACGACGCGCGGACTGCCTCCGGCACCGCGGGTATGGGCAGCACCAAGTCGACGATATCGATTTCCGGGTCGCCGAGGACAGACTCGAGACTTGTGTATTTTTTCAGGCCTTGTGCCTGATAGGTCTCGCTCGCGCGAGCCAGCGACTCTTGCGACCGACTGCACAGGGCCACGAGTTCGACGAGGCCAGCCTTTTCGAGTTTTCGCAACGCCGGCAGATGCACGCTGACAGCGAATTCGCCGCAGCCCACCAATGCCAAGCGTGGCGGCGAACTTGACGAGGGCGCATAGACTGCAGGAGAAATCTCCTCCTCAGCGGCACGCTTTCCTGGGGTCATGCGCCGAAAAGTTGCCTTGATCGCCCGCCATTTTTGCCGCAGAGGTTTGCGTGCGAAGCGGACTAGCTTCGCTTTAGCATCGAAGTTCATTGATTTTTGACCCCCAATGAATGTTCAACATTGACCCCCGAGATCGGGTTGTCAATCAGCAACGAAAAGGGAACCAGATGTGCTTGCAAAAAGTCGATTGGCCCTGTGAGGATAATTTGCTGAGCCGAAAGTGACGCGCGAACGGCGAAAAAATCGGTCGCGAGTCTGGGTCTCCGATCGGATCGAGCTTTATTCAACTTATCTAAGGAATATGCGACAGCTTATTTAAATGTCACTTCGCTGAGCTCTTTTGTTACAATGAATTGAGAACATTTCGTTTTGAAGAGGAGCGGCCGTTGCGCCATCTGGGCAAAAATATCGCGGCACTGTTCGTTTTGCAAGCCAGCGTCTACATAGTTCCGCTCATCACGACTCCTTATCTCGCGCGAACTCTCGGTGTGGCCAATTTTGGCCTTCTGGGAGTGGCCTCGGCCATCGTCAGCTACGTCTCGCTCCTCAGCGATTGGGGATTCGCATTCACGGCGACACGAGAGACCGCTCGCCACGCCGGGGACCCCGTCGCTCTGCGCAAAATTTTATGGGATACTCTGCTTGCCAAGGGGATGCTCTGCGGCGTTGGCCTCACGATTTTTCTCATAGTTATATCAATAGTTCCGCAATGGCGCGGAATAGTGCCGCTGCTCCTGATATACGCGTTGACCCCAATCACTGGCGTTTTTGGCGTGGGCTGGTTTTTGCAGGGTATGGAGAAAATGGTTGGCTATGCAACCGTTTCTCTCATCGGCCGCTTCACCTACGTCCCTCTCATCTTGTTGTTCGTTCATTCGCCACAAGATGTTCTCATCGTTGCAGCGATCCAAAGCGGAACCTCGGTCGTTTCCGTCATCGCGTCGCTGGTGGTGGCCAGCCGCAAAGTGCCGCTTTTGCCTATCCATCTCGACTTTAGGGCGGCGTTGCGGCAGATCAAACTAGGCATGCCTGTGTTCATCTCAACGGGCGGGATTAGCCTCTACACCCAGTCCAACATCATTCTCGTCGGAACAATCGCAGGCCCCATTCAAGCCGGTCTTTATAGCGGCGGGGAGAAGATACAAAGAGCACTGCAAGGTCTCGCCGGGCCGATCAGCGCGGCAGTCTATCCCCGTATTAACAATTTGTTGGTTTCAAACCCTGGTGAAGCGCATAAACTTATGAGATGGACACTCATCGGCCAAGGCGGTTTGACATTGTGTATGAGCATCGCAATGTTCCTTTCTGCCGATATCATCACGACTGTGTTTCTCGGCAATCAGTATGCGAACGCCGTCCCGGTTATTCGCTGGTTGTCGGCCATTCCATTTTTGACCGGGATTAATAACTCCCTGGGAGTGAACATGATGTTTCCCTTCGGGATGAACGCGGAAGTTGCCCGCATCACGGTGGCAAGCGGAGTTTTCAATCTCGTGATGCTCTCATTGTTGACCTATGAAATGGGAGCCGTCGGAGCTGCGATTTCCATCGTCATGACCGAAATATTCGTCACATTGGCAGAGGCCTGGATAATCTATGCAAAACGAAAGGTTGTTTTTTCAAAGTGACTAAACGTGGATTTGTTGGAGGCAGAATGAAAGCCTTGGCAAGTAGGTTGGTGAACCGCTTCTCAGGACGCCTTTCTAAGCCCCGTCCTTTTACAAAAAACACAGATTCATTTGATTTACGAGAGATTGCAACTTTCGTAGCGGCTCTTGAATCCGCTAGTTACTATACGAAGCATATGCTCAAATGTAAGTCATTTGAATGCGCTCCGGACTTACTCACGCACGCTTTATCCTTGGTGAAACTTCCTGGCATTATTTGTGAATTTGGCGTGGCAACGGGAACGACGATAAACCATATTGCGCGCCTCTCGGGAGGCAGGATCATCCATGGATTCGATGGGTTCACCGGTTTACCCGAGGATTGGCGAAGCGGGTTTCAAGCGGGCAAATTTGCTCAACACATACCCGCTGTGGAAAAAAACGTCACATTGCATGTTGGGCTGTTTTCAGAAACTTTGCCTCAGTTTGTTTCATCTCTCCAAGAGGATGTGGCTTTTCTTCACGTTGACTGCGATCTCTACTCGTCCACCAAAGAAATATTTTTCTATTTGGGAAACAGAATAAAGCCAGGGACAGTCATCGTTTTTGATGAATATATGAATTTTCCAGGATGGAAAAATGATGAATGGAAAGCATTTCGTGAATTTATTTCGTCATCGAAGCTCAAATATAAATATGTCGGCTTGGTGCCTTCGCATCAACAAGTTGCCGTCGTGATTGAATAAGATTTAGCGGCCGCGTTTTGTCCAGGAGTTGAGTCGGGCGCTGGCCTCTTTATCCGTCAATAACTATGGAACGGGGCGTTCCGATTCCTGAAGAAGGTTTGGGTCAAAAATCGCCGCCGGTATTTTTGATTGATGTGCCGCCGGAACCTCGCTCCCTTCAAGCAATCGGATGTCGGGCTTTTCTTCCCCGCCCAGCATCCGGTTGATGAGCCAGCGCCTCAGGCCCGCCTTGAACGTCTCCTTGGAGACTTGGCTGTAGGACGGGTCCATCGGCACCCCCGCCAGCAAGTAGTATTTGCTCAGAACATCGGAGCCCAGCAGTCCGCGCTCCTGCGTAAAATAAGAAAAATGACCGATGACGATATCACCCGCGATCCTGCCCGGTTTGCCCGCGCGCGAGGGAAGGACAGCGCTCACCCATTCCTCGTCGTCCACCCCAAGCGGACAAAATTCTTCTTCCGTGAAGCTTGCGGCAAAATCACCGAAAAAGCCAAGGCAATTGATCGAAAATCGCGACAAACTTATTGCAAAATCAGGGACTTGAAATGCCGGCAGCTTGTTTGCTGCGGCCGCCTGAAGAAACACATCATGCAGAGCCTTTGCGAACATGGGGCTGCGCCAGCCGTAGGCACAGCCAGCTTGGGCGCTAACCCTGTTTCCTATATGAACGCGCCCATGATATTTTAGAAGCCACGTGCAGATCGCGTTGTTGACGACGAGCGGCGACCACCAGCTAAAGCTATTTTTCTCGGCAATGGCCTTGTTATAGAGGCGCCGGCCAAAGTCTTTCGGAAGATAGACGATATCATCATCCATCTTGATGTAAAAAACGCCAGGATCACGACATTTGACATAAAATCTATTGACCGAAAGATTGCTTCCATCTGATCCTTTCATGGATATAATGGATATCTTTGGTGATAGTTGCGCAAGTTCGTGAATATACTGCCTATCTGCTTCGTTCCGGCAATTATCCCAGAGATGCCAAGCGTCAATGCTCGCGTCATTCAAAATATAATGTTTTAAAAGGTCCAGATATTTTCGCCGACCCGCAGGGGTCACGACAACGATACGGTGCATAATGACTTTCCGTAGCTTAGGGCCAAGTAAAAATTAGGTAACCTATCATGATATCACGATACCTCAACCGTAATCGATGACCCGGTCAGGCATTTGCTTCAAGGCTTTGTAGGTGTAACCTGCCATGCGCCGGGCAAGGGCACGCCGGTTCACCGGCAGCGTTTCCTTGAGCGCCAACAGCCAGCCCGCGAGCATGCGGAAATCGAAGGCCCTCTCATTGTGCGCGCGTTCGATGTGGCGTCCATTGGCCAGGATCGCGCCATAGGTTTCAATGATTGGCTGTTCATCGATACCGAGCGTTCGGCAAAGCCCTCGCAGTTCGTCCCACGGCGAGATGTTTTTGTCGCGCAAAGCCTTGTAGTTGGGGCCACCGACGGGACGCGTATGACGCACTGCGACCTCGTCGATGAGTGCCATTTTCATGGGACCGGCGAACTTCGCCCATGCCTGCTCGAGGCCCCATCCGCTCAGGGTCCCGGCGAAATAGCCCAAGGTCTTATTGAGCAGCGCTTTCGTAAGGCACGGCGCCATCACTTCCACAAAATTGGTGTAGCGCAGGCGCGTGCCGGCGTTGCGGAGGGTAATGAGGTGGGCGTAATAGCTATTCCAAGTGAGCGTTGGATGGCCAATCTCAAGGCCATGAGCCTTGCATATATCGAATAGGCGGTTGAGGTCGTCCTTCGACGCCATCAGATCATCGTCGGGCAACAAAATATAATCATAGCGGGCAAGGAATTCCGGATGCTTGATGAAAACGTCATGAAGACCCTGCCATTTGGGGCCTTTTCCGTCGATCCGCGTCACGTCCTCGATTTTATATAAGTCCGGGTCGTCGCCAAAATAACTGACGGCGAGATCCCAGTTGCGGCCGCTGTCGCCTGCGAGCCAATGCGGATGCAATGAACTATCGCCCGCCCTGACAACGACTAAATTGCGTCTCGACATCTATGCCGCGCTTCTCCGGGAAATATCCAAATTAAAGTTACGTCCAAAAGACATGCGCCAGTGGCCGCCCGTTTCATCGTGCCTTCAACTTAGGACGGCATCTGGTAGATTTTCTTGGCACCGCCCGCGCGAACGGCGCTTATAAACTTCCACGAAAGAATTTCAGACCCTTTGCGCGGCACAGGGAACACCAAGTAGCGATTGGCGTCAATGGTGACTTCATACTTTCTGTAGGTTCGCTCAAGACGCAGCTGGAAAGCTTCAACTGTGTGCAGTCGTGATCAAGCAAGAACAGTTCCAGGCAGGAACGCCGCGGCCGGCAGGACGGTTCATCGACCGGCCAATCAATCCGGTTCTGGCGCTAGCCTGCATCGAACACCGGGACCATGTGTCGCAGATGTGTGTATACCCCCTGGGCTCGAAGCTGATCCACTTGTAGCGCCTGGAGTAATCAAGCTGAATTGATTGCGGAACGGCCATGCTCGAACGCCCGCAATCGTTGCTCAAAAAGTTCTTTTCGTGCTTAGTAAGGCGGCAATAAGGGAACCAGCCAATTCCCTAAAACCCTGGAGGAATGTTCATGAGGGTCCGTTTGTTGCTGTCCGCGCTGACCGCCGCGCTTATCGCCGTGCTCGCTTCTGCCGCCACTGCGCACCAAGAAGTCGCGGGCAATTTGAAGATCGGTCATCCTTGGATTCATGAGGCCGCGGCGGGGGCTCCGAGCACCTATGCTTGCATCATCGAAATCAAAAACGACGGCGACGAACCGGAAACCTTGCTCGGCGCGACGGTGGATGGAGCCGGTCCCGGTGTGTTGTATCAAATCATCGAGAAAGACGGCAAATTCAATTCGACGCCGGTCGAACAAGGGCTGCTTATTAAACCGCATGGCAGCATCGAGTTGAGCCCGAGCACCTATCAATTTCGATTTAAGAATATCACCAAAGCTTTGACCGAGGATTCGATGGTCGAGGGGACACTCGTGTTCGAGAAATTGCACAGCGTTCCGGTCCATTTCATGGTCGAACCAGACGATACCGCCCCCAAAGAAGAAGCCGACCATGATCATGACGACCACGATCATCACAAGATGTGATCGGGGCCGTTTCCCAAAAAGTTTGCCCCGCAGGCGCGACGGTCAGGCTCTTTGTCTGATGCGGATGCTCGTTTAGGAAACCTCTCCCATGACTGAAGTGGTTGCGCCGGAGGCCGGTCCGGCAACGAGCCAGGTCGAGCGTCTCTTTTCCGGCTCCATCGGCGCGGAATATCACATGCTCGACTTGATCTGTCCGGCGGCGGCGGCGATGAGCAAGCGAGTTGGCGATTTCGTTGCGAGTCTTTCCTTCGATGCGGCAAACTGCCAGACGTCCTTGAGTGCTTTCGAGATCGGCTGCGGCACCGGTACGACGACACTGGGGTTGCTGGAATCTCGCCGCGGTCTCACGATCCTGGCCGCCGACAATGAACCGGCCATGTTGAGTCAGGCGCAAAGAAATTTATCCCGCTTCATCGATGAGGGACGCCTGCGCCTGGTCGAAACGGATGCGCTGACGGCGCTGCGGGAGCTTGCGGCGAACAGTCAGCATGTGGTGGCGTCGGCCTATGCCGTGCATAATTTTAAGGACAGCTACCGGGATCTCGTTCTGACCGAAATTTTCCGTGTCCTGCGGCCGGGCAGTATGTTTGTAAACGGCGACCGCTATGCACTCGATAACATTGCCGGACAGACGCGGCTCACCCAGGAGGAGGCGCACGGCTATTTCAAGGTTTTCTCGGCGATCAATCGTTTCGACCTCTTGGAGCAATGGGTTCTGCATCTGTTCAGCGACGAGTCGGCGGATCACATCATGCGGCTTAGCCCGTCACTGGAAAAATTGCGGGAAATTGGCTTCACTCCTGTCGAAGTGCATTTCCGCGATGGCGTCAACACGCTACTGTCTGCCACGAAACCGGCCGCCTAGGGGGCGGGGGCTACAACATACAACGCCAACACTTCGCCAGCCTCTGGCAAAATCCAGCCTCTGGCAAAATCATTGCATGATGTATAAACTTAAGAGTTCAACCGATACACGCTAATCAGCGCTGGGCAGCCGATCCACCAAGCCATTGAATGCCGGTGGCTTTTGCGTGAAAGCGCCGCGTTACGCCGAGAGGACAAATGATGCCCGCGAGCGAGGACCTTGCATGAACAAAGTTTATCCAGATGCACGTTCGGCCTTGGCCGATATCGTCAAGGACGGAATGATCCTCATGTCGGGAGGATTTGGGCTTTGTGGCATTCCACACGTTCTGATCGAGGCCATTCATGATCTCGGGGTCAAGAATTTGACGGTCATCTCGAACAATGCGGGGGTCGATGGCGCCGGACTGGGCATTTTGCTCGAGACGCGGCAGATCAAAAAAATGATCTCGTCTTATGTCGGTGAGAACAAGCTCTTCGAGCGGCAATATCTTTCCGGCGAACTGGAACTCGAATTCAATCCGCAAGGCACACTCGCCGAACGCATCAGGGCAGGGGGCGCCGGGATTCCGGCATTTTTCACAAAAACCGGCGTTGGGACTCTCGTGGCGGAGGGAAAGGAGCTGCGTGAATTCGACGGCGCCACCTATGTCATGGAGCGCGGGCTTGTCGCCGATGTCTCGATCGTCCACGCCTATAAGGGTGATACCGAAGGCAATCTCATTTTTCGTAAGACGGCCCGCAACTTCAATCCGATGATGGCAACCGCCGGCAAAGTCACTGTGGCGCAAGTCGAGCATCTTGTGCAACCTGGCGAAATCGATCCGGCGGCAATCCACACGCCCGGTATTTTTGTCCAGCGCATCGTCCACACGCCGGACATCGCTAAGCAGATCGAAAAGCGCACCACGCGTCCGCGCATCGCTGCGTAAAGGAGAAACCGAGATGGCCTGGACCAGGGATCAGATGGCGGAACGCGCAGCCAAGGAATTGCGGGACGGCTTTTATGTCAATCTCGGGATCGGCATTCCGACGCTCGTGGCAAATTTCATTCCGCCTGGCATGGATGTGCAATTGCAAAGCGAGAATGGCATGCTCGGCATGGGACCGTTTCCGTACGAGGGCGAGGAGGATGCCGACCTGATCAATGCTGGCAAGCAGACGATCACCGAACTTCCGACGACCAGTTATTTCTCCTCGGCTGACAGTTTTGGCATGATTAGAGGCGGCCATATCGATCTTGCCATTCTCGGCGCGATGGAAGTCACCGAACGCGGCGATCTCGCCAATTGGATGATCCCCGGCAAGATGGTGAAGGGAATGGGGGGCGCCATGGATCTTGTCGCCGGCGTCAAGCGGGTCGTGGTGGTGATGGAGCACACAGCCAAGGGACAGCCGAAACTCCTGCACCATTGCACTTTGCCGCTGACTGGCACGGCGGTCGTCGATCTCGTGATCACGGACTTGGCAGTTTTTTCTATCGACAAGGAAGGGGGCGGCGGTATGACCCTGATCGAACTCGCCGAAGGCGTCACTCTGGACGAGATCAAGGCGAACACCGAGGCCACCTTTAAAGTGGCGGGGGACCTCAAAACCAAGGCGGCGTGAAGCGGAGACTCAGATCGCTCGCGCGAACACCAAAACATCGACGTGTTTGGCGCCGCTTCGCAGCAGCGCGCGAGAAGCTGCGTTGGCGGTTGCCCCGGAGGTCATGACGTCGTCGACAAGCACCACGGCGCGGCCTTCGATCTGTCCGGCCTTCCCATCGTTCACGCGAAACGCGCCTTGTAAGTTCAGTGCCCGTTGCGAACGGGATAGGCCAACTTGCGATGGAGTCGGTTTGACTCGCGCGAGAATAAAAGGATCGGCCGGGACGCCGCATCGATCCGAAATGGCCTGCGCCAGGGCGTGTGCCTGGTTGAACCTGCGGACAGCAAGGCGGCGGCGGTGCAGGGGTACCGGCACGAGGACTTCCGCCTCTGCCAAGATTTCGGTCCCCGCGCGCGCCATCCACGCTCCAAGGGGTTTGGCGAGTTCCATCCGGTCGCTATATTTCAGCCGGTGAACCAGCCGCCGGACGGGGCCGTCCTCGAAATGCGCGACAGCCCGGGCGCGGGCATAGACCGGAGGATCGGCGACCGCCTCGGGCGACAAAAGCCCGTCATTGCCAAGATCCATGGCGAAGGGCGTCCCAAGGCGGTCGCAAAACGGACGCTCGATAAAACGCACTTGCGCCCAGCAGGCGGCACATAACGAGCCAGAAGCGCCTGTGGATTCACGGCAGTTGAGGCAGGCGGGCGGAAACACCGTGTCGAGCGCGGCATGCGCCAAACCCCGCAAAACCGGCAAGGCCCGGAGAGCGGCCGTGTTGCGCAGGAAGTCCGAAAGCCCCCGTAAAGGGGATTCGGCAGCCATCCTACGGCGGTCCAAACGCCAGGAGTTCCCTGGTGTAAATCTCACGGACTTCGGAGAAGGGCTCGTGGGCCGCATTGTAAATCAAGGCGCGATGCTGGAAAAGCTGCAAGGGTATCTCCAAAGCCGCCTCGGGGTTTGCGTCAGCGGGTGGGGCAAGCTCCCAGCCATCCGGAAGCGGCTTCCAAAACATCTCAACAGCTAAATTCTCGCGTGTGGGCTTTAAATCCCGTACCGCCCGGCCAAAAGGCGTGTCGGTCGTAATCAGCATATGGTTGATTTCCGGCCCGACCCGGCGTGGCACATACCAATTGTCAGCTTCGACCAGGACGTGGCCACCGCAGGTGAGCTCAACGTGCCGGTAGGTGATCTCCTCTTCGGGGCCAATTTGAAGCCTTCGCCGCTGCTCGGACGAGACAGGCTTCTCTGGACCAGGGATTCGCCTGGCGTGGACCACGGGTTCGCTCGCCAGTTTGTGATCGGCGCACCATTTGGTGAGAACTTCCGTTGCGGTACAGGAGGCGCACAGAAGGCGGCCATTGAGGGTCTCGATCAAGGCGAGGGCCTCGACACGCGAAAGCAGGGTGTCCGGCCAAGGCCCGCCGGTCCGCCGTAACACGGGCTCGGCTGAAATCGTTGAGGCGTAGAGGTTCAACGTCACTATTGTTCCAATCCACCACCAGTGGCGCATGCGAGCGTTTCCATACGGCATTTTAAAGGTCAGGGGCAACCAGGCCCCTAGATTCGTCATAACACAAGTGTGTTAAACGTACCTGGCCCCGCCTGGACATAAATGCACCTGGGCACGTATCCCATTTAAATCCCGCAGTCTGACGTCATGGAGGTTCCATGCGCATCGACCATACCGGGAAAACCGCCATTGTCACCGGTTCGACCGCCGGAATTGGCCTCGCGGCAGCCAAGGGCTTCGCGGCGTCATTGACACCATCGCGTGAGCGGCCAACAAGCATTTGGGTGCTGTGAATTGCGCTGGGGCGGGATATAAGCCAAAGATACGCACGTTCTGATCGGGACGCGGCCTCTTACTTTGCAAACGGAAAACATGTTTCAGACCCTTTATCGTTGGACGCTTAGCCTCGCGGAAAGCCAGCATGCGCCGTTGGCGCTCGGCGTCGTCGCATTTGCGGAAAGCTCGTTTTTTCCGATGCCCGCGGACGCAATCTTGATCCCCATGTCGCTTGCGAAGCCAAAGCAAGCTTGGGTCTATGCTTTGATCTGCACATTGGCCTCGGTCGCCGGCGGGGTGTTCGGCTATGCGATTGGCGCGCTTTTGTATGAGACAGTCGGAAAATGGCTGATTGATCTCTATGGCTATGGCGCACGCATGGACGATGTCCGCACCCTTTATGCCAAATGGGGCTGGCTCGTCATCGTAATTAAGGGCTTCACGCCCATCCCCTACAAGATTGTAACGATCACGAGCGGGCTTTTGGCGTATAGTCTCCCGCTCTTCATTATTTTGTCGATCTTGACCCGGGGCGGCCGCTATTTTCTTATCGCGGCGCTTCTTAACCGCTACGGCTTGCAGGCGCAGCTCTTGCTCGACAAATATTTTGGCTGGTTTTTGGGAATTCTCATTGTTGCGATTGTCGCCGGCTTCTGGTTTGCGGCGCATGTGATCTGATCGCGATGGTTGCCAGTAGACCTCTTTATATTGCGCTTGCGATTCTCATGTTCGCCAGCGCATCGATCGCGGGCGCTTTCCTTTTCCAAGCGTTGGGCTATGCGCCTTGCGAACTGTGTCTCAAAGAGCGCATTCCCTATTATGCTGGCATTGTGGTTGCGTGTTTTGCGCTTGTCTTTGCCAAGCGGGGCAGCAGAACCTTGATACGAGTGACCTTCTCCATTCTCGCCTTGATTTTCGTGGGGAGCGCGATTTTCGGCGCCTATCACGCGGGCGTCGAATGGGGATTTTGGCCGGGTCCAACCGAGTGCACGGGCGCCCTCCAGCGTGCCGCCTCGGTGACGGATTTTCTCAAGCAATTGGAGAGTGTCAAGGTCATCCGTTGCGATAGTGCGGCCTTGCGTATTTTGGGATTGTCGCTCGCAGGATGGAACGCGGTGATTTCCGCGGGATTGGCGGGGCTCGCCGTGTTGGGGTTGCGAGCTGAGTCGTAAAACTACTCTTCTCCTACCGCGAGGCGTGCCCGTGCCCGCAGCTTTTCCGTTTCGCTCTTCAACTGACCGCAGGCCGCCAGAATGTCGCGCCCGCGCGGGGTGCGCACGGGGCTGGCATAACCCGCGTTGAAGACAATATCGGAAAACTTTTCGATCCGTTCCCAATCCGAACATTCATAAGGTGCGCCGGGCCAAGGATTGAACGGAATGAGATTGATCTTGGCCGGAATGCCCTTCAACAGCCGCACCAGTTCGCGCGCATCGGTCGGTGAATCATTGATGTCCTTCAGCATCACATATTCAAAAGTGATGCGCCGCGCGTTGGTGGCGCCGGGATAGGTCCGGCACGCCGCAAGCAGATCCTTCAGCGGATATTTTTTGTTGAGCGGTACAAGTTTGTCGCGCAAGTCGTCGCGCACCGCGTGGAGCGAAATCGCCAGCATAGCGCCCGTCTCGCGGCCAAGCTCTTCCATGCGTGGCACGACGCCCGCCGTCGAGACCGTGATCCGCCGCTTCGACAGTGCGAGGCCGTCGCCATCGGACATCACCGCCACCGCGTCGCGCACATTGTCGAGATTGTAGAGCGGTTCGCCCATCCCCATGAAAACGATATTGGAGACGGCGCGCAGGCCTTCACCTGGAACAAGTCCGTCGCCGGGCGGCACCAAGCCAGGAAAATCGCCAAGCCTTTCGCGTGCGATCAAGAGCTGGCAGATGATTTCCCGCGCGGTGAGATTGCGGACCAGTTTTTGCGTCCCGGTGTGGCAAAAACTGCAATTCAGCGTGCAGCCGACTTGGCTCGAAACACATAGGGTTCCGCGATCGCTTTCCGGGATATAAACGCATTCGACCTCGGCGCCTTTGTCGCCCGGACCCACGGGGTCGAGCCGCAACAGCCATTTGCGGGTGCCGTCGCTGGAAATTTGCTCGGCGGCGATCTGCGGACGCGCAAGCGTAAAATGCTCCGCGAGAGTCGCCCGCAACACCTTGCTGACATTCGCCATCGGCTCGAAAGACGTGGCGCCTGCATGATAAATCCAGTGCCAGAGCTGCGCCACGCGCATGCGGATTTCGCGCTCCGGCACGCCAATTCCGGCAAGTGCCGCGGCAAGTTCCGGCCGCGTCGCACCAGCGAGCGACGTAGGATCGTGGGCGGCTTCGAGCGGCGCAGGGTGTGTGGCACTGTATGACATAAAAAAGGGGCCTAATGCCATGAAAGGGAAAGCGTCCCCACCGACGGGTCGGTTCGTCCCCTATGGCCGATGCAAGGCATGATTGCAATCAGCAGAAGGATTACTTGGGCATTTTGGTTCTAGGAGCAAGTCGAAATCACAACGCTGCCGCGGCTTGATCCAGAGTGAGGATCAAGCCGCGGCGCGCAGAAATTACTTAAGCTCGATCAATGGTCCCGCATTGTCAGGGAAGGTCGATGTATTGAGAACCTGAATGCCGGCATTGTGTTCACCATTGAACGGCGTCGCGGTCCCTGGGCACCCTGCCTTTGTGGCATCGCTCGCGCTATTGAACCAGAGCCCGACGTGGTAGAGTTGCACCGGATTCACTGTGGCGCCGGTCGTTGATTGTGGAAGGACTGCGGGCGGATCTGGAAAAATATTGGGGGAAGGCAGAGCTGCCTGGGAAACGATGAACGTCTCTATGTTGAAACGCCCAACGAAATGTCCAACGCCGTTGCCCCTTGAGTCGGTTGAGATGTCGCCTTGATACCAAGCGAGCCCGAACGGCTTATTCGGAACTTGAATGATGAAAAGGTCGAAATCCGTTTTCGGCGGCAAGCCCTTCACCGAAACGGTGAGAGTTTCGGTCTCGCCGGTCGTGTGATCGATGACCGTCCCCCTTGCATGGGGCAGACAAGTGGCAGCCCCGGTTGTCACGCTTAACGGGAAGTCAATTGTCGTAACCGGTTTCACTTTTTTACTTGTATCCTGCGCATGCACAGGGGAAAAAGTCAGAAGTGCCGCTGATGTAATTAAAATAGGTACTATTTTCATAATCGTTTTCCTCTTTGTAACATATTTGATGATCAAGATAATTTGAGCGATTATAATAATCGAGTATGATGACACAAGATGTCATCCCCAAGACAGGGATGGCTTAGGTGGTATATCCGATAACCAACAGCGTAATCTGGCTAAAGCATAGTCATAAGTGCCTTGCTATACTGCTTGCAATTCTGACTACGACATCAATCAGACTTGACGCTTTCAGACAATTGCGCGAACGCGGGCTAGAAATATGTGTGTTTTGTTCCATTCCCTGAAAGAGATCTTAAAATCTTGCTCTTTTTTCTTGTGGGTCATGGGCGCGTTTGCGCTGGCCATGTGGGTTCAATCTGGCACCGCCTATGCCCAGCAATTGCTGCCCCCCTTAAAGGATTCGGTGCCATCGATCACCACGACTGGGATCGCCAGCACTGAGGTCATCCCTGATATCGCGACGATCTCGATTGGCGTCGACACCGAACGGCCGCACGCCGCTGATGCCGCTCGCGAAAATGCTCGCGCCACGCAAGCGGTTGTCGGCGAAATCAAGGCGCAAGGGATCGAGGCGAAAGACATCCGGACGCTCTCGATCACTCTATCGCCGGTTTACGACGAGACCTCCGACGCCAACGGCCACATCAAGCGGACATTGCGCGGTTACGATGCTCGCAATCTGTTGAGCATACGGATCAAGGACATCACCAAGGCTGGCGCGCTGGCCAGCCAGTTGATGGACAAGGGCGCCAACAATTTCGATGGCATCGAATTCGATTATTCGCAGAAAGACGCAAAATACGAGGCCCTCCGCGGCGATGCCGTTCGGGATGCCTTGCGCAAGGCCAACAGCTATGTCGGCGCACTCGGTATCAAACTCGGGCGAATTCTAGAAATTGCAACCCAGCCGCCGCCCGAGCCTGTTGCCGCCGCGATGTCACCGAGAATGCTCGGCGCCGCGCGTGCCCCCGCGCCAGCCATTCCCGTTGAACCTGGTGTCCAGACCTTGCGCACCGAAGTGCAGGTGACGTGGGAACTCGCTCAGTAAAGGGTTAGCTCCCGGGAGGCTTGCTTTTGAGCGCGTCGGCGAGCCGCATCTTGGCCGAGCCTGGCGCCAAGGGTTTTTGCTGACTCTCGTGCGGCGCCCATCCAGAGAGAAAAATCAACTCGAACGTTGCGCGCACCCGCCCGTCCGGATCGGCGTAGCGCTCCGCGTAAATATTCGCGGCGCGCATAAAGAAACGCTTCGTCGCGGGCTTGCGCCGCCGCGTCACAAGCGCATTGGTCGCGCCCATCCCGCGCAGATCGCGCATAAGCCCAAACATATCGGAATAGCGCACGGTCAGGGGCTCGCTATCGGCGACCGGCAATGCGAACCCCGCACGCTGCAGAAGCCCCCCCATGTCGCGCACATCCGCGAAAGGCGCGACTCTCGGGCTGACTCCCCCAAAGATCTCCGTTTCAGCCACGGCCAAGGCCGTGCGCAACTCCAAGAGACTATGGCCGCCAAGCAGGCAGCCGAGAAAAAGCCCATCCGGCTTCAACACCCGGCGGAGTTGAACGAGCGCTCCCGGGAGATCGTTGAGATTTTGCAAGGACAGCACCGAGACCGCCAAATCGAAGATTTCTGGAGCGAACGGCAAATCTTCTTCGGCGCCCGCGAGGCGGACAAGGGGAAGCGTGCCAGCCAAAGCCGCCAGAGGCGCCATCCGGACGAAAAGGGGCGGATTCAGAATGTCCGCAAGCCGCTCGGCAAGCTGGGGCGACGGCGTCCCCGCATCGAGGACGCTACGGAATTCGCGCTTGATCGAAGCCAGCCGTTCGACGAATTCCTCGATGGCATGGAAAATAAGAAAGCATTCGCTCCCAGCGGCGGCGGCGCGGGCAAGTCTGCGCCTTATCAGGCAGCGGTCGAAAATGGCGGGAGGAAGCTCGCCTTTGTCAGCTGGCATGCGCATCCGGAAAGGCACTGCGGTTCGGTTCGAACCGGACCATAAGCACCGGCGGTGATGATGACTAGTGCCTGCCGCAAGCGTCGCGATGAGGCCCTCGGCTGGTTGCGCTCTAGATCGACTCTCGCGTGATGTGATGAAGGTGTGAACCAACACAGTGTTGTATCGTTATTTGCGGTAGCCTCTTTTATTGACCGTGCGGGAGAGACCGGCACAGAAACGGAGACTTTTGATGATCAATTTTCGTAAAGCACTTGCAACCAGCCTGGCGTTCGCCTCCCTTGGCATGGGCGTTGCCGCAACATCCACCCCGGCCGCCGCTTGGGAATTTCAACACCGAGTTTTTTCCGGCTTTAACGATCAGGTTCGCATGTGGGGTCCCGGCATCGGCGGAGTTCCCACGGGTGCGACTTATAATGTTTTTAACCCCTGCTATCTCACCAATCAGACCATCGTCGACGACTCCGGCTTCACCTATTATTCGACTGTGCGTGTTTGCCAATAAAGCTCCCTGTATCTTCGCGACAATCTTCATTGGCGCGGAGGCCAGTTGAAGCCGCCCTTCAAGCCTCCCGCGGCACTATGACAGCGAGCCGGTTTCGAGGCGTGAACCTGGGCATTGTGACGCCGCAAACTTGCGAATTTCGTCAGCCGGCTCGTAGAGCAACGGAAGTCCCCAATCTGCTCCGGGCCGGGAACCTTAAGCCTTCCTGCCAATTAGCATTTTAGACTTGACGTCAAGGTCGCTAGTCACTTGTGCACTCTCCATCGTTCTCTTGAGCTGTTGAGAGAGGAGCGGGCAACGTTGAAAGGTTGATTGATTTTGGCTTCGAAAAATTTTCGCGCGGTCTCGTAAAAAACAACGGAAGGGTGGAGGGCGAAATGGGTGCAGCGTGCTTTTTTCTCTTCTGCTGGCTAGGTTCGGGGGTCGTCCCGGACGGCTCTGGCGGCTATGTGCCCTTCACGAATAGCAGTGTTATGCCTGACGGATCGCTTCGGCCCTACGACCCTGTGATCGACGGCGTGGCCGGACCAGCACCTTATGGCTCCTATCCATCCGTCGTGCCCATGCCGGATTACCTTGAGCTTGTTCCTCCCCCGCCGTTGCCGGAATATGCTTATCCCGAGGATTATGGGCCGCCGCCAGCGCGAACTTACCGGCCGCGCCTATCTTCTGGAGGAGAGCAGCGCCGTCTTCCTCCTCCGTCTCATCAGCCATGCTACGACGGAGACGGGAAATTTGTTGGGGGCGATAATAAGGAATGCCATTGATCATTGCGCTACGCAGCGGGGTCGGCTGGTTTGTATTCCGCTTATAAGGCGTCTTTCATGGGCCGCCGTGGCTTGTGGAGCCTAACGCCCCACCATGCATGCCGCCGTAAGTCCCGCTCCAATCGAACGCTTTAGGCGCTCGACCAAGTGAGAGATCGGCGGGCTGAGACTCATGGATCCCTTTCGCCCTGCTGTCAGGAGTCCCGCCGCCTTTTTTCGCCGGAGACCTGACCTGATCCGCGGAGGGTTTGGTATCGGAAGACGGCTCCTGCGCCCGCACGGCTGCGTCGAAGGGCGTTATCACGAAGAGAATGGTGGAGATCAAAATGCGGAAATGGAATGGCATGGTGATGTCACCCGCTACGTAAGAGCCTGCCGGTTGCCGCCCATGGACCGCCCTCCATTTTTGCGCAGGATCTCAGAGAATTAACTTACAAAAGGCCGGGCGTCACTAGAGCAGAAATTCAACTTGTGTCTAGCTTTGGGTTCGACGGTTTTTTCTCTCGGTTCATAGTGAGATTCCGTTGTTGAATCATTGCATTTGCTGTCTTCTGTTGGTACAATGTGCAATTGTATAACTACAGATAAACAATCTGCGGACATGCATTTGGATATCAAGCCCGTTCAGATCCGAATGGCCCGGGCGGCGCTTAGTTGGGGCGTACGGGACCTCGCAGATAAGGCGGGGATAACGGCCAATACCGTTACCCGCATTGAGAATGGATCGGACGCCAAGCAATCGACGATCAACGCCATCCGGGGCGCTCTCGAATCAGCCGGGGTGGAGTTCATCGCCGAGAACGGTGGCGGGGCCGGCGTCCGGTTAAGGAAGGGGAGCCCAAGAGGCGACCCATCCGCCTCGATTAAAGTCGAGGATCTGACGGCAGAGAATGACGAATAGTGTCGAGTATGCATTCAATTCACGCTCTACCATGAAACACCAAGCTTGGCGGGGTGGCTGTCACGAAGAATTGAGCAACTGCGATAAAACATAAAATGAACCTTTTGAAAGTCAATGATGTTCGCTTGTCATAAACTCCCCGGTAACCTGGCCCGCCTAAACGGCGGGCTTTTTCTATATAAGGGGAATAGCGATATCAGCCGAACACCCGGTCTCAAACGGCGAGACAATGATTTGATTGTGATCGAGGGCGCGGTGGAGGATTAATGCTCAGTTTTGATGCGCGGTATGCCGCCGCTCACAGCATATGCGATGAGGGCACAATCGTGAAAAAAACTGAGTATCTTCAAATTGCAATTTTTTTCCTGGGAACGATCCTTCTAGCCGTATCTTTCACGGTTATCTTTAAGTAGGCGCCCGCCGTTGATTGGCTTGCAAACTAACGGAATATTCTTCCTTAGCGCTGAGGATCGGCCTCGATCCGTACAGATTTGGGGGTTTCCAATCGTTCACGACGGGTTGCGTCTAACCGTTGCGCGAACGGGTCAGTGATAAGCGGCGCTTGCGTACCTTCCAACTGTCGGGGGGGCGGCATAAACTGTCGGGAGCGACGACGTTCCAAAGTAGGCATCCACTGCCCTGTCAGCGCGGAAGCAGCGCCAGTAGGCGTCCTTTACGTCTTGCGGCAGCTCCCAATAGGGAGGACGGTTATAGGCGGTTGTGCGAGGTCCGAAGTGCACTTTCAGGACAGAATCAAAGCTACTCTTCGCTGCAGCTTGCTCCGCGAGGATTCCAGAATTCATTGCCGTTACTCCCAAGGCATCGTGTCCTGGGAAAACGTATTCCCTTTGAAAACAAGCGCCGTGCGGAGATGCACGTTCCATTAGCCTGATTGCTTCATCCAGCCCCGCAGTTTGGCCGCGTCCCTGGCATCGCACCAAACCGTCCTCTCAATCGTCGGCCTCGGCCATCCAGCACATGGCCTTGAGCACAGCAAAGGCATAATTGTTTTTTTCGCCCTGATGGAACTTTTGGTGCCGAAAAGTGATCTCATCCCCTCAAGGGTGCGCCTGCCGCCTTCACTGAGATGCCTGGTAGGCCCACACAAAAAGAGCCGTCCACCATCCAATCCAAACTATGACGGTGGAAAGCTTGGTTTTAGCTGAAAACCGGAGTCCGCCATTGTTTGGCCGGTGGAATGAGCGGCTCGATGTGAGACCACTCGTAGTCCGTTAGATCGCTCGAATAGCGAAGCTTGCCTCGATTGTATTTCAGGCGGTTGTCGGACGGCCACACCGGCGACCCATTCTCGAATCAGGCCGCCTCCCTTCAATCACAAATGATTCATTCGATTCAATTACTTCCGGACAGACATTCCGCGATTAAGGGTTTGGTACCCACTAGCTGACATCGGCAAGGGCGGTGGAGTACGGAGGATGCGCCGGCTATCAACTATATCAGCATAAAGATTCTTGTACTGTGCAGCCATGAACTGCACATCATTCATCCGCCCTTCGCTTTCCTGCCACCGGTCAATATTGGCAGCTTTTTCCCTGTAGCTGTCATTGTCGCTGATGATCGAAATGATTGCGTCGAACGCTACATCGGCATCGTGATGCGGTATAATCCACCCCCCCCCTGCTATTCGAATTCTCTCAGCAACGGCGCCGAAATCAAAAGCCAGAACAGGAAGCCCAATCGACCAAAGCTCAGTCAAAGTGTGGCAGTATGTTTCCGGCCAGATCGACAAGACCGCCCCAAGATGAGCATTGATTGACGCAGCACGCGCAGCAAACTCCTCACGCTTGTAGGGTCCGTGGCAGATAATGCGAGGCCCCTTCAAATCCTCAATCGAATTGCCGAGGATGTGAAACTCCAATCTACCTAAAACGTCGCGATCGCGTAAAGAGAGTATGCGCCCAGCACCCTTCGGCTTATCGATGTTGCCAGCCACGAGGATACGAACAGGCTCCAGCAAATTCGGTACGCGAGCGAATTTTCGCATTGCATCGAATGAGCGGCCATGAGGGATAACACGAAAATCGCGATCTTTCAGGAATGGGAAATTCGACGTGAGTACCGCGTGACTTGAAGCTGCGGTCGTCACAAAGGCGGAGCATTCATGCAGAACTTCCGCCATGATCTCGCGCCAGCGGCGAACCCATCGGCCCTTGAGTGGCGGGAAACTTTCAGGCGGCCAAAGATCAGCGACGCAATCTCCACTGGATGGCGTGCAATTGCCTCCGCAATAGTGAAAGTTCTCGTCCAAGAGCTTTATTGTCGGACATACCGTGTAGAAATCATGGAACGAAAAAACGATGGGAATGCCAAGCCGCCCGCATCGATTGATCAGTCCAAGGCTGTGATATGCGATATGACGAATATGCACTATCTCGAACACATAACGGCACAACCATTTACTGACGACGTCATCATATTCCTTTGAACGATGGCTAACCGCGTCAATTTGAACCCTTAAGCTGTGCCGAGCGACCAGCTTAGAACTTTCCAGCATAATGTGCGACAGCTCGATATTAGAAGAATCGCAGTAGAGCAGCCACGCGTCGTAATCGCCTTGGAGTGCGCTCATCAAGTCTTGATTCGTCTGCGGCGTTCCGCCTTCCAGTGTAGAGATGACATAAAGAATGCGCGGTTTGCCGGAAACGTCTGCGGATGGTCTCGCAACGATGCGTCGTGCTACATAGCGCATTGCAAGCATTTCGGGACCTTCACTATACACTCGGATCAGCTTCCTGTACTCTGGATAACGCTCATCGATAATCAGCGATGCCGATGCGCAAGACGTGTGTCTCCCTTCCTCGCCATAGCTCGCCGATTGCTTATGATAGATCAGCGTTCGATCATCGATGACGTGAGACCAGCCGGCGCGAAGGGCCCGCATGCAGAAATCGTTTTCTTTCCCATAGCCGCGCGGAAATGCCTTTTCGTCCAGTTCTCCTATCGCATCGAGGCAGTCGCGGCGCATATATAGGCAATGGCCGTTGCCTGTCGGTACGCGAGGTCTGAGACCGATCGATAGCTGCGTGATCAGGCGCGCATAAGTATCATGGTCGAGCCCAGCTGGCCGCTCATTGTATCGATCAATCTCAGGTATTGAAAATGCCCCGGCATTATCGGACACGGCCGTCGCTGTGCCTATGTCCGCGGCGGAATAGGCGGCGCGGCGCAAGCCCTCGAGCCAGCGTGGAGTTACTCGCGTACCTGAATTGAGTAAGACCACATCTGCCTTACCAGCAAGGCGAATACCGAGGTTTGCCGTGGCTGTGAAGCCGAGGTTCGTTTGATTGCGAACGATATCAAGATTGTCTATCCGGCGATACCGTCCAAGCAATTCTGAAATGGCGGGGTCCGGACTGGCATCGTCGATGACGATCAAACGGGCCGACACCGTAGTGTGCTGCAAGAGCGACTCTAGGCAAATTTCGAGCTCATCAGGCGCATTATAGACCGGAACGATGATAACGACACCGGAATTGGCATCACCGTCGATCAGCCTTTGTGGCATGGGTTCGACGAATAGACTTGCCGAAGCCATCTCGTTGCGTGTGAGCAATACTGACCCATCGAGTGGCTTCCGGCTAGGAAGCGAGAGAACTCTCACTTCGAAATGCGTTTCGTCAGCAGGCACGAAGCGAAGCGGAATCGCAAAGCCCCCTCCATCATAAACCGCCGCGATGGATTTTAGGTCTTCACGCCAGATGTTCGCTTGGAAGGTGTTATAGCGCACGCCGTTTATCAAAAGCTCAAGATCAACAGGCTGACCCGTGGGCAAACTGCGAATTGCCCAGCCGTATAATGTTCCTTCTGAAAATCGCTCTAGGAAGCCGCGAACGTGGTTGTCTATCGTAATTAATTTCGAATCGAGGATATGCGTTCCCCAGCGCATCTCGATTTCAATTTCGTTCCCACCACTGGCGTGCGAATCAAGCCCATTAGCTATTATCGCATTGATGATTTCCGCCCGGTGGATCTTAAATCCCGTGTTTGGGCAAAGGGTTAGCTTCGCGTCAACGACGTCAGAACGTGGGACGTTGCAAACAATGCTGATTAACTCTTTGTTATCGATGAAGAGCTCGGCTGAGACAGCAGCACCCAAATCAACATTGGATGTATCGACCCATCCGTTCAAGTAATTTCCATCGAAATGATCTAGTGCCCCGCGAGGACGTCCGGGGCTTATGACCTGTTGTTCTGGGACCAAAACGCCCCATTGGTCGTTCGCTCCAATGGCGAACATGTTCGAAGCGCCGTCAAGCTCAGATCGCGGCAAGATTGCCCTGAAGCTATTTGCGAGACTTGGGATATCGCTACGGACAATTTTCGTCCACCGTGTATTCTTTCGTATTCCGCCGACATGTATGAACGGATTTACATCGGTGGCCTGGCGATCGCTCAACCAGAATTCCACGAGAATGAAGGCCGAGCCTAATTCGACGCGATCTATCCATCCGTGGAACCGGTCCTCTTGATCATCAACTCCTGTCGACAGCATCGTCTCCCAATTCTTTTGGCAGAACTCGTTGAACCCCTGCGCCTTGGCCCATCCGGCATTCTGATCTATCCTCAAGTGAGAATTGCAGATATCCATCAAATCATCTATAGTTGAGGACGCAGCTATACACGATTCCGGTTTTTCGTCTGAAGAGTAATCCTCCCTGAAGTACGGCTTTTGCAGCGGGTGGAGGATTGAAATGGCCAGCACAAGACACACACCCTTGGATGGTGTCGTGAAAATGCGACATGCCAGCGACTCGAGGGTGAAGGTAGCGGCCATCGCGGTCTGAACAATAGAACAGGCGTAAACTCTCGATGATTCGCCAATTTTTTGATCGACTTTTAAAAATCTATAAGGCCAAACCTAAATTCTTTGATCAGAAGTATTATTTACTAACTTACCCAGATGTTGCCAAGTCAGGCATAAATCCCTTTTTTCATTTCAAGGAATATGGGTGGCGAGAAGGACGAAATCCTTCGCGAATTTTTAATACGCTATATTACAAGGATAAAAATCTCGGAAAGGAAGAGTTATCGTTCAATCCGCTCGACCACTATAAAAAGTACAATAAGACAATGAAATTAAAGATTACTCCTGACTCCGAAGAGGAGTATTTACGAATCCAAAGGAGTGTCATTAAAATATATTTTAATGAATTTTACTACAGGAAACGCTATACTGATATTAATAATATAGATGCATTGGATCATTATCTACGGATAGGGTGGCGTCAGGGGTACGATCCGACACCTAGTTTTTCAACGACCGAATATTTAAACGCTCATCCGGATGTCCTGATTTTGGATGTCAGTCCATTTTATCATTATATTTCCACGAGTAATCCAAAACTATCTGTACCAGATCTAGCCGAGCTGGCGATTTCTGTTCCGGCTGCCGCGGGAGGCTCCATTAATGGGCCGAGCTCAGATCTCGATATCAAAGAAGTTATGAAAACTCTGAGTTCAGAGTTCGATGCGGATTTTTATCTGAAGGAGTTCCAGGACGTTCGCACAGCAAAAATTGATCCGGTAAAACATTATGTAGAATATGGCTGGCGAGAGGGGCGTAATCCGACGGCCCTTTTTTGGACGTCCTATTACCTCTCCAAGTATGGGGACGTTAGGGCATCAAACTTAAATCCATTTTTTCATTACATAAAATATGGACGGAGGGAGGGAAGGAGGCCAAATCCGGTCGGTGCGGTCTTATGGGAGCGCCCCAAGGCGCCATCCAAGAAGGACTGGCATTTGGCTTTCTCCGCAAAGGACGTTCCCGATGCAGAAGTCACTATTATTATGCCGGTCTATAAGGGGTTCTCAGACACGCTGGCATCGATATATTCGGTCCTGACGAACCCTCAGGAAACGTCTTTCAACCTTCTTGTAATCAATGATTGCGGTCCAGAAGATGAGTTGAATGAGACGCTGCGGGACCTCGCTGCGGAAGGGTGGTTCGGTTACGCGGAAAACCAGACGAACTTAGGCTTTGTTCGCACCGTTAATGAAGCGCTTGCTTACCGCCCCGATCTCGATGTCATTCTTCTAAACTCGGACACTCTCGTTTTTGGAAATTGGATTGATCGTCTCCTGGCGCACGCGCGGCGCGATGAATCGGTCGCGACGATCACGCCCTTTTCGAATAATGCAACGATTTGCAGCTACCCTGAATTTAACCGGAATAATTTAATCAGTCTTGAAGTCCCGCCTGCTGTACTTGATGAATATACGAGCGTATGCAACGAAGGGCGTAGCAATGTTGTCCCAACGGGTGTGGGATTTTGTTTTTATATGCGCAGGAGTATTATAAATATACTTGGCACATTAGATGACTCTGCTTTTGGTAAGGGGTATGGCGAAGAGAACGATTACTGTCTGCGCGCCTTGAAGGCCGGCTTCAAAAACGTGTTTGCTCATGATGTCTTCGTCTATCACACGGGCAAGATTTCCTTCGCGAGCCTTGCTTCGAACACTTACGAGTCTGGTCAAACAGCGCTCTTAAATAAGCATCCAGACTATGGACTGAGGGTTCAGCGCTACATAGAAGCCAATCCAAGCCATGAGGCGCGGCTGCGGTTAGACCTTTACCGCTTGGCCCGGAGCATCGGCCCTGGCGCGGCCATCTTCATTACCCATTCGTGGACAGGGGGAGTGTTCACGCATGCCCATAGCCTGGCGCAGCGACTGGCCCGTGAGAATGTCAAAGTCGTATTTCTGCGGGTTGGCGGCCGAACGGAGGGGAAACTCAACGTCAATATATCCGTCCAAAATCCGGTGGATGTGTATACGCCCAGCCTCGGGCCGATGTTGATTACAAAATATCAAGACCTCATCTTGGACTTCATCGGATGGCTCCGGCCCAAAATTCTTCATGTTCATTCTTTTGCTGGCCTCGATTGGCAGGGCGTCCTTGCGATGATGTCTATCTTAAAGGATGCCCCATGCCCGTATCATTGCACTGTTCACGATTATTCTTCGATCTGTCACCGCAATGACTGCGTCACGACGGAAGGGATCTACTGCGGTCAGCCCGCAACAAGCGTGTGCCGGGCGTGCATCAGGGCGGATCGTGGGTGTTCGGATTTCGTCGATCCTGATGAGCGCCGCAGTGTCTACGGCGCCTTCCTCGAAGCGGCTAAGCAGGTATTCGTTCCATCCATGGATACCGCGAAAAGGTTGAAGCGCGTGTTTCCGCTCGTTGAGCCGATCGTCAAACCGCATGCGGAATCTCATCCGGGATCAGCATGGCTCCCGGCGCTGGAGGAGTTCCCATCTCCCTTGCGGATCGCGGTCATCGGGGGAATCGGGACGCACAAAGGCTCAGGCGTTTTGCACGGTCTCGCGCTTGATGCAAGACGGCGATCGCTGCCGATCGAGTTCACGATCGTCGGATTTTCGAACAAGATAGAGCCGCTGAAGAAGGCCGGAGTCAAGGAAACAGGCAAATATGCCAGCGATGACGAAGCCATCCGGCAGCTTCATGACTTGCGGCCTCATCTTGCTTTTTTCCCGTCCATATGGCCCGAGACATATTGCTATACGCTCTCAATCGCGCTTGCCTGCGGGATTCCAGCGGTGGTTTTCGACATTGGCGCCCAGGCCGAACGGCTGCGGGCGTTGGCCGCGGGGCATATCCTCGAGTTAGCCCTGATTGATCAACTCTCCGCCCTCAACGATGCGCTGCTCCAATTGCCGTTGGCGGAGCTTTGGCAAAACCGGCGGTATCCGGACTTCGCCTCTTATGACAGTGTTCTTGAGGATTATTACGGCTTGGCGTCGGTCTGACGAACGGGGGAGGCTGAGGAGGTGAGCGTGTTATGAATCGAAGAGCGAGGCGGAATGTTTTCTAATCACCATGAATTCCTGCGGTTTGCCAAGCAACTCATCGGAGCAGAAACATACCTCGAAATCGGGGTCCAGTCAGGCGCGACACTTTTTCTCGAACCGATGCCAAAGTTGGTTGTCGGTGTAGACCCGGCGTTCCAAATCGTGACGCCTATCAAATCGTCCTGTCATTGCGCTTTGTTTCGACAGACCAGTGATTCTTTTTTCGATGACAGCTGCTTTGCGACTGTGGGTGCGGAGCCGGTGGACCTTACGTTTGTCGATGGCCTGCACTGGTCTGAGTTTGCTTTGAGGGATGTGCGCAATTCGGAGCGAATATCGCACAAGAAGTCTGTCATTCTCGTTCATGACATCGCCCCCCGCAGTGCCGTGATGGCCGGACGAGAAGAGTGCCCTGTGGCCTGGATGGGCGACGTTTTTAAGATCATTCCCGCATTGCGGAAGTTTCGGCCGGATCTGTCCGTGGTTTGCGTCGGAGACGTGCCATATGCGGGAATGGGGGTGATCTGGAATCTTGACCCGAACGACACAACGCTCTTCGACCGCTATGAGGAAGTCGTCGCTTTTATGGATGCCCTTGATTACGATCGAGACTATGAGCCGCTTGTGAAGTCTACCTTCATTTCTTACAAATCACCCGAGTTTAACCGCATGATTGCGGAAATTTCGACGCTCCATGGCTAAGGCACTCTGACTATTAAATTTGTGGTGGAGAGCAATGTACTTGTATGATGGACGGTTATTGTGGAGAACTAAAATATGCACGCGTCAGCATTGAAAGCGGGACAACTTTTTTTTTCAACTTATTGGCAAAGTGCATTTACCACTATTCTTGACATTGGCTCGCGCGACGTCAACGGAACTCTGAGGCAAGTTGCTCCAGCAAATTCAAAATACACCGGGATTGACCTGGAAGGCGGACCTGGGGTGGATCAAGTTCTGACTGATCCATATTCCTATCCATTTGTGGACGGGGCGTTTGATTGCATAGTGTCGACCTCTTGCTTTGAGCACGACAGGTTATTTTGGCTAACGTTTCTCGAAGCCTGTCGCGTGACATCTCCAGATGGCTTTATATATATCAATGCTCCGTTAGGTGGATTATACCATGGTTATCCATATGATCATTGGAGGTTTTATCCTGATGCTGGCCTTGCCCTTGAAGAATGGGGCAGGAGAATGGGTCATTCTATTACCCTAGTAGAGTCATTTAACGTAAATAAGTCGATTGATACATTTCAGGACTTTACTATGGTCTTTGCTAAACGATCCAACTTTGTCCCCCAAAGCTATATATTTGAAATCATGGAAGGTGTCGTAAACGCGAGGCGGGGTTCGGGAGGAGAATTGCTTAAACCGCAACCTCGTCTTCTTTAAATTACGCCCCTGAGGGACGAATGCAGTATTTCTCGTTCTCCCTTCCAGTGGCAGCGCTCTGTTTGGCAATCTTATGCGCACCTCACGAGGTGCGAGCTTCGGATCCACAAGAACTGCTCGATCCCTTGACGATCCCCAAGCTGCAATTTCATACGGGCGGGGTTGTTCAGAATAAGCCACAGATTTTCGGTGTAGAAACTCCAATTGCAGGTCCAATCTCGCCTTGGCTCTTCACGCAATGGAGCGTCAGCGAAATTCTCTCGCCAGACATGCTGCGGGAGAACAAGGCGGCTGTCCCCGATCCAAGGCTCGGGCTCCCCGCTTACTATTTTGCGACTTCGAGCAAAGCGCTGAGTTTAAGCATTTACCGTGACGCTGGAGAGCTTGTCTTCGAGTTGCATAAAGAAGGAGGCGAGCTGCGGGGCGGCGGAAGCGATGTGTTTCTAAGCGACGAAATTCGCCATCCGGCGTCACTTGATGAGAAGATCGTCTATAGCGCGGATTTGAAGCTCTCCAAGGCCAACGTCCGGTACGCATCCGCGGACGCACGAACGACAGGTGAAGTTCTGGGACAAGCGCTTTCAGGATTTTCCTTTTTGGCGACGCCTCCATCAGGCAGCTTTAAGATGAGCGTGCTGTTGCAGATTAGTCATTCCACATCGTCGCCGTTTAAAGGACCGTATTTGGCGTGCCAAACCGACAATGAAGGGAGGGTTTTTTCGATCGTCTATGGTCAAGAGCTTCCAGGCTCGCCGTTGCTGCCCTTCGTAACCGACGACGGAGAGCTTCATCATCTCGAATTTACGCTCAATGACTATCTTTGCGATCTGGTCAAACATAGGCTCTCTTGCCGCGACCCTTCAGGCTCATCTCGACAGCTAAATTTCCCTGACGAAGCGTTGAATTTTACAAACTGGCACGTCCAGGGAATATATATTGGGTTCGAAGTGAACGATACTGACTTGCGGGCAGGCACATCAACGCCGGGGAAGGTTGGCGCGATCGAGATGGGAATGCAGATCGCCAACCCAAAGCTAATCCATCAAAATGGGCAACCCTACGATTCGAGCAGTTGTCATCGTTAAGGAGTGGCTCATTGTCATCGATTGACGCAATTCAGTTCCCTGCGGATTCAATACTGGATTGCCTTTCATCCCCATCCTTCCATGCGAATAAGCCCGTAATCGTGCATGAAGACCGGATTCCATCGGATGTGTGGACGGCAATGAATTGGGCTTGGCGCATCGGCGATTTTCCAGAACGCAAAGTCGAGATCATTAAACTGCGCGACGTTTTTGTTTCTGGGGAAGGATTGGTCTTCAACCACGATTTAAACGTCTTCCACCGGACGATCACGCAGCAAATCCCCGATCATATCGAGCAAGCCCGCATCGCGCTGAAGACTGCAATCGCGTCAGGCAACCTCAAAGAGATCGATGGGCCAGCTGTCCTTTGCGTAAAACCTGGCTGGGGAAATTACGGCCATTGGCTTATCGAGATGTTGCCGAAAGTCAGCGTCGCCGCGCAACTTCTCCCAGACGCGAATCTTAAGTTCATCGTGCCCGGAACAACCGGACTGATGAATGATGTCATCGAGGATTCCTTGGCGCTCATCGGCATCGACATAGAACGGTTGATCAAATACACGCCGTCTCCAATGCGGGTACGCGAACTCATTCTCGTCGACGGCCTAACGGCCCATGGAAGCTACATGTCACCTCTCGTTTTTGGTCCATTGGATTGGATCGCCAGTCAGGTGCAGCCAGGAGAATCGCAGCGTATTTATATCAGACGCAAGATTCCGGCTTATCGGCAATTTGTGAATGAAGACGAGGTTTGCGAAGTTCTCGCCCGTAAAGGCTTTACGATTGTAAGCCCCGAAGAACATTGCTTCAGGGACCAAGTTTCGTTTTTCAAGGGAGCAAAGCAGATTCTTGGCATCACCAGCGCCGCGTTGACGAGTCTTTGCTTTTGCGGACCTGGTACGAATGTGACGATGTTCTACCCCTCGGTAATGCCGGACACATTCTATTGGTTCATCGCAGAACATCGCAAGCTGAAGTTCAAGGATATACGATGCGAACTGGGGGGAGCGCCCAAGACGCATAATGCTTGGGACGGGGCGCTTAAAATCTCCCCAGACGAATTGCTTGAACTTATAGAGGCATCGGCACGATGAAGCCCAACAGGGGCGGCAATCGCAACCTTGTTTTGCCGGAGCAAACCATCGAGCCGAAGGGTTCGGAGCGGCCTATCTTGCTTCCGCCGCAGGCCCTTATGAAGCGCGGTCGCTCAATGATTGTCCATATGGCGTAGGCGTGCGGGTGCGCGGTCATGCCTTGCCTGTCTTGGCGATTTCCGTCGCTCTCGCCGGACTGCTGCTTGACCTTGCCGGGTAGGGAGGCGGCGGCGTCAATCTATGATGCATTATATAAGTCATTGAAATTATTGGCGCGCCGGTCAGGATAAAACTGCGAACACTTATGTGATTGAAATTGCAATATAAATTTGCAGAACACGGTGAGTGTCGGGCGCTGGAGCGGCTGCTTTTCATATCATGCGGGTGCCGAGCCGCTGCGGGACTTTCGTCGCAACCTAGCCACTCGGCCGCGCTCAGTAGGAGCGACCTGCCGGATGTTACAACGCGTAGCAAAAAATCGACTCGCTCCCAAACTGAGACGGTGCATACACGATTGAGAAACATTTCGAGCGAGCCAGACAAACCGCAGCAACGAGTTCTCTCCACAAGACTTCGCATCCTATCAATTGAAAAAGGAAACATAGAAGTGAATGAGCGAGTGCGATGTGGCAAAACGCATGCCGGGTTGCGCGGTGCAACTCCAATTCAACAATAGGTGTCACATGCAAACCCATGAAACAGTTTTGAGCTTCCGCAAAATTACACCCGGTTCGAATCGGAAGTTTAGCTTCGCCTTCAGTGCTCTTTTCATGATTTTAGGCCTTTGGCCGTTGTTTCGCTACGCAGGTTCACCGAAATGGTCAATGATTATCATTTCGGTGCCCTTGCTGGCTGTTGGTCTCCTTTTCCCCAATTTGTTGACGCCGCTGAACCGTATCTGGTTCAAGCTCGGCCTCGCCATGAACACAATTGTCAACCCAGTCGTGATGGCGATTTTGTTTTTCGGGGCGGTTGTCCCGCTTGGTTGGTATCTGCGTATAAAGGTTAAGGATCTTTTGCGCGTAAAAATGGACCCAGGGGCCGCAACCTATTGGATCGAGCGTCAACCGCCGGGTCCAGCGCCAGACTCGATGAAAAAACAGTTCTGAGGAATAACCAATGTCAATTGTTGCTGAACTGCTCGAGTTCCTGGGCGCGCGAAAGAAATTCTGGTTGCTGCCCCTACTCGTACTTTTCCTGATCTTCGGCGGCTTGTTCGTCCTCAGCCAAGGCTCAGTCGTCGCGCCCTTTATCTATACGCTTTTTTGAAGAACCTGAGATGCTCGTCCTTGGCATTTCCTCGTTCTATCACGACAGTGCCGCCGCACTCGTCCGCGACGGCGAGATCGTCGCCGCTGCACAAGAAGAGCGCTTCACCCGCACGAAACACGACCCTGGCTTCCCCGCCAACGCGATAGCCTATTGCCTCAAGGAGGCCAACATTGACTCTGGCGCTGTCGATCGCGTCGTCTTTTACGAAAAGCCATTCCTGAAATTCGAACGGCTTATTGAAACTTATCTCGCGTTCGCGCCGCGCGGCTTTACCTCGTTTCGCAAAGCCATGCCGCTGTGGATCGGCGAAAAACTGTTTCAGCGTGATCATCTTCAACGCGAACTCGCGTTGGTCGATCCGGCACTCGGCGAGAAGGCCAAATTGCGCTTTTGCGAACATCATTTTTCCCACGCGTCTTCAGCCTATTATCCGTCTCCGTTTCAATCATCGCTTGTCTTGACGATGGACGGCGTCGGAGAATGGGCGACGGCCTCAGCCGGGATCGGTAGCGGCAACAAGTTAGACATCGTCAAGGAAATTCATTTCCCCCATTCTCTCGGGCTGCTCTACTCCGCTTTCACCTATTACACCGGCTTCAAGGTCAATTCGGGCGAATACAAAGTCATGGGGCTAGCGCCCTACGGCGAGCCGAAATATGCAAACGCGATCCTGGAGCACTTGATCGATGTGAAGCCGGATGGGTCGTTCCGGCTAAACCTCGATTATTTTTCCTTTTGCACCGGCCTAACGATGACTGGTCCCCGCTTCGACGCGATTTTCGGCGGCGCGCCGCGCCGTCCAGATCAACCGCTTGAGCAACGCCACATGGATCTCGCGGCCTCAATCCAGGCGGTGACGGAGGACGTGGTGTTGCGCCTGACACGCTCGCTTGCTGCTCAAACGGGGCTTCGAAATCTCTGTCTCGCCGGAGGCGTGGCCTTGAATTGCGTCGCCAATGACAAGATTTTTCGTGACGGCTGCTTCGATGGGATTTTCGTCCAGCCGGCGGCCGGTGACGCCGGCGGCGCGCTTGGCGCAGCACTTGCCGTCTATCACGCCGAAAATCATAGGAGCGATCGCAAGGCCGCCATGCAAAAGCGGGACGCCATGCGAGGCGCATATCTAGGGCCGTGCTACGAACAAAGTGATATCGAACGGCGGCTGACAAAAAGTGGCGCCGTTTTCGCCGTCGTCGACGAAGCTGCGCTGATCGAGCAGACGGCGGCGGCCCTCGCGGATGGGCAGGCGGTCGGCTGGCATCAGGGCCGGATGGAGTTCGGCCCGCGTGCGCTCGGCAATCGTTCGATTCTCGGCGATCCGCGTTGCCCGGCCATGCAGAAGGCGCTGAACCTCAAGGTCAAATACCGCGAAAGTTTTCGCCCCTTCGCGCCGTCGGTGCTGCGCGAGCGCGTCGCGGACTGGTTCGAGATCGACGCGGATTCACCTTATATGCTACTCGTTGCCAATGTGAAACCCGAGCACTGCCGGACGATGTCGGCCGAGGAACAAGCGCTGTTCGGCATCGACAAATTGAACGTCGTGCGTTCGGATATCCCGGCCGTCACACATGTCGATTATTCGGCTCGCGTCCAGACCGTTCATAAGGAAACGAACCCGCGCTACCACGCCTTGATTAGCAGATTCGAACAATTGACCGGCTGTCCCGTGCTTGTTAACACGAGTTTTAACGTGCGCGGTGAGCCCATTGTCTGCACGCCGGAAGATGCATTTGCCTGCTTCATGGGCACCGGCATCGAGTTTCTCGCGATCGGAAATTGCATACTTCACAAAGACAAGCAGAACCCTACGCTCGCCCGCGATTATAAGAACGTTTTCGCGCCAGATTGACAGCTCCTTTCCCAGTCACTGAAATCCCGCGACCAGAATCCCAGGCACGTGATATTCGATGTAATCTTTAATTATTGAAGCTTTTAGGCGGTTCGCCAATGGCGTTGGATGGCCATCGCCCCTGATAATGAGTTGGGCGCCGTTGGCTGCCTCTCGCGCGAGGGAGACGTCCACGACCAGGGCACCGCCACCCCGCAACCGATGAACGATTTCGTCATCGCTGAAACCCATCCCCTCGAGATAGCTAGGGTTCCGGATATAAGGGATGAGAGTTGCGACGTTTTATTTCTCCTTGGCGAGCTTTGCGGCCGCGAGCAAGATCCTGACGTAGAGCTCCAAGTCTTCGTGAGTAACCCTCTGAAGATAACGCTCGGTGAACAAACGATAGGATTCCATGTCCTCGAGCCATTCGCGCACCCCAAGGCTCAGCAGGCCCCCTTCAACACGACCTGGTCGTTCTCCAGCGTATATCGAGGCCACCGGCGCACCCAAAAGGGCTTACAGGCTGTTCATTCGGCATGTCCAGCCACCGTCAGGAAAATGAAGAGCCGCGGCTGTTTGCCGATCACTCTATCGAAGCGGCCTATTTGCAATTCCGCCAAAAACTGCTGTGGTCCATAGCCTGGATAGCCAAGATTGAGCACTCTTTGCTTGCGCCCTAGAAAATCCGCGAATTACTGTGGTAGCGTGTCCGCAAGATGCGCTACCTCCTTCATGGGATCGAGATCTGGTTTCCGACGTGGAAACTTACTTTCCCAAGAAGGATAAAGAACACCGCGCGCTCACCCGCGATTGTAAGAATGCCTTCGCGCAGATTGACGGCCGGCTCGCCATTCATTGCAGTCCAGAAAACAGAATTCCAGACATGTGATGTTCAATGTAATCTATAATTATTGAAGCCCGGAGGCGATTTGCCAATGGCGTCGGATGGCCATCCCCTGGGATATTGATCACCGCGCCAGTGGCTTTCTCTTTGGCAAGCGACGCATCGATTACAACTGCTCCGCCCTCCCGCAGCCTCGCGATGATGGAGTCATCGCTAAAGCCAGTCCCACGGAAATACTCGTCTCTCTCGCGGAGATAAGGGATGAGTGTCGCGACGCCGTATTTTTCCTTGGCAAGTTGTACGATGGACACTACCGTCCTAATGTAGAGTTCAATATCATCATGGCCGATTCTCATACGATAGGGCTTGATAAAATAGCGATAGGATGCCGTGTTCTCGAGCCATTCCCGGAGCCAGAGGCTTGGGCCATCGTAGCACGCGCCTTCGAACACGAGCCTGCCATCCTCGATCGCATAATGCGGCCCCAATCGCAGCCAATGGGGCTTGCAGGCGGTTCGCTCGGCATGCCACGGCGCCGTCATGAAAATAAAGAGCTGCGGCCGCGAGCCGATCAGCGGATCGAATAGACCCGTCTCCATCTCGCGCAAGACTTGCTGCGGCCCATAGCCGCCGAAACCGAGATTGAGAACCCGCTTCTTGCGGCCGAGCAGATCGGCGAAAAGCTGAGGCAATGTGTTGGCATCGTTCACACCTAGGCCGAAAGTAAAGGAATCACCGAAAAAGGCGATCGCCGGACCCTTCTCGCTGGAAACGGTCTGTCGGAGAAGATTCGCATCGATTGTGTAGTCGGCAAGATAGATCACCGCGCCGGTTTTTGGATCACGTCTTTCTGCATGGAAGCGCCCGGCATGTTCAGGACCAAAGCCGATGACGGGCCGATTAACCGACCAGCCTTTTGTGACGGTCATCATGATTTTTGGTTCGAGTACAATCGCTACACCCTCGAGTATGCACAGGCTGAAGGCAAGCGACGCTAGGACGATGAGGCCATCGCGAGCTTTCCCACGCAAAAGCGCAGCCAAATCTGCTACAATCAAAAAGACAAAGAGAAAAGTGAATAACCGAAAGGCAGGCCCAGGATGGCCCACCTCCATCCACACGATGAGCATAAGCAAGACCGGTATCACAGCAAGCCGCAGCACCAAGAACGGCTTTCCGTTGGCTAGCAAAATCAAAACTGATTTGTGCATTCGGCGAGTTCCTATCCATTTATTACTTCGGTTGGGGTAACGCATATGTGGAAAGCCATGCGCGAAGGGATATTTTGACGCTTCGTACGAATGGACGGGACCGTCATATGTACGGCCTATCCTTATGGCGGCTGCTGGCCGCTGGCCTTGATGAATTTCGCGACGCGGAAGATTTGCAGAAATACGCGCATCGAAACGCATCGTCTTATACGGCTATGCTCGCATCGGGATTGCGTCTCAGAGGTGCATCGTCTCCCTTATTCTCGGACCTAGACAGACCCTCGACACACGCGGTTTAGGGGTAGCCGCGTGTGACGGATTGGAATGGATTAAAAGAAGGGCTCTCCCAGCTCGAAGATTGGGAAAGGGAGAAGGCCGAGAATGCCAGCGGCATAGAGGACGTAGACCAAACAGATGATTAGGGCGTCCACCAAGATTATCGCTTTAACAGTGGCTGGCCATGCATTGGGAGGAAGAACGTTCGTCGCGCTGCTACGGGCGTCGCTGATCCGCAGGTTGAAAGAGAGCATCGAATGTCCTCCAAAAATGTCGCTGGAGAAGCTGTCCAGCCTCGTGAATGTGCTTCTTCTGAATGGATGATCGGGCGCTGCGCCGCATAACGAAAATAACGGTGCCTAGACGCGCAATCGAAGTGCTCGGGATTCACCACTCTCGTTTCCGAAAACCCAGGCTCAGGTCGTGCGTAGCGCACGGCCACAACCCCGGAGAGGATCAGCGAAAGGAGCGCCGCGAAGAAAATTATTCCACGCCGTAAAGCTTCGTAATGAAGCGCGGGGAGAGCCCCTTCCCGTTGTGCCCGCTGGTGAGGCATTCGCTCTCAACAATTTCAAAGAGGCGGGCCGGGAGGGCCGAAGGGAGGAAACAGAGGAAGTGGATGGATGACCGAATCCGCCAGGGTGCGCTTCTGGTCTGAGGTCAGCGCGACTGAGAATTTCTTAGCCGCCGCCGTTAAAGCGCGGTCGGCTTCGAAGAATGCGGCGAGACCCCTCTGGTGGAAGTCGAGTTCGGCAACGGTGTCGTTGCCGGCCGGGGGCGCTTCATCGCACACGCTGCGGATCGCTGGAACCGCTGCGGAGGATTCTGCGACGAAAGAGTCCCAATTCGGACGCTGACTCGGTTGCAGATCAAGCTTGGCCTCCGTGAACGCCATTTTCGCTTTGAAAAGGGCGTCTTCATCGGCGCAGAACTTTTGTAACTTTTCGGCTGCGGGCGGGAAACTGCCAGAACGCGGCACTGGCGCGGTCCCGGCAAGGGTCGTACCCGAGCTAACAAGCCCCAAGATTGAGCTTGATAGCCCCAACCCCGCGAGGAGGAAGTAGTTTTTCGGGTGCATCAAGATCTCCTTTTGTTGACTTGATGCTCATTTATCGCATGTGTGTATTTCAGTGCTTTTTCTGCTCCATCACAAATATTTCTGAGTTATGCGGCCAATCTCAAGTGCATATTGCAGACCGGATTTCGGGGCGCTTCTCGAACGGTCAATTCAGTCTCCAAGGGGAAACAATCGAGAAATATTTCCTATTTAGGCAACTACAGCGGGAAAAAGTCGGATCGAATCAGCCGTGAAAAATATCGATGCAATCCTCCTTGTGGAGGACGATACGGAAATTGGTGCACTGATATCGCGCTATCTCTCGGCGCATCAAATCGAAGTGGTCGTCGTCACGAACGGCAAGTCTATGGACGTCGCACTTGCAGACCGCACATTTGATCTTCTGCTCCTTGATCTTAATTTACCTGGCGAGGATGGTCTGTCGATTTGCCGTAGGGTTCGGGCGGAATTGGCACTCCCGATCATCATCGTGACGGCGCAAGGGGAGGATATCGATAGAATCATCGGCCTGGAGGTGGGGGCGGATGATTACGTCGTCAAACCTTTCAATCCGCGTGAACTATTGGCCAGAATTCGCTCCGTGTTACGCCGTGCAAGCATCGCGGTGCCGAGTAAGAAGGGCACGGATCGCGGGCACTACCGGTTCTCCGGCTGGAGCGTTGATATATTGGCGCGGCAGGTCATCGCGCCATCTGGCGTGAAGGTCGCAATGACTGGCGCCGAATTTGATCTCTTGTATGCACTGTGTGAACACCCCAATCGCGTCCTGACGCGTGAACAACTTATCAACATGACCCATGGTCCGACAACGGGGCCGTTCGAGCGGAGCATCGATGTTCTTGTCAGTCGGCTACGGCAAAAACTCGAGGCAGATCCCAAGAACCCCATGCTCATAGAAACCGTTCGTGCGGAGGGGTATATGTTTACGCCACAGGTCACACGCCCATGAAGACGTTCTCAAGGCGCTTTCGCCCAGACCATTTGGTCGGCCAGCTCACGATTTTGGTTTTGGTCGCCATTGTTCTGTTTCATGTAACGCTGACGGTTATGTTTCGATTACTGAACGCTGAACCGAAATTGCCTTTCATCGGACCAGCCGAACTTACAGCGAGTTATCTATTGGTGATCGATTTAGTGCCGGTCTCTGAGAGACAAGATCTTCTATCGGATTTGGCGCATGTAACGCCCTGGGCGACTTTCACGATTCAAGATGAGCGGCCCGACTCCGCCGGACCGAACGAACAACTCCCAGAACTCGATATCTTACGCGCACATCTATGGCCGCAAGCGGATGTCTACATGGCCTCAACACCAAGCAAGAGCAATTCTAAGGCTATCGCGATCGCGCTGCGCAAGGGCGCTTATGCGTTGGTGTCGGTATCGCAATCTCAGCAGCCAGGGTTGTTGGGGATGCCGCCGCCGCCGAACGGATTTCCACCGGGAGAGGCTCCGTTTAACGGGTTACCAAAAGGACCGACGCCGGGATTATTCATTTTCATTGGCTCAGCTCTCTTCTTTTTTTTATGCGCGGCGATCCTCACGATTTGGACGTCAAACACAGTCGTCTCGCCTCTGGTCAAATTAGCAGGGCGGGCCGAACGGCTCCCGAGTGAATCGAACGAACAGGATCTTATCATCGAGGATGGGCCTCAAGAGGTTCGCGAACTCACGCGCGCGCTGAACAGAATGCAAGTTCGTATCTATACAATGATTGCCGCGCGAGCCCAGGTTCTTGCAGCTATCAGCCACGATCTGAGAACTATTATCACGAGAATGCGCTTGAGAGCGGAATTCATCGATGACGAGATATTGCGAACCAAGATGCTCCAGGACGTCGAACTGATGGACTCGATGCTTTACAAGAATTTGCAGCACCTTCGTCAGGCGAACAAGACACCTGAACAAAGTCTCATCGATCTCGACAGCGTCTTGCAAACAGTGTCGGATCAGTTCGTGGATCTCGGTCACGATGTGACCTATCGCGGCGGTGCACATCAAATGATTCGGGGATCGATCACCGACTTGCAGCGGGTCTTTAATAATCTTATCGAGAACGCCGTTACGTATGGGGAAAAGGTCGTCGTTGCTATCGAAGGGCCGTGGGCTGGCGTCGTTCAAATTGATGTAATGGATGAAGGGCCGGGAATTTCTACGCAGGACAAGGCGCGCGTCATCGAACCGTTTGTCCGGGGCCAACCCGCCCGCAATATGAATGAGCACGGTGGATTTGGCCTCGGACTATCGATCGTGAGGACACTCGTCGAAGAGGTCGGTGGCACGTTGGAATTGCTGGATCGTGAACCACACGGCTTAATCGCGCGCGTGATCCTACCGCGCGCTTTTGTGGGGGGCCGTGGCCCACATCCTTCAAAATCCACTTATTTGGATTGATCACGCGAGATCCGATGCTCACGCCTCCCCTCATTTTCAGATGGCCCGACGGCAAAGACCGGGAGTTCGGCGAGCATCCCGCCTCTGCGAGAGCCTCGTAGACACCAGCCTGATAGGAACCGAGCGCACCACCGCCTTGCGGCAGCAGGGCAATGCATTCGAAGGGAGGACGCCCGCGCGGCCGCTGATTCTTCAACCGAGCCGAGGGGCGATCCACGAGCTGAACATCGTCACGCATGATTAACTCCTATCATTGTCTTCTGGCTAGGGTCAGGACTCATTGATTGATCCAGAAGATGACGATTGCGGTGATGCAGATTGCTGACATGAAAGTATGGGCGCATCGATCGTAGCGCGTGTGGATGCGCCGCCAGTCCTTGAGCCTGCCAAACATATTCTCGATTTTGTGACGCTGGCGATAGAGCGTGAGGTCATGTTCGATCGGTACTTTTCGATTGGATTTCGACGGAATGCACGCCGTGATGCCGCGCTCGGCGAGAGCCCGGCGGAACCAGTCGGCGTCATATCCCTTGTCGGCCAGGAGCTCCCTGGCGCGCGGCAACGCGGGAAGCATTGAAGCGGCGCCTTTGAAATCGCTCGTTTGGCCTTCGCTCAGCAGCATGATCAGCGGTCGCCCACGACCGTCGCACACAGCGTGCAGTTTCGAATTCAAGCCACCCTTGGTGCGGCCGATACATCTGGGAACAGGCCCTTTTTTAAAAGGCTGGCGGCGGTACGATGGGCCTTTAGATGGGTCGCGTCGATCATCAACCGGCACGGCCTGCCGCCCTTGCGAGCCAGCGCTGCGAAAATCTTATTGAAGACCCCGAGACGGCTCCAGCGCACGAACCGGTTGTAGATCGTCTTGTGCGGGCCGTAGCCGTGCGGCGCGTCTCGCCAGCGCACCCCGTTCCTGATGACGAAGACGATCCCGCTGACCACCCGACGGTCATCCACCCTCACGATCCCGTGCGACAGCGGAAAATACGGCCTGATACGGCGCATCTGCGCCTCGGAAAGCAAAAACAAATCATCCATGGCAACGCCTCCTCGCGCCACCAATGAATCAAGCCGTGCGCGAGACCGCAAGGATATTAATGGGTCCTGAGCCTAGTTCGCCGGCAGCTTAGTGAAGGTGGAGACGGGAGTCGTTCCGAAGGCGCTCGCCTCACGCCGTGGTTCGATGCAAGCCGTCCAGGTCTGCCCTGCAGGCCACGCTGAACTTCAGGAGAGGATCGGGATCCAAGCTCTTGGTCAGCGCCTCGGTCGCGAGTTGTCGTAGCTCCACGCTTGGCTTCAGATAAATCTCGAGGATGGTCCTGAGCACGGCCTCCGCTGTAGCGATGACATTGGCTGGAGCAAAGAATCGCATTCGGTTGATGAGTCCGATCAGGCGTTGCTCATCGCCGCTCAGTTCGAGTTCGTCTCGGGTGTAGGCGCGCAGAAGCAAATTCGACGCGTTCATAACGAAGTCCGCATAGATCGTCTCCCACTTCGTGATCTCCGCGACAACGCGCTGAAGTCGATCTTGACTGCGGTGTGTGTAAATGGCGGCGATCAACAGTGCCTGGCTGCGCGCCAAAGTCGATTAATGCCGAGTCGAGCTAAGCGATCAGTAGACGTTCTAAACTCCGCTGGCGTTTCAAGTGAGAAGAACGCAGCAACCCCACGATTTCGCTCGCTGGTATCGGCTGGCTGAACAAATAGCCTTGCATTTCTGTGCAACCCGCCTGGCGCAGCCATTCGAGTTGCACTTCCGTCTCAACGCCTTCGGCCGTCGTGGGAATGCAGAGGCTCAATCCGAGTTGAGCGATTGCCTGGACGATCGTCAAGCTTTCCCGGCCCTCGTCAAGATGGGAAACGAAAGAGCGGTCAATCTTGATTTTATCGAAGGGAAAGGCGCGCAGATAGCTCAAGCTAGAATAGCCAGTGCCGAAGTCATCCATGGAAATACTTACTCCGAGGGCACGCAATTTATGCAATGTGGCGAGGTTTAGCTTGCTTTCCTCCAGAAGAATCGATTCTGTGACTTCGAGTTCAAGGCGCGCCGCCGGCAGTCCCGCGCTTGCGAGCGCGGCGGAAACCACATGGGTCAAGTTGACGTTCTTGAACTGAACGGGCGAAAGATTTACGGCTACTTTCAAATCGTCGGGCCATGTCGCCGCGTCTGCGCAGGCTTGCCGCAGCACCCATTCGCCAAGCGGCACGATCAGGCCAATCTCCTCAGCGACCGGAATAAACTCCCCCGGAGCCACCATCCCGCGTGAGGGATGGTGCCACCGAAGCAGCGCCTCGAACCCGGAAATGCAGCCGGTCGCAAGGGTGACGAGAGGCTGATAATAGAGTTCGAATTCGCCGGCGAGGAGCGCCTTGCGCAAATCAAGTTCGAGCGTACGGCGGGCTCGCAGGCGGGCATCCATGTCCGGTTCGAAAAAGCGGAAGATACGCCGTCCGTCCTCCTTGGCCCGATAGAGCGCCGTGTCGGCGTTCTTCAGGAGTTGATCGGGGGTGTCGCCATCGTCTGGGGCAAGCGCGATACCGCCGCTGGCTCCAATCACGATATTTTGGCCTTCAATATCATAAGGTTCGCTCATAAACTTCACGATGCGATCGGCCAAGGCGCTCGCTTCTTGCGCCCCGGTGAGGCCCAGTTGCAGGACCGCGAATTCATCGCCGCCAAATCGGGCCACCACGTCAGAGTCGCGCAAGCACGTACGGAGACGACTGGACACGACTTTCAAAAGCTTGTCGCCAATGGGGTGCCCCAACGTGTCGTTGACGTTCTTGAATTGATCGAGATCAACACAAATGACGGCGAGCTTTTCCCGATATCGGCGCACGCGCAATAGCGCTTCGTCCAGGCGCGCGTGAAACAATACCCGGTTCGGCAACTCTGTCAGCGCGTCGTGGTGCGCCATGTAAATGATCCGCTTTTCAGCCTGGCGCTTCTCCGTCACATCAATAACTGCAATAAGCTGAGCAGGCCGTTCGCAAAGCTTTGTGGTTCGCCAATAGGTGAGGACGTCGATCCGCGTCCCGTCCGCCTTGACATGTTGCCAAAGTTTGCTAGGGCCGCCGTCGTCTAAATCAGGTCTGTCCCGAATCGCGTTCCTGACATTGTCCCTATCCTCTTGCGGTAGTAAGTCGAGCAAGGTGAACGCTAGAAAGCACTCTTTATCATAACCGTAATGCGTGATCGCCGCGTCATTCACGGCCAAAAATTTCAAGTTCTCTGTGTCTAAGAGCAACATCGGGACGGGATTGGACTCGAACAGCAGTCTGAACGATTCTTCCGCATTAAAAGCGTCGGTCACATCCCTGTATGTCCCGGTCCAGTCGACCGCCACGCCATGTTGATCCAAAACCAATTCAGATTCGTGATGAATCCATCTAACCGCGCCCCCCGGCTGAACGATACGAATCCGGAGGGGAACGCGCGGCCTGTCAGATAGATCGCGCGCAGTAGCGGTTTGGAGAGCAAGTTCCTGCTTCTTATAGGCGGCGCGATCGTCAGGATGAATGAGATCGAGGAAAGCTTCCCCCACGGGCGCGGGCAGGCTCGGATCGAGACCGAAGACCCGGTAGGTTTCGTCAGACCATGCGACGGCGCCAGTGCGCAAATTCCGTTCGATGCTGCCGGTATGGGCGATCCGCTGAGCGCGCGCCAAATGATCCTCGCTGCGCTGGAGCCGCTCCGCCTCTTGCGCGGCCCTCGACGCCAAATGGTTATCCACGATCAAGCCCAGGACGCCGAGCCCGGCGAGGAGAGCCATTACCATAGCGATCGCGATGGCGAGCACGTTTGGGGCTATCGCAGAGCCAGGCACCGCGATAAGCGGATCTGGCACAAGAGTAACAGCCGCCATACCCGTGAAATGAAGTCCGCAAATCGCCAGAACAAGCAGCAACGCGGCCATGAGGCGGCCCGGCAAGGTCGGCCTCCATAACAAGACACGCATCCCAGCGGCAGCACCAATCATGCTAATTGCGATCGACGCCAGGACATAGCTGAAGTCCCAGTGCTCTTGGGCGGGCGCCCTCAACGCGGCCATACCTGTATAGTGCATCGCGGCGATGGCCACCCCGATTATGGCGCCGCCTAGCAGGGGAGCCGCATACCGGTACTTAACAAACATCCCGAGCCAGACGGACCCGATCACGACCACGAAAGAAATCGCGGTCAAACCGACATCGTAGCTTATGGGAAAACCCGGCTCGAAGGCCAACTCGGCAATGAAATGGGTCGACCACACGCCCGCGCCGAAGACCGTGGCCGCCACGAACAGCCACGAAAGGGACCGGCCCCTCTCTGCGTCATTGGTGCGAGTTAAAAGACTCACGGATATCAAGCAAGCGGCAATGCAAATCAATCCCGCGAGGAAAACAAGCCAGAGATTATGTTGTTCGGTAAGACAGGCAAATATGCGGATCATTGATGACCCTTCCTCGGTTCGGATGATGGTTCTGGCGGCGCCAAACGCCGGATCAAGGAAATCGATTTAGACAAAGGATCAAGCGATCCGCGCGGACATCCGGTATTCATCGCCCCGTTTCAGCAGAGAGATGTCGGAAGGTGGTTGCGTTTTGCTGTTACGACGTTGGTTTATGGCATCAAACCAAAAATTAACTAAATATGACTATATTAAATGAATAAATAACATAAATTAATCATAAACACAATAATATCTTGAGGCTCTGTCAAATTAAAAAATTTAGCTCGCTGCAATCCTACTGGCATATTGGATTACACCGCGACGACAACTTCACGCCACGTTTGCATGGCTGATGCCCGGAAGACTCGGTGCGTTCTTGCTGAGGTGAGATGGCGTTGGACGTTGAAGATGTTGTAGGTGGCTGCGTGGATCGAGAGAAATCGTTGCGCGGAGACACACTTCGTAAGGTCGCTTGCGGCGGGCGCGTGCCGGACAAATCCGCCATCCGCCGGCGGGTTTTAAATCACGGTTACTCATTCTTAAAGTTGCGAGATGTCTTCGACGATGCTGTCGGCGAGCTTGCTTTCCATGAATGCGTATGACGCCTTCAGCTTGAGCCCTATTACCGTCGTGGCCCGGGTGCTGGCCAGCCATCGGACTTCGGCATTCAGAATTTCCAGCGTGACTGCCTCGGCTGCTTTTGCCGCCTCAAGCGCCTCGCGGGTCAAGATGCTTGGCTCGCGCAAATATGCGATCTGCGCCTCGTTGCGGCGCGCAAGAGCATTGTGGAACTCCTTCTCCGCTAAATCGACCTGCTCGGTTAGGGCGAAAAGCTCGGCGTCCCGTTCGATTGCCTCAATCATTACGAGCCCGGGGCTCTCATTTTTCCCGTGGCGCATGATAGAGCCTTTCCCGTCGATCTTCGTTAGATTGGCGCCGAGCGCCTTCGTATTGCGTTTCCGTCCTCGGCAAACCGTGTCTCAAATTGTCTCGGCGTATCGCTTGCGGAATGAAAATGCCGCGCGACGGCGAGGTCGCGCGGGTCAAATGCAGCGGAGCTGTAAGGAGGACGACGATGCTCAAGATGGCTTTGGTTCTCGGTGGCATGCTCGCCCTGGCGGCACCATCTCAGGCCCAGATGAACTCGGCCGACCTGAAGTGGGGCCCCGCGCCACCCGTGTTCCCGGCTGGCGCTCAGATGGCGGTATTGTCGGGTGATCCCGGCAAGGCAGGGACGTTCGTAATCCGGCTGATGATACCGGCAGGCTACAAAATCCCCGCGCACCACCACCCGACGGACGAGTATTTGACGGTGGTCTCGGGCGATTTCTCCTTGGGCATGGGCGACAAGCTTGACGAGACCAAGAGCGCCGATCTCACTGCCGGCGGCTTCGCGGAGGCGCCAGCGCAGATGAACCGCTTCGCCTGGACAAAGAGCGGGGCGGTGGTGCAAGTTTGGGCTGATGGCCCGTTCGCCATGACCTATGTGAACCCGGCCGACGATCCGACCCACCACCACTAGCATGTGGACCCTGACCGCATCGAGTGTTCGGCGACTGCAGGTAGTGACGAGTCAACTGGCGCGTGCGGCTAAGAGCGGCCCGCTTTGACAACTTGAGATAGCTGCTCGCCGACGCCAACATCGAGCGGGCGGCGGAGATCTGCGCTGCGGCACGGATGGTTAACGACGGTCAAGAGCGTACTCGTCCAGGACTGACAATACCCGCATTTTCGACGCGATCTATCTTCTCCTTCACCTCGACCTCAACCAATTACTTTTAGATAGGTGAAGTCGGTCTGCCAGAGCTGGTTTGGCGCCGTGGTCTTGTCCTTGAACTCATCGGCGGCCTTCATGACAATATAGGCGGAACTGGCGATTAGGTCGTGGTCCTTCAACAGGCGATAGACCGAGGCCTCCGAGACAAAATAGCTTTCCGAGTCGGTGAAGCGCGTCGCTAGCTCTCGTGGCGACAGCTCCGGTTCGTCTAGGGCCAATTGCACGATCTGGCCCCGCACATTGTCAGGAATTCTGTTCCAGACGCGGTCGGGCCTGGAAGATCGGTCTTCCAGGGCCTCTGGCCCGCCGGTCTGGCAAAGGTCACACCATCGATAAAAGGTGGCGCGAGAGACGCCGAGTTTCTCCAGCGTCCGGCGCACCGGGAGATTCGATTGCTCGACCAGCCGGATGATCTCCAGTTTCTCGGAAGCCAGATATCTCATTCCTCGCTTTCCCCATCCGCGATCATGCTTTTTTTTGAGCAGGCGCAATTCCAGCGCCTGTTCGGCGACAACCTCCTTCAGCGCGCGGGCTTCCCGGCGCAGGTCCTTGACTTCGCCGCTGGCCGCCGCCCGCGCGGTGTCGCCCGCAAGGCGCCGCTTGCCAGCCTCCAGGAACTCCTTCGACCAGGTGTAATACAGACTCTCGGCGATGCCCTCGCGCCGGCAGAGTTCCGCGATGCTGTGTTCGCCGCGCAGGCCGTCCAGCACGATGCGGATCTTCTCCTCCGCCGAATACTGCTTGCGCGTCGCTCGGCGAATGTCCCTCACGATCCACTCGGAGGACGATTTGGGGGTTCCGGATTTCTGGATCATCTCCACTCCTTGATGGTTACGATGAGCCAGAAATCCTCCGTTCTTCAACCCGCCAAAACTGTCTCAGAGGCGCCGACGCCGGACACTGCGATTTTGCACTACCAAAAGTATGTGCAGGAACCGGACGCTTACAGCAACCCGTAAGCGTCCGGACCTTGCACTGATGTTAGGGATTGACAGGGTTTGCGGCTTTCCAGGTCCATGGCAGCAATTTGTCGAGGTGGTTGATTGGATGTCCATCGACCATGCGCGTGAGAACATCACGCAGTTAGGCATATGGCTCGACTTCGTTCAACTTCGCTGTCTCGATCAACGAACAGACGATGGCCCACCAGACACCGCCACCATCGCTGCCCGCGAACAGATGATTCTTGCGCCCGAGGGCCACAGGACGAATCGTGCGTTCGACGGGATTGGTGTCGAGCTTGATGCGGCCGTCGCGCAGAAAGCGGGTCAGGCCGTCCCATCGGGCAAGCGCGTAGCGCACGGCCTCGGCAAGCGTGCTGCGGCCGGAGATGTGTGGCAGTTGTTGCTCCAGCCAGATGCGGAATGCATCGACAATCGGCTTCGATCGCGTTTGTCGGGCCACAAGACAATAGGGCGGAGGCCGACCTCGGATTTCGGCTTCAATGGCATAAAGTTCGCCGATCCGGCGCAATGCCTCGGCCGCCACGGGCGAGCCCGTGGCTTCGGCGACTTAGTAGAACTTGCGCCTCGTGTGGGCCCAACAGGCGGCAAGCACGATGTCGCCATTGACGGCCAGTCGCTCAAATCCGGCATAGCCGTCGACATGCAGCACGCCCTTGAAGTGCTCGAGATGCGACGCCGGACGCTCGGCCTTTCGGTCAGGTGCAAACAGATAGATAGCCGCAGGGGGCTCGGGTCCCGCCCGCAGTCTCTGCTCGTGTGCGCAGGCCGAAAGACGTCCGGTCTTCGTGCGTCCACGGCCAGGATCGAGCACCGGGACAGGCGTATCGTCGGCGAAGAGATGATCCGAGGCAAAGACGTTCTTGCACAATCTCTCGTGCACGGCTTCAAGCCACCAACAGGTTCCGCCGACCCAACCCGCGAGTGTCGGGCGTTCGATCTCGACGCCATGCCGGGCAAAGATCTGCGACTGCCGGTAGAGCGGCGTGTGATCGCAATATTTGCTGATGAGCACCTGGGCGAGGAGTGCCGGCGTTGCGAGCCCGCCAGCAATTGGGCGTTCCGGCGCCGCTGCCTGTACTACTTTATTGCAGACCCGGCATGCATATTTGGGACGCGTGGTGCGGATTACACGAAGCCTAGCTGGCACTCAATCGAGCATCTCGGATTCGCTCTCGCCGATCCGATGCATTGTCCCGCCACAGCACGGACAAGCATCGCTTGGAACATCGAGCAAAATCTCTTCACGCGGCAGATAATCAGGCAGCGGCTTGCGCTTTGACAGCGCGCCTGCGGTCTCTGCAATGCTGATCGGATGGCTCTCCTCAACCTGGCCGATATCGCTTTCAAGGTCGTCAAGAGCGAGCACCAGCTGGTCATCGTCCAGGCGCTCGGACCGGCGGCCGAACTGTGCCCGTTGAAGCTTCTTGATGATCAGCTTAAGCCGCTCGATCTCACCATCGCGGTGCTCAACGACAGCTGCCATATCGCGCACAAGATGCGCTTTTGTCCAGGAACGGCGAGGTGCCATCGGAGATCCTCCATGTTACGAAGGAACCCGACATGCTGCGATTTTGCACTACCAAAAGTATGTGCAGGAACCGGACGCTTACAGCAACCCGATTAAGACGGCAAGATAAAAGCCCCAAGGTGCTTGGCGGCCGGACGGGTAAAAAGCTAAGTAACAACAATGCTCGTGGCAAAGGTACGCATGTCACCATAACCTTGTTGAATGCGGTAATTCGCTGGGAAATTTACGAACTGGACAAATTGCGAGTTGGCGCGCTGTGAAACGGGATGATGATCTTCGCGTCCAACCGGGCCGCATCCAGAGGGAGCGCAGTCAACGCGCCAAGCCATTCATTGCCCAAGCCCTCGCCGCCGCCGAAAAGGCCGGCGGGATCTGCCCACGGAGCCTCATCGTCGCGCCAGAACGGCGCGGCGTTGCGAGCCGGCCCCGAAAAGGGAGGCGCTCGCGCATCGGCCGAGGCCAGGAGGCGGCGGCTTGGCCGAAGCATTCAGCCCCGCAACGCGGCCCCGGCGAGCGGATGCGCCGCGTTGTGGTCAAGGCGCAGATCGTGCGGTTGAAACGCGGCGGCAAGGCAGCCGACGCCCCCATCTGTGCCATCTGCGACGCGACGGAACGAACCGGGAAGGCGAATGCGGGAGGCTGCACGGGCCGGAGACCAACACGATGGACGGGCGGGAGCTCGTGGAGCGCGAGCGGAAGGACCGCCATCAATTCCGTTTATCATCACACCCGAAGACAACGACCGGCTGTTCGACCCGCGCGGCTTCACCCGCGACGTGACGCGCCGGATGTGAGCACCAAAAGCTCGCTCGTGCGACCTTCGATTTCTTTTAGCAGCCAATGACCCGCATCGTAGCGCATCGCAGAGTTGGGCCGTTCACCCCTCGAACGTATGTCGCCATCATCGCGGCATGGCCGATCCTCGTCCCTCACGCCGTCGAATTGTCGCTGAACAAAACAGAAATTGCGATGGCTTTCGCGCGCCGAAACGATATGATTCGGTTCCGGTTGAAGCCGGAAGCGTGGATCACCTTGTCGTCGATGATTGGCCGGAGGATGTCCCGAGATGATTGGCCGGAGGATGTCCCGATCTTTTCCTCCGAGGTGGATGTGTTGGCGACCTTTCTAGCAAACATGCTCGACGCGTTTCTCCGGCCTCGGCAATAAATTTGGGAGCTTCTCATGACCGAACCCGTCCGCGCCGCCCTCTATCTTCGGGTCTCGACGACGCGGCAGGCGGAAGTCGATCTCTCCATTCCGGATCAGCAGGCGCAAACGGTCGCCTATTGCGCAAGGCAGGGCTGGCGCATCGTCGCCGAATATGTCGAGCCGGGCGCCTCGGCCATGGACGACCATCGGCCGGAATTTCAGCGCATGATCGAACGCGCCTGCGACGACGATCGCCCGATCGACATGATCGTCGTCCACTCCTTCTCGCGCTTCTTTCGCGACGCCTTCGGCCTCGAAATGTATGTGCGCAAGCTCGCCAAGCACGGCGTGCGGCTCGTCTCGATCACCCAGGAGCTTGGCGACGATCCGGCGCAGGTGATGATGCGACAGGTCATAGCCCTGTTCGACGAATATCAGAGCCGCGAGAACGCAAAGCATGTCCTGCGGGCGATGAAGGAGAACGCCCGCCAGGGCTTTTATAATGGCTCGCGACTGCCGCTCGGCTATGCGCTGTCGGAAGTCGAGAAGCGCGGGCATCGAACCAAGAAGAAGCTTGTCATCGATCCCGTCGAAGCCGAGACGGTGCGGCTGATCTACCGCCTCTACCTCGAAGGCGATGCCGGCAAGGGGCCTTTGGGAATCAAGGAAGTCACCAAGGCTCTCAATAGCCGCGGGATGAGGACGCGCCTTGGCGCGCGATTTGGCGTCGCCTCGGTCCACAAAATACTGACCAATCCCGTTTATGTCGGCCGCTGGCGCTTCAACCAGCGTGAGGCCGAGTCCGGCCGGGCCAAAGCCGAAAGCGAAGTCATCGAGATCGCGGTCCCGGCGATCCTGGAGCAAAAAACCTCTGACAAGGTCCAGACGAGTCTGGCCGCTCGTAATCCCCGCGTTCTGCCGCCGCGCGTCGTGTCGGGGCCAATCCTGCTGACAGGTCTGGCGCACTGTGCGTCTTGCGGCGGGGCGATGACCCTACGCACCGGAACGTCGAAAAGTGGCAAGATCCATCGTTATTATACATGCTCCACCGCCGTCCGCGTCGGCAAGACCGGCTGCAAGGGCCGCTCGATTGCCATGGCCAAGCTCGATGCGCTGGTCACAACCCATCTCGCCGACCGGCTGCTTGGACCAAGCCGTTTGGCGGGGCTCCTGACCTCGCTTGCCGAAAAACGCGCGTCCAGTGACGCAGAGGTCCACGAACGAGCCCGCACGCTACAGGCCGAAATCGCCCAGGCTGACGACAAACTCCGCCGCCTCTACAAAATGGTGGAGGAGGGCGTCACGGATCTCGACGATGTGCTGGGGAATAGGCTCGCCGTGCTCAAATCCGGGCGCGAACGCGCCCAGGCCGCGCTGGAGCGCATCAAAATCCAATCCGCGCCCCAAATCACGCTTGAAGCCGGTCAGATCGAACGATTCGGCTCTTTCATGCGCGAGCGGATTACGGAAGGCGACACCCCATTCCGGAAGGCCTATCTGCGCTCGATCGTCGAGGCCATCGAGGTTGACGACAAAGTCATCCGCATCCACGGCTCGAAGGCGAGCCTCGAACAGGCCGTCATCGCCGGAGAACAAATCGGCAAGGGTGTTCGCAGTTTTGTACGCAAATGGCGCGCCCAAGGGGAATCGAACCCCTGTTTTCGCCGTGAAAGGGCGACGTCCTGGACCGCTAGACGATGGGCGCGGAAATCTGGCCGCTGCGTCCATGTCTACCAGCAGCCGGGCGGACATATAAAGGCGACCGGCCGCCCTGGCAAGTTGGCTCAAGGAGACGCCATGGACACGCGGGCCTGGGCTGCCGGAGCCATATCAAGCAGCCTCAATTGGACCCGCTCGCGGCCCCCGTATCGATCTACCGCCAAGGTGCCGGCGAGGTGCACAATCGTGCCCCGCGCCGCAAGAAGAGCCTCTCCGACCGGTGCCGCAGCCGCACGAAACGCAATCCCATCGATTTTGGCGCCATCGCCAGCCTCCGCACGCAGCCGCAGATGGCCATTGCCCACCGCGGCGACATCGAGGAGGCGATGCGCGGGCAAGGCAAAAACCGGTTCCGGATTGCCGGCGCCATAGGGACCGCCTCGTGCGACGCCGGCGAGCAATTCCGGCTTCGCCGCGGCCGCGCTTAGTGTTGCGTCGATCAACAGGGCTTCATCCGCGCAAGCTGCGGTGACCGGTCCGGCAAGGGTGTCTTCAAGAAAAAGTTTGAAATCGGCGAGCCGTTCGCGGGCGATCGTAATTCCTGCCGCCATCGCATGGCCACCCCCCTTGACGAGAATGCCCGCCTCGACGGCGGCGCGCACAGCGCGGCCAAGATCGACGCCCGCGATCGAGCGGCCTGATCCGGTGCCCAGGCCGTTGACGGCAAACGCAATCGCGAAGGCAGGGCATCGGAATTTTTCTTTAAGGCGCGAGGCGATGAGCCCCACAACACCCGGATGCCAGCCATCGCCCGGCACGACGATGACCGTGGGCTTCTCCGTTGCCGCGCCGGCCTGCGCCTCCGCCTCGTCAAGCGTAGCGCGTTCCAGCTCCTGACGCTCGCGATTGAGCCGGTCGAGTTCTCCAGCAATCGTGCGGGCCTCCACGGGATCGCGCAGCGTCAAGAGCCTGGCGCCGAGCGCGGCGTCCCCGATCCTGCCTCCCGCATTGATGCGCGGACCGATCAGAAAGCCGAGATGATAGGGGTTGGGCGGCTCCTTCAAGCCCGCAATATCGAAGAGGCTCGTGAGACCCTGCCGCCCTCGTGTATGCATGAGGGCAAGTCCCTTGGTCACGAAAGCGCGGTTCAAGCCAGTCAAAGACGCGACATCCGCGATCGTCGCGAGGGCCACAAGATCAAGCCCCGCAAGCAGGTCGGGCGGCGGCCGGGCGGGCGAAAAAAAGCCGCGTTCGCGAAGACTGCGCTGCACCGCCACGAGCGTCATAAAAACCACGCCCGCCGCGCACAGATTGCCAAGGCCGGAAAGATCGTCCTTCCGGTTTGGGTTAACGACAATCGCGCTTGGCAAAATCTCGGGCGCCTGGTGATGATCGAGCACGATCGGGTCGAGGCCGAGCCTTGCCGCTTCGGCGAGCGGTACGTGGCTCGCCGTCCCGCAATCCACCGTGATCAAAAGTTTCGCGCCACCTCGCGCGAGGCCTTGGATTGCTTCAATATTTGGGCCATAGCCCTCGAAAATGCGGTCCGGAATGTAGATCTCGCAAGGCGTGCCGCAGCAGCGGAAATAATCGTACAGCAGGGCCGAGGAGGCGGCGCCATCGACGTCGTAATCGCCAAAAATCGCGATCCTATCGCTGCGCTCGATTGCCTCGGCGATACGGCGTGCCGCCGCTTCCATATCCTTCAGGGAAAAAGGCTCGGGCAAGAGCTTCCGCAAACTCGGGTCGAGATAATCTTGTGCTCCCTCCGGCGTGACGCCGCGACCGGCGAGAACGCGGGACAAAAGGTCGCCGCTTCCATGCAACTGCGCGATGGCGAGCGCGCGGGCCTCGCCAGTGGCATCGAGACGGCCGCGCCAGGGGCGTCCCAGCACCGAACGCTCGACACCCAAAAATGCCCGCGATGCGGCGCCAGGCAGTGATTCACTCATGCTTGATGTTAGCTGGTGGGTTCGCTGAATGCGAGGGCGGCTTGCGCCTTGTACATAACTTAAAAGTCGCAGCTCACAGGGAGTGGGGCGGGGTCTGGCCGGGCCGTGAAAAACCTGCTCCTGGGGAACGTCACGATGATGAAATCATTTAAGTCTTGTTAACGGAAATCCGTGCCGGGAGGAATGCCATGTTCGACGCAAAAGAACTCCTAAACATGCTCACCGGAGGTCAGCCTCCCACGGGCGCCCAGAACGCCCTTGATGATGCCAGCGCCGCGCTCGATCGCGGCAAACAAATTGCTTCGGACGCCGCGAATCAAGCGGCCTCCGCGATTTCGGACGCGCTCGGTCAGGTTCAATCGCGCCTGGAGGGGTCGGAGGCCAGCGAATATGCCGGCAAAGCCAAGGATTTCGTTGATAAAAATCCAGTCGGCACGGTTGCCGCCCTTGGCGGTTTGGCCGCCCTCTTGCTTGGAACCAAGGGCGGCCGCGCCGCGACCGGAGGAGCTGCCAAACTTGGCGGGCTCGCCACTATCGGCGGCATCGCTTACAAGGCGCTACGCAATTACCAAGAAGGCAAGCCGCTCATCCAAGGCGTTCCGGGTCTCGAACAATTAACCGCGGCGCCGGAAGGAACCAGCTTCTCCGAACTGGCGCACACCAACGACACGGCTCTCCTTCTGATCCGGACGATGGTGGCGACGGCGGCGGCAGACGGCGTCGTTGAACCGTCACAACGGGCGGTGATCATTGGCCAATTGAAGGGCTCTGGCCTTAATCCGGAAGCCGCGAAGTTTCTCGATGCCGAAATTCAGCGTCCGGCGACGGTGAGCGAAATTTCCACCACGGTGGGATCGTCACATGATCTTGCGACACAGGTCTATGCGGCGGCTCATTTGATCGCGGCGACTCCGCCAGAGAAAGCATTTCTTGACAATCTTGCGAAAGGGCTGGCGCTCGATCCGGCGCTTGTTGCGTATATCAACGCGACGGCAGCTGCCGTGGTGCCGCCCTTGAACTGATCCAACGCTGTGGAAAACCAGTGTCAATTTTACCACAGGGCGGGGCCTTTCTCCTTGTTTTGGGCATACCCAACTTGCACGAGCCTCGCTCCAAGGTTTTTATGGAAGTGAAAAATGATCACTTGGAGGGACGCCGCGTGAATATCCCCACCATTTCGCAATTCGTAGAGAGGTGCATTCACTGTGTCACGCACCAAGGCGGGAAATTGCTGGCGGGCGTTTTCATTTCCGCTACCCTTGCGGTGATATGTGGGCCCGTCCGCGCCGCCGATGAGCCATCTGGAGCGGTGTCACCCATTTTTGAGCCCCCGCCGCCCGCCGCATTCCGTTGGACCGGATTTTACGTGGGCCTCAATGTTGGCGGCGGTATTGATCATTTTGCCTTTCCCTACGCGATCAACGTGCCGGGGCCGAACGGTTATACGCAAGGAAGGGATGGTATCACCGCTGGCGGACCCGTCGGCGGTATCCAGGCTGGATATAATTATGAGCTTCCGTTTTGGCACCTTGTCGCTGGTATCGAAATCGATGTCGAGGCTGCTGGCATAGAGGGTCAGACAAGGGTTAATGGCGCACTCGGCTCCGGCCTTCCGGTGTCAGCGACCTTCGGTTCCAAATTCGAAGATTTTGGCACCGGCCGGCTGCGCCTTGGTTATGCGTGGGGCCGGTTGATGCCCTATGTGACGGCGGGTTTCACCTTCGCGACGACAGAAACCTTTTATGACGTCGTGGCACCCGGCTTCGCGGCCACCGGATCCAGCACCTCAACGCGTTCTGGCATTTTCCCCCACGTCGGGGTGGGCGGCATCGGCGTCGAATATGCCATCGCCCCAAATTTCACTGTCAAGGCGGAGTATCTCTACGAATTTATCAATGCTCGGCCGGTCGTGTTTAGTCCGGCACCTTCAGCAGTGGTTCTGTTCAACACGCGGACGATGTATCATATCGGCCGGGTCGGCTTGAACTATAAATTCGACTGGCTTTCGCCGCCCGCGAGCGCCGTTGTGGCTAAATACTGAGATTATAATTTGCTATGACGAGGCCAGGACAGCGCGGGCTGGCATCATGTGACCGCATTGGGCCTGGAATTGAAGATGCGCTCTTCGCCGCTTCGCTTCGCCTTTCTTCTCCTCCTAATCCTGCCGGCGTCGCGAGGCGCTCGTGCAGACGACACGGCGAGCACGCCCGACAAGAGCATGTATAGCCTGTTCAACCCGACGCCAGACGATGCCATGCGCGCTTTTGATCCGGAGCGCCCCTGCAAAATTCTCAACCCTTTTACGGTCGATGCAGGTCACTTTCAGATCGAAAGCGACATATTTGATTATACGCATATCAATTTTGCTGGCGCGGGGACGCAAATTTTTGAAACGGCGGATCCGGTGGTCAAACTCGGATTGACGAATTCAATCGACTTCGAGCTCGTCTTCAATGGCTATCTGAATTCTGCGACGCACAGCAATCAGACCGGCATGCTCATCGCGAGCGGTCACGGCTTCGGCGACACCATCATCAAGACAAAAATCAATCTTGTCGGAGATGATGGCGGAACCTTCGCCATGGCACTTGTTCCTTTCGTTAAAGTCCCGTCCGCCGCCCCCGGGCTTGGCAACGGCGTTGTGGAAGGGGGCGTCGCTTTGCCGATGCAGATCAATTTGCCGAAGGATTTCATCTTAGGCGTGCAGATCGAATATGATGCTCTCAAAAATGCCAATGATAGTCAGCATTACGCCAATCTGGTCAACATCGTCAGTCTCAGCCACGCGGTATCTTTCATCAGCAAGGACTTGACCGTCTCCATCGAATTTTTCTCAGATGTCGGCACGGATCCTTTCACGCCCGCTGTCTACACTTTCGATGTTGGCTTGGCCTATCTGATTGCACCCAATGTGCAACTCGATGCAGGAGGCAACTTCGGTCTCACCAAAGCGTCGCCCGATCTCAATCTCTATACCGGCATTTCCGCGCGTTTTTGAAAAGATGTCCGCAGTCGGCAGCGCGTCTTGTGTCCACGGTCGTCCGGGACGCTGTCCAACGGATCATGCGGCGCGCTTTGTCTGGCCAGCGAAGCGCCCGTAAAAAGACCCTCCCGTTTCCGCCAAGTCCAAGAGAATTTTTGGCGGCATGAAACGCTGTCCAAATTTGCCGCGGAGTCTCTCGCAAAGCGCGACGAAATTGGCGGCGCCCATCGCATCGATATAGCTCAATGTACCACCGGTGAATGGCGCGAATCCGAATCCGATGATCGAGCCGACGTCCGCCTCGCGCGGATCGGTGACGACGCCTTCCTCGATCGTCCGCGCCGCTTCCACCGCCTGGGTCACGAGGAACCGCTGTTTGAGTTCGCCGATATCGAGCCTGTCCGGATCGAGCTTCTTTGGTTGAAACGCGGCGAGACCTGGCCACAGAGTTTTGGACCCTTGCGCGGGGTAATCGTAAAAGCCCTTGCCATTTTTGCGCCCATGCCGGCCATGACCGGTGACCATCGCGGTGAGCAAACACTCCTGGGCGGAATCAATGGCCGCCACTCCCAAATCACGTTTTGTCGCCTCGATGATTTTCAAGGCAAGATCGATCCCTACTTCGTCGTTGAGGGCGAGCGGTCCCACAGGCATACCTGCCATTTTGGCGACATTCTCGATCATCGCGGGCGGAACGCCCTCGATCAGCATGATATGACCTTCGCGAATATAATTGCCGACGCAGCGGTTGGCATAAAAGCCCCGGGAATCGTGAACGACAATCGGCGTTTTTTTGATCGCGCGAACGTAGTCCAAAGCGGTTGCGAGGGCCCGATCACCGGTTTTCTCGCCAAGGATCACCTCGACAAGCAGCATTTTTTCCACCGGCGAAAAAAAATGTATCCCGACAAAATTTTCGGGCTCGGCGTAGGCTTCCGCCAGCGAGGTGATCGGCAGGGTCGAGGTGTTCGAGGCGAAGATCGTACCAGGGGCCAGAACCGCGCGGGCCTTTTGCGTCGCGGAGGCTTTGACCGCGCGATCCTCGAAAACGGCCTCGATCACGAGATCGGAGCCCGCAAGCTCGCTGTAGTCGGCGGTCGCCTTGATCCTTGAAAGAAGCGCCTCCTTGTCGGCACTCTTGGCACGCCCCCTCACAATTTGTGCCGAAATCAATGCAGCGCAAATCTCCTTGCCCCTGTCGGCCGCCGCCTGATCCTGGTCGATCAGCACGACGTCCATCCCAGCGCTCGCGGTGACATAGGCAATGCCCGCGCCCATGAATCCCGCGCCAAGGATGCCGACACGTTTAATTGCAATTATCGGGACATTGGCGGGACGCCGGGCCCCCTTGTTCAATTCACCCATGGAAATGAAGAGGGTGCGGATCATCACGGTTGCTTCGGGTGAGCGCAGTATCTTGGCGAACCATCGCGATTCAACGCGCAGCGCCAAATCGAAGGGCAGTTGAAGCCCTTCGTAGACGCTGTGCAAAATAGCTTTCGCGGCCGGATAATTGTCATGCGTCTCGCGTCGGTAGATCGCATTGGCCGCGGGCCAAACCATCATGCCTTGTGCCGAATACACTTTTCCAGAAGGGAGCTTGATGCCCTTCTCGTCCCACGGCGCGATGCCCTTGCCGCCCGCAACGATCCACGCCTTGGCTTTCGCCACGATCTCGTCTGCGGGCGCCACTTCATGGACGAGATTCATTGCTTTCGCCGCCTTGGGCTTGATCTGCTCGCCCTTGAAAAGCATCTGCAGCGCATCACCGGTCTGCATCAGGCGGGAGACGCGCTGGGTGCCGCCTGCGCCGGGAAACAATCCGACCTTGATTTCCGGAAGGCCCACGCGCGCCTTGTCGGTATCGGCGATGACCCGGTAATGGCAGGCAAGCGCAAGTTCAAAGGCACCTCCAAGACACGTGCCATTGATCGCAATCGCGAAAGGCTTGCCGCATGTTTCGAGCTTGCGATAGGTCCGCGAAAGGCGGCTCGACGATTCGAAAAAGAGTATTGTTGCCGCTTCCTCGCCCTTGTCCTGTTTGGCTTTCAAATAGTCATCGGCCGCCGTCTGCAGCATGGAAAGATCGGCGCCGCCTGAAAATGTGTCCTTGCCAGAGGCGATCACGCAGCCCCTAATCGCAGCGTCGGCCGCGACACGATCAATGACTGTCTCGAGTTCGCTGATAACCTCGGGCGTGATGACATTCATCGAACGGCCCGACATATCCCAGGTGAGTAAGGCAACGCCGTCGGCGTCTTGCTCGAAGCGGAAGTTGGTGAGCATTATCTGCTTTTCATCCATACGTTGTTTCCTCTTCGCAAGCGGACAATGGTGCTATGAAGCAGAATCGTTCCACTATTGGCTTCGCGAGCTACTTGCCCTAATCAATCCGCCTCTTTTCGTATCCAGACTTGATATCCCTTCATCAAGACGGTGATTTTACGTTTGTAGATGCTCAGAAACGCATTGATCGCGGGTTTCGGGAGTCCATCCAAAGCGGCCGGATTTTTCCATTTGTAATCATCAAAAGCCATGATGCCGGAACGTTTGAGCAGAAGAAAAGAAAGCACGGCGTCTTCCAGAACTTCAACCGAGCCGTGGCCGCCATCGACATAAATAAAATCGAAGGTGTTCGAGGGGAAAGACCGCAGCAGATGCCGAGACAGTCCGATTTGCAGGTGAACTTTTTCCGGCGACCGTGCGGCCAGGACATTTTGCCGGAATGACAATTGCTCCGCGACATCGATGCAGGTGATCCCCGCTTGCGGATGCGTCGCGATGTTTTCGAGCAGCCAAACCGTGGCACGGCCTTCGTAGCTGCCAATTTCCAAAATCTGGCACGGCATGTCCACGAGGTGCGTGAGATATCTGCTAAAGTGTTTTTCGTTTCCGCAAAACCAATCCGTCGTAAAGCGAAACCTTTCCGGGTTTTCTTGATATTTTGTTTCTGGCAGGGATGCCGCCGCGTAGGGTTTACCAAGCAACATGAAGCGTTGTCCGCTGTGAGAAAGTTAGCCGTTGGTGGTTATACACGTTCGATAATTGTGGCGGTGCCCATGCCTGCGCCGATGCAGAGGGTGATGAGCGCCGTGGATTTTCCGCTGCGTTCTAGTTCGTCGAGCGCGGTGCCGAGCAGCATGGCGCCAGTCGCACCCAGCGGATGGCCCATCGCGATAGCGCCGCCATTGATGTTGAGTTTTGCCATGTCGACGTCGAAGGCCTGGGCGAACCTCAGCACGACGGAGGCAAACGCTTCATTGACTTCGAAAAGATCGATGTCTTCAAGGGTCATCCCGGCACGCGCCAAAACCTTTTTGGTGACATCGACCGGGCCGGTGAGCATCATCGCCGGTTCCGAGCCAATATTGGCGAAGGCCCGAATCTTTGCCCGCGGCTTGCGGGCCATTGCCGCGCCCGCCGTTGCCGAACCGATCAGTACCGCCGCCGCACCATCGACGATCCCCGACGAATTGCCGGCGTGATGGACATGCACGATTTTTTCCACTTCGGGGTGTGCGTCAACGGCCACCGCGTCAAACCCCCCCTGTTCGCCCATCATTGTGAAAGAGGGTTTTAAAGATGCGAGCGCCTGCATGTCGGTGGTCGGCCGCATGTGCTCGTCGCGGTCGAGCAGGGTAATGCCGTTAATGTCGCGCACTGGCGCGAGGGCATTTTTAAACCGGCCCTCGCTCCAGGCTTTTGCCGCGCGCTGTTGCGAGGTGACTGCATATTGATCGACGTCGTCGCGCGAAAATCCATACTTCGTCGCGATGAGATCGGCGGAGATTCCCTGCGGCATGAAATAGGATTTGATCGCGATGGCGGGATCGACCGGCCACGCGCCGCCCGAGGCGCCAATGCCGACGCGGCTCATCGACTCGACGCCGCCGCCGACGGCGAGGTCGTGCTGCCCCGCCATGATCTGCGCGGCGGCAAAATTGATCGCGTCGAGACCGGAGGCGCAGAAACGGTTGATCTGGACGCCAGGGACATGATTGCCATAGTCCGCGGTGAGCGCCGCCGCGCGGGCGATGTCGCCGCCCGCCTCGCCGACGGGATCGACGCAGCCGAGGACGACATCATCGACGAGATGCGTATCGAGTTCGCCGCGTTCCTTGAGGGCGCGCAGGACCGTCGCGGCGAGCCCCAACGTCGAAACTTCATGCAAGGCGCCGTCGGGCTTGCCTCGGCCTCGCGGCGTACGGACGTGGTCGTAAATGTAAGCGTCGGGCACCTTTTCCTCCTAGTATAAGCGCTTAGTCGTTCGGCGCCCGTGAAAGTCAAAATTGTTCTGCTTCTAACGCCATCATGGTCGCGGCGCCGCTTGAGATACGGGACAGATGGGCGCTTGTCTCGGGCATGATGCGTTCCATGAAATATGTGGCGAGCAGCAGCTTTGTGTCCAGGGCGGTGGCATCGCCATTGGCGGCTGGTTTGAGCGCAATGGCCGCTTTGGCGATGTGCGCCCACATATAGGCAAGCGCGACCAGCCCGAAAAGATGCATGTAATCATAGGAACCGGCGCCCGCATTCTCGGGCTTCGCCATCGCATTTTGCATGAACCACATCGTTGCCTGTTCAAGATGCGCAAGGCTCTGCTTCAGGCCAGCGAGATAGGGCGCCAGGGAGGCATCGCACTCGTTGTCCTTGATAAAGGTTTTGACTTCGGCGAAAAATGCCATGACCGCGCGGCCGCCATCTTTGGCGAGCTTGCGGCCGACGAGATCGAGCGCCTGAATGCCGTTGGCGCCTTCATAGATCATGGCGATGCGGGCGTCGCGGACAAATTGCTCCATGCCCCATTCCTCGATATAGCCGTGGCCGCCGAGGATCTGCTGAGCCCTGACCGTATTATCGAAGCCCACATCGGTGAGCACGCCTTTCAGCACGGGCGTCAGCAGACCGAGACAGTCCGCCGCCGCCTGAATTTCGGCCTCATTGCTCGACCTGTGCGCGATATCGCTTTTGAGCGCGGTCCAGATCACCAGCGCCCGCGCCGCTTCGTTGAAGGCGCGAATGGTCATCAAATTGCGCCGGATATCGGGATGAACAATGATGGGATCGGCAGGTTTTTCCGGGAATTTTGGCCCGGATAGCGCGCGGCCCTGCAAGCGCTCCTTGGCGTATGTGGCGGCGTTTTGATAGGCGACCTCGGATATCGCCAAGCCCTGTATGGCGACGCCCAGCCGCGCCTCGTTCATCATCACGAACATGGCATTCAAGCCACGATGCGGCTCGCCGACGAGAAAGCCTTTGGCGCCGTCATAGTTCATCACGCAGGTGGCATTGGCGTGGATGCCCATCTTGTGTTCCAGCGCCCCGCAGGTCACTTTGTTGGAGGCCCCCAACGAACCGTCCGGTTCGATCAAAATTTTGGGCACGGCAAACAGCGATATCCCCTTAATGCCGGCGGGCGCGCCCTCGATTCGGGCAAGCACCAGATGAATAATGTTGTCGGCCAGATCATGGTCGCCTGCCGAGATGAAGATTTTCTCACCGAAAATCGCGTAGGAACCGTCAGCCTCCGGTACAGCTTTGGTTTTGAGGAGGCCCAGATCGGTGCCGCAATGCGACTCGGTGAGGTTCATTGTTCCTGACCATTCTCCGCTTATCAGTTTCGGCACGAACATTTTTTTTTGCGTGTCCGTCCCATGTGTCATCAGCGCGGCAAGGGCACCCTGACTCAAGCCTGGATACATGGCGAAAGCCATATTTGCGGAACTGGCGAATTCATTGATCACCGCGGCGAGCGTATAGGGCAGTCCCTGGCCGCCAAAATCAGGATCGGCCGATAGGCCGACCCAGCCGCCCGCGACGAAGGCGTGATAGGCTTCCTTGAAGCCGCTCGGCGTTGTGACGGCGCCGTCCTTGCCGCGCACGCAGCCGGCGCGGTCACCTGGCTGATTGAGCGGCTGAAGCGTCTCTTCGCAGAGTCTGGCGGCCTCCGAGAGGATCGCCTCAACGAGGTCGGGCGAGGCGTCGGCGAAACCGGGCAAATTATTGTAGCGTTGGATCGGAAACACATCGCGGAGCAGGAATAAAACGTCCTCGACGGGCGCCTTGTAACTTGGCATGGGCGATCCTCAAGCTCCTCTTCCCGCAGCGCATATGCTGCTTATATGGTTGGCGGGAGGGCGTCCAGCAAACGCCCGTCGGACAAAAATTTAGCATGGGATCATTGGTTTTCGCCGGCGCTGGCTGCGAGGCTCGTGTCTGTGCCTCAGCCAAGACGCAGCCGATTCGCCGCGGTCTTGGAAATGGCGCCGGCGCCCGGCAACTGGCGGAATCATACGGGGATGGGCGTCGTCCTAGTGCCGATGCAAGAGACCGCGGTATTTCGGAGGGGCCGGATGCTCATTTGAAAATCCCGCGCCATTTCCCGGATCGGTTGAAGACGTCCGCCGTCTTATGAGCTGGCAGAGCCGGAACGTTTCCTTGGTCGTGTCTTCAGCTTCACCCGGAGGGCCAAGCTGCACACAGCGTGGGTTTCCTGTCGGGGGTTCGTCTCAATCGCCGATACCGTTCCCTCGACCATGAATCGTGATTCCCAAAGTACCAAAAAGTTTGGACGATACACCTATAAAGTGTAATATATACAAAATACAATCTTAACAAGATACGAGGGGGCCGAGGCGGGCGTTAAGGTGCTGCGTGGCATAGAATTTTCGGGGTTGCCGCGTCTTTGCCGCATAACGCGTCGAGAAATGAATGAAACGGGTCACGCAAACGTCAGCCGAACGAATGGAAACCGGTTATCCGAACCGGTCCCATGGTCCGCTCCGGGCAAGGCAATGGCGCGAAAATGAGATCATTCGTCAGTTTTTCGTATTGGAAAGGTTGCGTGTGCCAGCACTTACGCAAAAGACACTGGCGGGGTCCTCAGACATGAGCATCCCGGATCACGCGGGCGACGCCTTCCATGAAGGCCCCGATGCAGGTCCGGCCGGAGGCTGGCAAGAGGTCGCAGGGATTTTCTCGGCCATTGCGGATATGCTTTCGTTGACGGCGCAGGATGCTAATCATCGAGGCCGGAAGAATTTGGTCCGGCACCTGGATCAATTGGAGACAACAGTCCGCAATGGAGCCGGCGAAAACGACGGCAGGCTGAAGGCTGAGTTGGCCAAGCTTGAGGCCGAGTTGCAGGCTTGGCGGGGAGCAACCGGTAGTCCTGATTTCGATGGCGCCGGTGCGGCCGATCCTGGCGCCGTTGCGGGCGAGAGAGGTTCGTTTGAACAATCTGGCCGTCTCAGCCAGGAGGTTCAGGACTCGTTTTCTCTCAGTCTTGCCGGGCCGGAGCGCACCTTGGCCAAGGGGCGCGGTAGTTCGGACGGAATCCTGGACAGGTTTGTGGCGGACGGCATCGATCCCGCGGTCTTTGTTGCGCTTGGCCAGCGCATCGAAGCCTCGCACCTGCAACTCGCGGCGCGGCTTGAGGCTGGGTTGTCCAGCGCGGCGAATGAGACAAAGACACTCAAGGAACTGATCGCCGGCACCACCGCGAAGTTTGAGCAAGCTTGCGATGCCGATCAAACCCGGCGCCTAGGCCTGTCCCTAGAAGGAGAAATCGCTAAGCTCGCTGGGCGTCTCGACCGTGCTGGCGAAGGCTTTGCTTCGCTTGACATGCTGGAACGGGCGATCAGCGGCCTTTCGGCGCAGCTCGAAGAAACGCGCAAAATTGCAAGCGGCCTGTCCGGCGCCGCCACGGCGGGAACGGCAGTTTACAGTGATACAACGCAAGCCGTTCTGCAAGAGATCACCAATCTGGGAACCCTCCATGAAAACGCTTGGCAGCGGGTTCAGGCGACCCTGGCAGATATTCAGCACTCCTTGGATCACATAGCAAAGGCAACGAGGGACGGGCAGGGCCTTTCCAATTCGATGTTCGTTTCCGCCTCCACGGATCCTTTCGCGCCAATCCTCACCTCGCTTTCCCAGCATGGCCAGGACGGCTCGCTGGCGGCACGCGTGATCCGGCCGGGAGCGGGGGGAAAGGGCATGCAGGAGAAGATGATTTTGAAGGGGGGAGGGGCGTTTGCTTCGGCGCTCCCGCAAGCCGCTCCGGCGTTCTTCGCGGGCGAGGCCGTCTCCGTGCCGTCGCACAGCGACGGAGACGCAGGTCATTTCCTCATTGAACCTGGCCTTGGTTTTCCTGGGCGGAGCGGCGATGGCGAAACGAGCGGCCAGAGTAACGGGGCGCCAAAAAATTCCTATGATCGCGAGGATACTTCAGGCCGCACGGACTTCATCGCCGCCGCTCGCCGTGCGGCGCGAGCCGCGCAGCTTGAAAGCGCGGCTGCTACCTCGAACATCGCGCTTTCCAGCATAGAAAACGGCGGCGTGAGGGTGCCGGGCGCAGTCCCTGCTCGCGGAGGCTTGCTCCTCTCTAAGCGGCGGCTTGTATTTTGGAGTGTTCTCGTGCTTGCGGCGCTCGGTGGTTGCGCGGCAACGCTTGTCCATCCCCGATTTTACGATTTTGTTCCAGAGCTTCTGAAGAAGTTCGAGCGGGGAGCAGGCCTGGCTGCGAACAAAGTGCCCGCCGGCACGATGCTAGCGCCTCAACCTATCCCACAAGACGCGCCGGCAAGCCCTCCGCCGTCAAGCCGGCCGCGTGCCTCGGTTTTAAAGACGGAAGCGACGGTCGTTGCGGAGCTTGATCCTCTCGCACCGCACCCTCTTGCACCTGTCGAAGGTGCTGTTCCCCCTCAAGAAAATGGGCGCTCTGGAGATCACACGCCCCCTAGTATTACGGCGCCAAGCTTCCCGATCGCCGGGAGCGACACGATCGTGGCCGATCGTCTTGCCGAGAGCCATGGGGCCTATATCTCCGCGCGGTCGCGCCCAGCGGCCATCTTCCCTCTCGGCGGAGTCTTGCAAGCGGCCCCTATCACTCCCGCCAGATCACTGCCGGCGCGAGCGGCCGCGAGAAACCTTGCCGATGACGCCAAATCAGGGGATGCGGCGGCGGAACTTGAACTCGCGACTCGTTTCGCTGAAGGCAGTACGTCTCAACGGAATTACGAAATGGCCGCGCTATGGTATGGCAAGGCGGCGGAGCAAGGTCTCGCGGTTGCGGAGTACCGGCTCGCATCACTTTATGAACGGGGTCTTGGCGTCACGCAGGACAAGCAACGCGCCAAAAGTCTGTACCAGCGTGCCGCTGAAAAGGGCAACACACGTGCCATGCACAATCTCGGCGTCCTCGCCGTGGAGAGCCCCGATGGCAAGCCGAATTACATGAGCGCGGCGCTGTGGTTTGGCAAGGCAGCCGAATATGGTGTTCGCGACAGCCAATATAATGTGGCCGTCCTGCTCGCACGCGGACTTGGGTTGCCGAAAGACCTCGTCAAATCTTACGTCTGGTTCTCGATCGTCGCGGCGGCTGGCGATCCCGATGCCGCGAAAAAACGTGACGAAGTCGCCGCGCGTCTCACGAGTTCCGAAGTTGCGAGCGCCAATACAGCCGCGGCGAGTTTCGTGCCACGCCAGCCGGACCAAGCTGCAAACCAAGAACCCCCTCCTTCCGCGGCACCCCAAGTCGCGTCTCCGGGGAAGCCAAGTCTGCCGGAAAAACCGAAGCTTTCGGGACTTTGATCCACGGGTTTCGCGGATTCCCGCAGGCGCCCCCTTTCTGCATAGTTGCGGCCTGGAAGACCAATCCGCGCAATCGGAGGCGGCACGCTATTCCATCGCCGCTGCTTTCAAAATACAGACCATGGTCGCGGAAGCTGTTTTTTGCGACATATTGCGGATCGCGTGCGGGCGGTCGCTGCGATAGCGTAAGGTTTCGCCGGCCTTGGCGTGCTCAATCGCCCCGCCCACTTCGATCTCAAGCTCTCCCGTGTTTACTGACAAGCATTCGACGGAGCCAAGCTGATGCGCTTCTGACTCGAGAACACCACCCGGCTCCGCCGAAAAATCATACCATTGCAGCCATTCCACTGTTTTGATCCAGCCAATGATGGCGAGGCGGCATTTGCCGTCCTGCGAGACAAGCAAGGGGGTGTCGCCGCGCGAGGATTTTTCCAAGAAAGGTCCGTCGTCGGCCGATTGTAGCACCCGTTCGATCGAGACATCGAGAGCTTGTGAGAGACGCCAGATGGTGGCGAGCGTCGGATTGGTCTCGTTGCGCTCGATTTGGCTGATGATTGATTTGGCGACGCCCGATTGCTCGGACAGGTCGGCCAGCGAAAGATTATAGGCCTTGCGGAGCCGCTGCACCGTTTTGCCGAGCTGGTTCGATAGGGCGGCGGCGCCAACCTCCATCGTCTTGACCTTGTCACGCCCTTCGACGCCCATGTTTTTAGCTCGCTGTCTATGGTCCTAGGGCCGGTAATCTAGCCGATCCGGGCAGAAATATCGAACAATTGTAGCAGCTTCCGCTGACATGGCAGGAATCGACGTGGTTGCTGCGGCATAGAGAGAGATAGGTGTCATCCAACCGCCATAAGAATCTGATTTGTCTTCCCGCGACTTGAGGGAAACCAGGCTATGCCGGTGAGTGAAGAACTGGAACCAGAACCGACCCTTTACCGCACTCTTTTCTTATCGGACGTTCACCTTGGCACGCGCGGCTGTCAAGCCGAGCTTCTACTTGATTTTCTGAAACATAACGATGCCGGAACCGTCTATCTCGTGGGGGATATGATTGATGGCTGGCGTCTTAAAAGCGGTTGGTATTGGCCGCAGGCCCACAACGATGTCATTCAAAAGCTCTTGCGCAAGGTGCGCAAGGGCACAAGGATGATCTACGTTCCCGGTAATCACGACGAATTTGCGCGCCAGTATATTGGCGCTTTTTTTGGCGGTGTCGAAGTCGCTGACCACGCGTATCACACGACTGCCGATAAAAAACGCCTGCTCATCGTCCATGGCGATCAATTCGACATCGTGGTGAAGCATGCGCGCTGGCTCGCCTTTCTTGGCGACGGCGCCTATACATTCGCGCTGTGGTCGAACCTATGGCTCAATAAAATCCGCCGAAAGCTTGGCTTTACTTACTGGTCACTTTCGGCTTGGGCCAAACTCAAGGTGAAGAACGCGGTGAACTTCATTGGTGCCTTCGAGGTCGCCTTGGCGGAGGCGGCGCGCCGTCATCACGCTGATGGTGTCGTATGCGGCCATATTCATCATGCGGTGATCCGCGACATCAATGGGATCACTTATGTCAATATCGGCGATTTCGTCGAATCCTGCACCGCAATCGCCGAACATTTCGATGGCAGGCTCGAAATTCTGCATTGGGATACGACGGCCGACGAGCGAAGCCTTGCGGCAAATGCCCAGAAGAACCGGAGCGCCGCCAGGGCGGCGGCCTAATGCGGATTCTGGTCGCGACGGACGCGTGGGCGCCACAAGTCAACGGCGTTGTCCGCTCGCTCGAGTCGGTCGCCCGGGCTTTGCGCGAGTTGGGTGCGGAAATCGAGTTTTTAACCCCGCAGGGGTTTGCCACGGTTCCACTGCCAACTTATGGCGAAATCAGGCTTGCGCTGGCCACGCGAAAGTTGGTGGCTAAACGGCTTGAGGGCACCGCGATCGATCATTTTCATATCGCCACCGAAGGCCCGGTTGGCTTTGCCACACGCGGTTATTGCTTGCGCGCAAAACGGCTTTTCACCACGAGTTTTCACACGCGCTTTCCTGAATATATTGCGGCACGGACCAAAATTCCGGAAGCCCTCACCTATGCCTTGCTGCGCCGGTTTCACAACGCCGGCTCCGGTGTAATGGTCTCCACCCCATCGCTGGCCGACGACCTGGGCAGGCATGGGTTTCAACGTTTGATGCATTGGTCGCGTGGTGTCGACCACCGGCAATTTACTCCGGCAAAGGCGGCAGCCTTCGACTTGCCGCGGCCAATTTTTCTTTACGCCGGGCGCCTCGCACCAGAAAAAAATGTCGAGGCTTTCCTTGATCTTGACTTGCCGGGCTCGAAAGTCGTCGCGGGTGACGGCCCCTCTCGTCGTGCCCTGCAGGCGCGCTATCCAAACGCCCACTTCATCGGCACTCTGGCGAGCGACGCGCTCGCCGTCCGCTATGCCTCGGCGGATGTCTTTGTGTTTCCGAGCCGCACGGATACATTCGGCATGGTCCTTATCGAAGCCCTCGCGTGTGGTTTGCCGGTGGCGGCCCTGCCGGTACCAGGTCCACTTGATGTGATAGGCACGAGCGGCGCTGGCGTTCTCGACATGGATTTGCGAGCCGCCTGCATTGCCGCGCTCGACATTCCGCGCGAGAAAGCGCGGGCGCATGCGCTAACCTTCACTTGGGCGAAAAGCGCCCGTCAGTTTCTCGACAATATTTTGCTCGTCAAATCAGCCGGCCGCGGAAACTTATCCGCGAGTCCTGGGGGCTCTGGCTGAGTGATTAGGTAAGCTCTCTGCCGTCAGTCCTCAGCTGATTGCCGGGATCAAAGAAATATGCTTTTTCACACATTGCCATACTGGCTGACTGGCGAATCATAACGCCAGGTTTAGGGAGATTTTTTTCATGCGGAAATTCTCGATCCTTTGTGCCGCCATGCTCCTCGGAGCAGCGGTATCCATCTCTACCGAAGCTTCGGCTCGTGGGGGTCATCACGGCGGCGGTCACCATGGCGGCCACCATGGGGGGCATCACGGAGGCTGGCACCATGGCGGCCATCATGGCGGCTGGCACGGTGGGCATCACGGTGGCTGGCATCATGGCGGCTGGCATGGTGGCGGCTGGCATGGTGGTGGATGGCACGGCGGTGGTTGGCATGGGGGTGGCTGGCATGGCGGCGGTTGGGGTGGCGGATGCCGGCGTGTTTGGGTAAATGGGCCATACGGCGGCCATTGGGTTAGGCGTTGCTGGTAAGGCTGGCGATTAGGTGAGTATGCTGAACCCGCCGGGGCGCGGGTTCAGTTTTTTTCTATCCCCGGTCGAGGTGTGCTTCCGCGCGGCCCTTAAATACCTCGCGGCCGGTCCCATATACCCGGCATGGACGCATTTAGTTTTGGACCGGGCGATTCATTCCTTTCACTCGTGGATGATGCACCGCCGGAGGGCTTGGGCGCCACCGCAACTGTCATTTCCGGGACGGGCGATCCACGCGATGATGCACTTGACGACCCCGCGAACGATAGCTCGACGCTCCTCGACGCCTATTCGAGGGTGGTAACAAACGCCGTCGAGCAGGTCTCGCCCAGCGTCGTGCGGCTCGATATCCGGCATGGCGGGCGTAGGCGCGGCGGATCGGGGTCCGGCGTTATCCTATCCCCGGACGGGCTCATTCTCACCAACAGCCATGTGGTGCAGGGTGCCAAACGCGCCGATGTCACGATGCTAGACGGACGGGGGTTTTCGGCCCGCGTCCTTGGTGATGATCCTGATACCGATCTTGCTCTCGTGCGCATTGATGAAAATGCAACGCTGCCCGCGGCAAGACTCGGCAATTCGAAAAAGCTGAAGCCTGGGGAAATCGCCATCGCGATCGGCAATCCCCTGGGCTTCGACGCCAGCGTGACGGCCGGGGTCATCTCGGCGCTCGGACGTTCCTTGCGGTCAAAAAACGGCCGTTTGATCGAGGACGTCATTCAAACCGATGCCGCACTTAATCCAGGGAATTCCGGCGGCCCGCTTGTCTCCACGCAAGGAGATGTCATTGGCATCAACACCGCGATTATCTCCGGCGCGCAAGGCATTTGCTTCGCAGTCGCCGCCAACACCGCGAGTTTCGTGCTCGGACAACTCGTGGCGCATGGAAGAGTCCGCCGCGCTTACCTTGGCATTGGCGCCGGGACGGTTCCGCTGCCGCGCCGGATCGCGCTGCGGCTTGGTCTCATGCAAAAAATGGGAGCGGTGGTGAGCGCGGTCGAGGCGGGAAGCCCTGCCGATCACGCGGGCCTCCTCACTGGCGATATTTTGCTTGCCGTCGAGGGAGTTCCGATCACTGGGGCGGATGATCTCGTGCGCGTGCTCGACGCGGAAAAGATTGATCGCACGATCCCGTTCGATGTTTTGCGCCGCTCGGACCGGCGCCGGTTCTGGGCCGCCTTGCGGGAAAGAAGTTAGTCCTTTTTTCCCGCCGTGCCGCCCTCCAGGAACGTGTGCAAAACAACGGCATTGTTGCGCGCGTCATCCTTTGCCGCGAAAAGCAAAGTCACTGTCTTAGCTTTGTCAATATGCTCTCGCAGCTCAGCGACAGCTGGATTTTGCTGTAATTCGACGAGATACCGGGAACGGAATTCGGGCCATTTTTCGGGGGCATGCGAATACCAGCGCCGTAAAGCATCGCTTGGCGCGGCATCTTTGAGCCAGGCATCGAGGTGCGCCTTGTCCCGCGCAATACCCCGCGGCCAAAGCCGATCAACCAAAATTCGCGTGCCGTCCGAAGGATCGGGCGGGTCATAGATCCGCTTGACGCGTATGGTTTTTTTCATTTGGTAAGACCGGCCAACCCCTTCCTGAACGAGCGGGGCATACTCTTATTTGGTGAAAGCTTTCAGCGACGTTCCACACAGTAAATAGCAGTACATCATTCCAGCAAAATACAAAAGAACAAGATGGCCAGCTTAAAATTGAGCTGCGCAGAATAATGGCGCAAGTTAAGCTGGCGAAATTATAGTTTTTAACGGTTCTAACAAGCAGTAAATGAATTGATCGGCGTGCTATTGTGATGTACTGCGTTGCGAAGATGAGGTTGATTTGCCACCCACAGGCTGCCACCGCGCGGACGCTGCGCTGAAGCAAGCATCGGCCAAGCTTGGCGGCTGAGCCAATCCCGGAAGCAGTCCGGTGGCATGGAGGTTTTGCGTGGCGGGCGCCCTGATCATTGTCCTGCGTGAGGCGATCGAAGCTGGCTTGATCATTGGGATCGTGCTCGCCATCACAAAGGGCGTGCCCCAAAGAACTCTTTATATTGGCGGTGGTATTGCTGCTGGAATCCTCGGGGCGGTCCTCGTCGCGGGTTTCGCCGGTGCGTTGTCGAACGCGCTTGAGGGGGTTGGTCAGGAGGTCTTCAATGCTGCGGTGCTCGGTCTCGCCGTGTTGATGCTGGCCTGGCACAACATCTGGATGGCGCGGCATGGCCGTCAGATGAGTGAAGATCTGCGCCGTTTGGGCCGCGAAGTGACAAGCGGGGCCCGGTCCCTCGGCGCGCTTGCCGCTGTTGTCGCCTTGGCCGTTCTCCGCGAGGGGTCGGAAGTCGTTCTGTTTCTTTACGGGGTCGTCATTTCGAGCAATGAATCGGGATTGAGTCTGTTGCTCGGCGGCGTCCTCGGTTTGCTGCTCGGTGCCGGGATCAGTGCGCTGGCATATGGCGGGCTTGCGATCATCCCGCCGCGGCATTTGTTTCGGGTGACGGGGATTTTGATTGCTTTCATGGCAGCGGGGATGGCGGCGCAAAGCGTAGCTTTTCTGGAGCAAGCTGATATTGCCACGGCGCTCGGAGGGGTCGTCTGGAATTCGACCGCGTGGCTGGCCGACAATAGTATTGCTGGCCGCATCCTGCATACGCTGCTTGGCTATACCGGGAGGCCGACGCAACTTCAGCTCATTGTTTATCTCGGAACGCTCGGCACGATTTTCGGACTCATGAAATTGGCGGCGCCGCCGGCTAAACCCAATCACCGGCTTGCCACGAACTGAAAAGGGTAAAAGGAAACGCAGCAAGCGCGGCAATTCATCGCACAGAGAGGCGTTTACGCGGCGCTCCCAACGTGAATTTTATAAGTTCGTTGCGTTAAAAGAAAATAAGCGATAGGGGAATAGCCCATCGCCTGAATTATTGTCCGCCTATTTCAGCGGGCCTGTTCAGAACCCGTTCGATCCGGCCAGTTGAACTTCGTGCCGCGATGTTCGTTCGCGCGAAAATTCTTTGCGGATTTTGCGGATTTTCCAGTTGTAAGGCGAAACCTCGCCCTTCGTCGCCCCGCGGCCGGCACCGACCAGATGCCGTGCCGGTTCGCCAATGGCCCATTTTGGGAACGGAATGACATTTAACAAGCTCGGTCTCAGCGAGAAAGTTCTCCAGGCCGTCGAGGCCTCTGGATATCTCACGCCAACCCCCATTCAGGCGGAAGCGATTCCGCAGGTCCTCGCCGGACGCGACGTGCTCGGGATTGCCCAGACCGGCACCGGCAAGACCGCAGCCTTCACCCTTCCCATGCTGTCACGTTTGGAGAAAGGCCGCGCCAGAGCGAGGATGCCGCGCACCTTGATCCTGGAGCCGACCCGCGAACTTGCCGCGCAAGTCGAGGAAAGTTTCGCTCGCTACGGGATTAACCATAAGCTCAACGTCGCATTGCTCATTGGCGGCGTTTCCTTCGGGGACCAGGAAACCAAGATCATGCGGGGCGCCGACGTCTTGATCGCGACGCCCGGCCGCCTTTTGGATTTTGCCGAACGCGGCAAGCTGCTCCTGACCGCAATCGAAATTCTCGTCATCGATGAAGCCGACCGGATGCTCGACATGGGGTTCATTCCGGATATCGAGCGCATCTGCAAGCTTGTGCCTTTCACCCGCCAGACCCTGTTTTTCTCCGCCACCATGCCGCCGGAGATCACCAGACTTACCGAGGCTTTCCTGCACAATCCGGTGCGCATCGAAGTGGCTCGCGCGGCTTCGACGGCCATCACCATATCGCAAGGCTTGGTGGCATCGGAAAGCGGTTCCGCCAAGCGGGAAACCTTGCGGCGCCTCATTCGTGGTGCCGCCGATTTCAAAAACGCGATCATTTTCTGCAACCGCAAGCGGGATGTGGCGATCCTCCATAAATCGCTGCAGAAACATGGGTTCAATGCCGGTGTGCTACATGGCGACATGGATCAGCGCGCCAGAACGGCCTCGCTCGATGCGTTCAAGAGCGGCGGTGTCGAACTCATCGTTTGCTCGGACGTCGCGGCGCGCGGGCTCGATATTCCGGACGTCAGCCATGTGTTCAACTTCGACGTCCCGAGCCACGCCGAGGATTACGTCCACCGGATTGGCCGCACTGGTCGCGCTGGCAAAACCGGTGTCGCGCTTTCCATCGTCACCCCCGCCGATCAGAAATACGTCGCCGAAATCGAACGGCTGATCGCCCGCAAGATCGATTGGCTCGACGGCGAAAGCCTCGCCAACGTTCCCATCGAGGAACCTCGCCAAGAGGCGCGGCAAGAGACACGGCGCGGCGAACGCCCCCAGAGATCACGGCGGACAGGCTCAGGTGGCGGCGATGTGCGGGGCCGCCAGAGTTCTTCGAGGCCGCCGGACGCCGAGGCACCTGCCAAGCCAAATCACCCATCCCGCCGGCAAGACGCCGACCTTTCCCCAACCGGCGAAGCGGAACAAAAACGCGCCGCCCCGTCGCGCCCGTATCATGAAAAAGACGACGGTCCGCCGGTGCTCGGCATGGGCGATCATATTCCCATGTTTCTTTTGCGCCCCGCCACGGTTAAGCCCTTGAAAACGCCGATGGCAAAAACCGAACCCGGCAAAACCACGCGAACCGGATAGTTAGGCGAGGCTCAAACGGCCTCCCCCTGTACCTCGCCCGCCGGGGTAATCGAAACCGATTCGCCACAGCCGCAAGCGCCTGTCTGGTTGGGATTTTGAAAGGTAAAGCTCGCCTGCAAAGGCGTCGTCTCGAAATCCAGCTTGGTGCCAAGCAGAAACATCAAGTCCTGCGGCGCGATTAGGATTTTTACACCCTGGTCCTCGATGATTTGGTCAGCGGCCTGGACTTCCTCGGCGAGATCCATCGTGTAGCTCATGCCGGCGCAGCCACCCTTCTTGACGCCGACCCGCAGCCCCGCGACCGGCCGCCCCGCGGTCTCGATGAGTTTGCGCGCCCGCTCGGCGGCAGCTTCCGTCAGCGACAAGACTGCGAATTGCGGGTTGGCCATAAGCTTCTCCAAAATAAGCGCGGCTCCAGCCACGGTCGATGATGCTTATATAGCATGGAAGCGCCGTTTGTTGAGGGCCTTCGGGTCACGCCGCCTTTTTCACCGCGATGGCGGCAAGCGTGCGCAAGATTTGCTTTGTCCCTTCCAGCTTCTCGGCGGGTGTCTCGAATTCGCGGATAAACACGACTTTCATGTCCGGGCGCACCTTCGCGAAGGTGCCTTGTTCGGCGATAAAGCGCACCAAGCCTGGCGGGTTGGCGAAGGAATTGTCGCGGAACGCAACAATGACCCCCTTCGGTCCCGCCTCGACTTTCTCGATATGCGCTCGCCGGCACAAAGCCTTGATCGCGACGAGCTGCATCAATTGCTCGACTTCGGCGGGCAACGGCCCGAAACGGTCGATCATCTCCGCCGCGAAACTCTCGATTTCTTCATCCGTCTGCAGTGCCGAGAGCCGGCGGTAGAGGCTGAGGCGCAAATGCAGATCGCTGACATAGTCCTCGGGAATCGTCACCGGCATGCCCAGCGTAATCGAGGGCGACCAGGCCTCCTCGGCCGGTTCCTCGATGCCCGCCTTTAATGCTTCGACGGCCTCGCGTAACATGTCTTGATACAGTTCATAGCCAATCTCCTTGATATGACCGGACTGTTCATCGCCCAGCAGGTTTCCGGCGCCGCGAATGTCGAGGTCGTGGCTCGCCAGTTCAAAGCCAGCGCCGAGTGTGTCCAGAGACTGCAAGACTTTCAGCCGCCGTTCGGCTTGCGGCGTCATGCTGCGATTGGCGGGAACCGTGAAGAGCGCATAGGCGCGGACTTTCGAACGCCCGACGCGGCCGCGCAATTGATAGAGCTGGCCGAGACCGAACATATCGGCGCGATGCACGATGAGCGTATTGGCGGTCGGAATATCAAGGCCGGATTCAACGATTGCGGTCGACAGCAGCACATCATATTGGCCGTCGTAAAAGGCCGCCATCCTCGCCTCGAGTTCGGTCGCCGCCAACTGGCCATGCGCGACGACAAATCGGACTTCGGGAACCTTTTGCCGGAGGAAGGCGCTTGCCTCCTCGATATCGTCGATGCGCGGACACACATAAAAGCTCTGGCCGCCGCGATAGCGTTCGCGCAGCAGCGCCTCGCGCACCAGCATATCGTCGAATGGCGAGATCGAGGTGCGCACCGCCAGGCGGTCAACGGGCGGCGTCGCGATGATCGAAAGCTCGCGAACCCCCGTCAGAGCCAGCTGCAAGGTGCGCGGGATGGGCGTTGCCGATAGGGTCAAAACATGCACTTCGGCGCGCAGCTCCTTCAAGCGCTCCTTATGCTTGACGCCGAAATGCTGCTCCTCGTCGATGACGACAAGACCGAGATCTTTAAAACTCGCGCCTTTGCCAAGCACCGCATGAGTGCCAATGACAATATCGATCTCGCCGGATGCGGCACCGAGCTTTGCGGCCTTGAGATCGGCGGCGGCAACCATCCGCGACATTTGCGCGACTTTGACCGGCAGATGCGCGAAACGCGTGGCGAAATTCTTATGATGCTGGCGGGCGAGAAGTGTCGTCGGCACGACCACCGCCACTTGCTTGCCTTCGATCGAAGCCGCGAAGGCCGCGCGCAGCGCAACCTCAGTCTTACCGAAGCCGACATCGCCGCAGACAAGCCGGTCCATCGGCCGCCCGGACGCCATATCTTCTAGCACCGCGTCGATTGCAGCTTGCTGGTCATCGGTCTCGTCATAAGGAAAGCCGGCGCAAAATTCGGCGTAAAGACCGTCCGGCGGCACCAGTTTTGGCGCGGCTTTGACTTGCCGTGCGGCGGCGATTTTGATGAGCCCCGCCGCCATTTCGAGAATGCGCTTGCGCATTTTCGCCCTGCGCTTCTGCCAGGCGACGCCGCCGAGTTTGTCAAGTTCGACGGCGGTATCTTCCGAGCCATAGCGCGACAAAAGCTCGAGGTTTTCGACGGGCAGAAACAGTTTGTCGCCATCGGCATAATGCAGCTCCAAGCAATCATGCGGAGCACCGTCGGCCTCGATCGCCTTCAGCCCTGCGAAGCGGCCAATTCCGTGATCGATATGGACGACAATATCACCGGCAGCGAGCGCGCTGACTTCGCTCAAAAAATCCTGAGCGCGGCGTGCCGCTTTGCGGCGGCCACCGAGCAGCCGGTCGCCCAAAATATCCTGCTCGGCGACGAGCGCGAGATTTTGCGCCTCAAACCCTTGCTCGATGCCGATCACCGCCAAGGCGAGCGTGTTTTGCGGAAGCGCCAAAGCTTGCGCGAGCGACGAGATGGGTGCCGCGCCCGCAAGTCCGTGGTCAGTGAGCACATGGCCAAGCCGCTCGCGCGAGCCATCCGACCAGGCGGCGAGGATCGCCCGCTTACCGTTTGTTTGCAGAGCCCGGATATGATCGATGGCCGCCGAAAACACATTGGCGGCGGGATTGGCGCGCTCGGTGGCAAAGCCGCGTCCGGGCTTTGAGCCGCAATCGATGATGAGGCCTTTCGCGCCTTCCGGCTGTGCAAAGGGCGTCACCGCGATGCGGCTTGCGGCATCGCGGCGCGCCTTCCATTCGGCCTCCGTGAGATAGAGTGCGCTCGGCGGCAGCGGCTTATAGGTCGAGTGAGCGGGATCGGCATCATGCGCGCTTTTGCGGGCGCCGTAATAATCCTCGATCTGCGCCAGCCGCTCGCTCGCTGCCTCGCTGGCAAGCGGATCGAAAATCAACGGGGCACCGGCGCAATACTCGAACAGCGTATCGAGCTTTTCGTAAAACAGCGGCAGCCAATGTTCGACACCTTGCGGACGGCGGCCTTCGCTGACAGCTTCATAGAGCACATCGCCGCGTGTCTGCGCGCCGAAATGTGTAACATAGGCTTGCCGGAAACGGCTGATCGTCGCGGTCCGAAGTTGCACCTCGCTCATGGGCACGAGATCGAGGGCGCGAAGCTGGCCGGTCGTGCGCTGCGTTTCGGGATCGAACGCGCGGATCGATTCGAGCGTGTCGCCGAAAAAATCGAGCCGCACCGGCTGCGGCATGCCGGGCGCGAACAGATCGAGGATGCCGCCGCGCACCGCGTATTCACCGGTATCGCGCACGCTTGAGGCCCGCGCAAAGCCATTGGACTCCAGCCACTGCACCAGTGCGTCCATATCGACGATATTGCCCGGCGCCGCCGAAAATGTGTCGCTGGTGATGGTCGCGAGCGGCGGCACTTTTTGCAGCAAAGCGTTGACGGTTGTCGAAAGGATGCGCGGCCGTTCCAGCGATGTGCGCGATTTGGCCAGCCGCGAGAGGACAAGAATCCGCCGCGCCGAAATGGCGGCATTGGGTGACACCCGGTCATAGGGCTGGCAATCCCAGGACGGAAAATCCAAAAGTTCGATATCGGGGGCCGCAAAGCCAAGCGCCTCGCCAAATGCCCGGGCGCGCTGGCTGTCGCGCGCGACATGGACAAGCACGACGGCGCGGCTTTCCGCCGCCCGTGCGAGCGCGCGCGTCACATCGGCGGCGCAAAAGGCATCAAAACCATCGGCTACGGAAGACAGTGTCAGCGAGCCGCCTTTGGCAAGCTCGGCCGCGACGCGTTTAAGATCAATCACGATAGGGTCAACTCGAAAGCTTTGTGAGGCGCCGGGACGGCCGCCGGAGTCACATATAGAGTGGACCGGTATGGCTATGGAAATCCCGGATTTTTTGCAAGACCGGCGTATCATAAGGGCTTGGAGGGTCCTCCTCGCCGGTCAGCCAGCCAAAAATGTCGCGGTCCTGCGCATCGAGCAAGGTTTCGTAGGCGTCAAGTTCGTCATCCGAAAGATTGCCGATCTCGGCATTGGCGAAACGGCCAAGCAAAAGATCGACCTCCCGCATGCCGCGATGCCACGAGCGGAACAGAACGCGCCTTTGCCGGGCGCTCAGGTCAATACTCTTCGCCTGCTCGCCCGACATGATCTAAGCTCTGGGTGTGGGTGATTCGCGCGGCGGCCGACCGGAAACCGCTCGTGGCGGCACATTATAGCAAGCGCCCGACATGGCAAGGGTGCACCTGTCGGAGAAGGAGAGCCAGCGGACGTGGCCACTCGAACGGCTGCTTTTGACCCAAAACAGAATTCGCCGCGGGCCACCCCTCTACCGTGCGAAGGAGTGAGATGGTAGTCTTGCAAGAGTGGGAGGACCAGTTGCCGGCAGCTTACTCGGCGGAGGTGAGAGGGAGTGAGATGTTCCTCAATCCGGATCATGTTACTATCGCGGTGGCCGATGCTGGCCCGGCGATCGAGTTCTTCGCGCTCCTCGGCTTCCGGAAGGAGCACGTCGCGACGATCGACGGCGGCCTTCCCGCCCGGTACATGGGCATGCCGGGCATGAAAGCGCTGCACATCACCCTCGCACTCGAGGGAGCGGATCCTCGTTTCGAGATCCAGCTGCTCGAGTTCGACCCGACCCCAGGGACCGATCCGGGTGCGCACCCGACGAATCTGCGGCAACGGGGCTACAACCACCTCGCGTTCCGCGTCGACGACATCGAGGCGGCTACCGCGCACCTCGTGGCCAACGGCGTAACCATGCTGAGCGACGAGATGGATTACATCAACCGAAAGCTGCGGCTGTTCGAGGGTCCCGAGGGCATCACCCTCGAGTTGGTGCAGCAGGGCGGCTCAGACGCTTCTGGCTAGGGCCTCCAACGAGCGACCCGCTGCCACCCGAGCAAGTCGTGATGTCGCCTTATGGCGCCAAGCAGACTAAATTTGAACTGACCCACTATCCAACCAGAGACTTTCGATGGCCCCTTCCTCCTAACCCTCTCTTAGTGGCCGCCGTGAACCCTCCCGGCATCGGGCCGAAAGACGCCAGACTCCTCGACTAGTTCCCGGCGACCGCCCAACTCCTCACAAGCCTCGTCTATTTGACGATTCGCCGACTTCGCGCGAGTTTTCCGCAGCGGTGCCCAAAGCAGCCAGGAGATTCGCATGTTCTCGTCCAACATCCCGATCAGTTCGGAAGGCGGCGACAATAGTTTCCAGAATAATGTTCCCGATCCCGTGACCTCGGGCACGGAGCTGCCAACCTTCAAATTCGAACTGGAAAAATCCGAGGGGCGTGTGAGCTACGGCAGCTATGGCAAGGAGGCCACGGTGGTCCAATTGCCGATATCGAAGGCTCTTGCCGGCGTCTCGATGCGCATGGAGCCTGGGGTGATGCGCGAGCTTCATTGGCATGCCACGGCGGCGGAGTGGGCATTTGTCACGGAAGGATCCGTCCGCACCACGGTGATCGACCCGCAGGGCTGCTCGGAGACCAATGACTTTGGTCCGGGCGACATCTGGTATTTTCCGCGCGGTCACGCGCATGTCATCGAGACCTTGGGCGATACGCCGTGCCACTTCATCCTTGTCTTCGACAATGGATATTTTTCCGAATTCGGCACCTTCAGCATCACCGATTGGCTCGGCCATGCGCCCAAGGAATTGCTCGCCAAAAATTTCGGCGTTCCGGCTTCGACCTTCGAAAGTTTTCCCAAGAACGAGGTCTATTTCGCCAAGGGGAAAATCCCGCCGGCCGTCCCCTCCGTTCCTCTGCAAGGTTGGAAGGCGCCGCCGCTCACCCACAAATATAGTCTCCTCTCCCAGAAGCCGTATGAAATTTTCAACGGGGGTATTGAGTGGCGTGTCGATGGCTCGCAATTTCCCATTTCCACCACCATGACAGGGGTCGTGCTGGAGATGGAACCGGGCGCTCTGCGAGAACTTCATTGGCATCCGAATGCCTCCGAGTGGCAATATGTGCTCAGCGGCAATTTCAACGTGACGCTCTTTGGCTCGAAAGGACGCTGGCGGCAGGAGACTCTGAGCAAGGGCGATGTCGGCTATATTCCGCAGGGGTTCGGCCATTCGATTGAAAACGTCGGGCAAGACAAGGCCCGTATCCTCATCGTTTTCAACAACGGCCATTACCAGACGATCGATCTGTCGCAATGGATTGCCGGAAATCCCCTCGACGTCCTCGCCACCAATTTCTCGCAAGAGGCGGCGGTCTTTGATAAATTCCCGCGCAAGGATGTCTTCATCACGAAATAAGCCATCAGCCCTCGCCCGAAACCACAAGCAACGGCTTCCGATGCGGCCCTTTCTCCTCAATCCACTCTTCGCCGCTGCCGCGAATCTGCCCGGCATTGGACCGAAGAACGCCAAGCTCCTGGACTGGCTCCTGGCGCGGGACGGGGCGGAAGCTCGCGTGGTCGATCTTCTGTTCCATCTCCCCTTCACCACCATCGACCGCCGCAACCGGCCCAAGATCGCCGAGGCGCCGCTCGATACGATTGTCACTCTTGAGGCAAGAGTCGCCGAGCACCGGCCGCCGCCGCCCCGCTCCAAGGCGCCCTACAAAGTGCTGGTCGAGGACGGCACCGGCGATGTTCTGCTGGTCTTCTTTCTCGCCAATCCTCAATGGATCGAACGAAGCCTGCCGCTGGGCGCCACCCGCTGGATTTCCGGAAAACTCGAGCTCTGGGACGGGCATCGCCAGATGGTGCATCCGGACCGCGTGCTCGACGCCGAGGGGTTTGCCAAAATGGCGCCCGTCGAGCCGGTGTATCCGTCAACCGAGGGCCTCTTTCAAAGAACGCTCGGCAAGGCTGTCGATGCCGCGCTCGCCAGAATTCCCGCGCTGCCGGAATGGCATGACGCACAATCGCTGGCAATCGTCGCGGGTCCATCCTTCGCGGAAGCCTTGCGCGATGTGCATCACCCGAAAACGCCAGAATCCATCGCGCCGGAAGCGCCGTCGCGCAAAAGGCTCGGGCTCGATGAATTGCTCGCCTCGCAATTGGCGCTGGCGTTGATGCGCTCGAAAATCAAGCGTGCGCCTGGCCGCGCGAGCCTTGGCGATGGCACGCTCCGGCAAAAGATCGCGGCGGCGCTGCCCTTTGCGCTCACGGTGTCCCAAAAAACCGCGATGGAAGAAATCAATACTGACCTTGGCACGCCAACCCGGATGCTGCGGCTTTTGCAAGGCGATGTCGGCTCGGGAAAAACGCTTGTTGCACTGTTCGCCATGGCGGCGGTGGTCGAGGCGGGGCGGCAGGCGGCACTGATGGCGCCGACCGAAATTCTCGCCCGCCAGCATCATCAGACGCTCACCAAATTTGCAGAGGCCGCCGACCTCCGCCTCGCCCTGCTGACTGGCCGCGATAAGGGTGCTGGACGCGACAAAATTCTCGCAGGTCTCGCGGACGACAGCATCGATGTTGTCATCGGCACGCATGCCTTGTTTCAGGAAAGCGTCGTCTTCCGCGACCTTGGCCTTGCCGTCGTCGATGAGCAGCATCGGTTCGGCGTCCATCAGCGTCTGGCCTTGGGGGACAAGAGTGAGGCAGCCGACATTCTCGTGATGACCGCGACTCCCATACCGCGCACTCTGGTGCTGACCTATTTCGGTGACATGGATGTCTCCAACTTGCGGGAAAAGCCAGCCGGGCGGCAGCCGATCGAGACGCGCGCGTTGCCGCTCGAGCGCTTGGACGAGCTGATCGCGCGGCTCACGCGCGCGCTGGGACAGGGCGCCCGCGCCTTTTGGGTCTGTCCGCTTGTCGAGGAAAGCGAGGCGCTCGATGTTGCCGCCGCGCAGGAGCGTTTTGCACAGCTGCAACAAATTTTTGGCGGCAAGGTTGGACTCGTTCACGGCAAGATGAAAAGCCGCGACAAGGATGCCGCGATGGACGCTTTCGCCAAAGGCTCGACCCAGATTCTTGTCGCCACGACGGTCATTGAAGTCGGCGTCGATGTTCCCCAAGCCACGATCATGGTGATAGAGCACGCCGAGCGGTTTGGCCTCGCCCAACTACATCAATTGCGCGGACGCGTCGGGCGCGGCGGCGGCAAGTCGTCGTGTCTCCTGCTTTACAAAGCGCCGCTCAGCGAGAGTGCGAAAGCCCGCATCGCGATCATGCGCGAGACCGAAGATGGTTTTAAAATCGCCGAGGAAGATCTGCGGCTACGCGGCGAGGGCGAGGTACTCGGCACAAAGCAATCGGGTCTGCCCGGTTTCCGCCTCGCTGATTTGTCGGCGCATGGGCCATTGCTCACTTTGGCGCGCAATGAGGCGCGCACAATTGTCGAGGAAAATCCAAGGCTCGAAGGCGCGCGCGGCGAGGCTTTGCGGCTGCTCCTAAATATTTTCGAGCGCGGCGAAGCGATCCGGCTTTTGGGGGCGGGGTAGGTGATCCCGCCGCCACTTGCGCTTCGCTTTGCCTAGCTGCGACAGGTATCATGCCATGAACACGATGAATGAGAGCTGCATTTTTTGTGCCTTGCCGGCTAATGATGTAATCGCCAAAAACGATTTGGCGATTGCGGTCCGTGACAAATTCCCAGTCACGCATTCACACAGCCTTATTATTCCGACGCGGCATGTCATCAATTATTTCGATTGCTCGGCAGCCGAGCGTGAGGCGATTCACCATTTGCTCGTCCAATGCCGGTTCGAAATTCTGTGCGTCGATGCCAGTGTTACGGGCTTCAATGTCGGCACGAATGTGGGCAAAACTGCGGGATAAAAAATTCCTCATGTCCATGTCCATCTGATCCCGAGGCGGAAGGGCGACATCGCACCGCCCCCCCCGGGTATGCAGAATGACGTAGCGCGACTCAAAGCTTGGATGCCATCTCCGCAAGTTTGGCGACTGTGTTCATATTGCGTGCGGTGCCGATCTTGGCCGCTGGAATTTTCAATTTCGAGCGGCCCATGCCGCTGCCATATTGAATGTAGATCTCTCTTTCCCCAAGGTGCATCTGCTCGTCTTGCCGACCAGATGCATGAGCGAGGGCATCGGAAGGCGGTGGCTCATTCAGGAAAACGACATATGTGGATTTCGGTTCTGCCTTAGGAAACGGATTGGCCTTCAGAACGGCCAGCATTTCCTCCGCCGAACGTACAATAACGTGGACGGTCTTTCCGGAAAAAGCTTGCAATCGCGCTTCAAGCTCCGCTTGTACCTTCGATGGCGTGACCTTGCTCTCAAAAACGACGTTGCCACTCGCGATATAAGTCTCCACGCGCGTAAACCCTGCGTCGCAACACATCACCCTCAACTCGGACATCGGAAGTTTTCCGGTCCCTCCGACGTTCACAGCACGCAGAAGCGCGATAAATTTTGTCATTGAAAGCTCATATCATTAGGCTCTAAAGCCGCCTCACGCATCCTCGGCGCGGCGCAGCAGCGCCCGCCAGTGCCGCGACCCGCCGCCTGGCACCGCCGGAATGTCCTCGATCGAGAGTGTCGTAAGACCTTGCCGCTTGGCCCCCTCGAAAATCGACGGCGGCAGCGGCCAAGGCGGTCCCTTGAACTCCTCGGCTTCTTCTCGCGCGCGCGCAACGATTAGAAGCCGTCCGCCCGGCGCCAATGCCGATTTCAGTGCCGCGAGGGCCTGTAGCAAGAGATCGGGAGGGAGCGCCTGCAAAGTGTAGCATTCATGAATGAGATCGAAAGCTTGAAGCCACGCATCCGGCAACGCGAAGAGATCGCCTTGCGCATAGGCCACCTTCGACTCAGGAAACCGCTGCTTTGCCCATGTGATCGCCTCGCCCACGAAATCGAACGCCGTGACATGCGCACCAGCGGCTGCAAAACATTCGGCATTGTCGCCGAGGCCGCAGCCGACATCGAGAATTCTTAAGCCATTGAGCCCTTCCGCTTGCGCCGCCACCCAAGCCTGGCTCAAGGGATGCGGGGCAAGATTGGCCCAGGGCACGCGGGCCGGATCACCCTTCGCCAAATCATAGACTGCTTCAAACCACGCCTGCCGCGCAGGATCGGCGGTCACGGCGCCGTCCTGCATCGCGGGATCGAGAGAATCGAGCAGTTTCCGCGCCTCCGCCCGGCGGGCGGCAAACTCCGGCGAAGTGCGATCGAAAAAACCCTTGTCCAATTGTGCTCTCCCGGCGATCCGGCGGACCCGAGGCTGACATTTCTTAAGAAAGCTTCGCGTAATGGCCGCTTGTTATTTTGATGACCATGATTGTGAGGCAATTTCAAGTGCCACGAAAGATTGGCGTATGAGGCGGGGCTCAAACGTTTCCCGCGAGAGATCGGTTACGGCATCAAGACGGTGTGACTGTGGACATTGCAAGCGGCCACGCAAAGGATAAAGCGGAGCGCAGGGACACTTTCGATGCACTCATCGCGGGCGCCCGGACGCGATTCCATGCGCTGCAAGTGATTGGGGTGCTGACCCAGGATCAAGCGAGTTCGATTTTACAGCTTTTGGAGCGCGGCGAGAAAAAGCTGTCCCAGCATGACCGGGTGTTTCACGATAACATCATTCGCTATCTCAGGAAAGAAGCGGATTTCGTATCTGTGTTCGCGGAGATGCTTCAGATCGATCCGGCGCCGGAATGTCCTGAAGAAAAATCTCAAGGAGACAAGTTAAATGGAAAAAGCGGGCCGCGTAAGCCGAAGCGTGATCCGCGCGTTTCATCCGCCACGCCGGGACAACGCATGTCTCTGCCGGCCGTTAAGACATTTATCTCACCTGCCATCATCGCGGCCGGAGCTGTTTTGCTAGCTGTTTATGCGGTCTTTCCTCCCGGCGGTGGCAACATATCCCCGCAGACGGGAGCGAGGCGTGTTAAGCTGGACGCGGCCGCCGCAAGCAGCCCTCCGGTTCCGGCCGCCGCCATCTTTCCGTCCTCGATCGCACCGTCGCATGCGGGGGAAGAGCCTTATGAAGCAGCGCTCAACACCTGCTATGATCAATTCAAGGCCAACCGGGAAACCAACGCCAATGGCGGCCTGAAATGGAATCAGAACGGCACCGGCTATTACAGTGAGTGCCTTAAGCGTCTCAATCCGTAATGCCGTCAAGCCCGGAGTTTTCACGGCAGCGCCGGGGCGCGCCAAACTTACCAGTTTCCCAGGCAATTCCACACGCCGCAGACCAAAAGACGTATGCGGACTCTGTCCATTTTTTTCTGCCAATCGTACCAAATCGTTTCACGTGAAACATTTTGGTACGATTGAAAACTCAGTCCTTACCAAAATAGGCGTCCAAAATCGCCGCGTAAATGTCCGTCAGACCCGCGAGTTCCGCGAGCGTGATTCGCTCATCCACCATATGCGCGGTTGTGCCCGTCAGACCGAATTCAAGGACCGGGCAATAGGCCTGAATGAAGCGTGCGTCCGATGTGCCGCCGGTTGTCGAGAGCGTTGGGCGATGCCCGGTTTTCTTTGCAACGGCCTCGGCCACGAGTTCGGTAAAGGCGTCCGGCTTCGTCAAGAACGCGACCGCATTGCAGGGCTCGAAGGTTAGCCCATAGGTCACGCCCGCGCTGTCCAGCCTGCCGCGCAACTCCGCCGCCAGAGTGTCCGGTGTCCAAAGATCGTTAAAGCGGACATTGAAACGCGCGCGGGCTTGCGCGGGGATGACATTGAACGCCGGATTGCCGACATCCACCGACACGATTTCGAGGTTCGAGGCGCCAAAATGCGGCGTGCCTTTGTCGAGCGGCGCGGCGGTCAAGGCACTCAGCAGCGCCACGAGCTTTGGAATGGGATTGTCCGCCCGCTCGGGGTAGGCGGCATGGCCCTGGCGGCCCTCGACAATGAGTGTGCCATTGAGCGAGCCGCGGCGGCCGATCTTGATCATGTCACCAAGCGTGTGCTGGCTTGTGGGCTCGCCGACGATGCAATGGTCGAAGCGCTCGCCTTTTTCATATGCCCAGCGCAAGAGTTTTTCCGTGCCATTGACGGCGGGGCCTTCCTCGTCGCCGGTGATGAGAAGACCAATCGAGCCCTTGTCCGATCCATGCCGGGCGACATAAGCGCAAGCGGCGGCGACGAAAGCGGCGACTCCCCCCTTCATGTCGGCCGTGCCACGCCCCCAGATCGCGCTATCGGCCAGTTCCGCCGCGAAAGGATCGAAGCGCCAGCGCCCGGCATCTCCCACCGGCACTACATCGGTATGTCCAGCAAAGACGAGGTAAGGCGCCCCCGTACCAATGCGGGAATAGAGATTTCCGACATCCGGGGTGCCTGGTTCCGAGAACGTCAGCCGCTGAGTTGCAAAGCCCGCCTTGTCCAGGGCGAGTGCGAGGACGGCGAGCGCGCCACCGTCGTCCGGCGTCACCGAGCGGCAGCGCACCAGCGCGCGGCAAAGGTCGAGAGCAAGGTCTTGCATCGGTATTTTGGCTTTCCAGGCGGCGGGCCAGAGGTATTTTATCGCATAGGAGGCCGCCAAGCCCAAACCTTTGAGCAAATTTGACCTGAGAATTTGGATTTCCCCGCAAATTTTGCCGCCAAATATGCTTTAAGAGATATGTATCAGGCCGCGCGAACTGCGGAAGGACGAGCAATGCACACTCCCGGTCTCGATTTCGCGCTCGGTCCTGATCTCGACATGCTGCGCGATACGGTGCACTCGTTCGCATCGGCAAAAATCGCGCCGCGAGCCACCGAAATCGATCGTGCCGACGCGTTTCCGGCCGATCTTTGGCCTGCGATGGGGGCGCTTGGCCTGCACGGCATCACGGTCGAGGAAGCCTATGGCGGCACCGGCCTTGGCTATCTCGCGCATTGCCTTGCGATGGAAGAAATCAGCCGGGCCTCGGCTTCCGTCGGGCTCTCTTATGGCGCTCATTCCAACCTTTGCATCAATCAAATCCACCGCAACGGCACCGAGGATCAGAAGCACCGCTATCTGCCGAAATTGCTGACCGGCGACGAGGTCGGCGCGCTGGCCATGTCGGAGGTCAGCTCCGGTTCCGACGTTGTTTCGATGCGCCTGCGCGCCGATAAGAAAGGTGGCCGCTACGTCTTGAATGGCACCAAGATGTGGATCACCAACGGCTCGCATGCCTCGACGCTTGTCGTATATGCCAAGACCGATCCCAATGCCGGGGCGCATGGTATCACGGCGTTTCTCATCGAAAGCGGTTTTGCTGGTCTTCGGATCGGCCAGAAGCTCGACAAGCTCGGCATGCGCGGGTCTCCGACATGCGAACTGATCTTCGAGGACTGCGAAGTACCGGAGGAGAATGTGCTGGGTGCCATCGGCCAAGGCGTTCAAGTGCTGATGTCGGGCCTTGATTACGAGCGGATCGTGCTGGCGGCCGGCCCGCTCGGCATCATGCAGGCGTGTCTTGATGTGTGTTTGCCTTATGTGCGCGAGCGCAAGCAGTTTGGCCAGGCGATCGGCGAGTTCGAACTCGTTCAAGGCAAGCTCGCCGATATGTATACAGGGCTCAATGCCTGCCGCGGCTATGTCTATGCGGTTGCCCGCGCGGCAGACAATGGCCGCACCTCGCGCAAAGATGCTGCAGGCGCGCTGCTCTTTGCGGCGGAGCACGCGACGAAAACCGCGCTTGACACGATCCAGTTGCTCGGCGGCAATGGCTATATCAATGATTACCCGGCGGGGCGCTTGCTGCGTGACGCAAAACTCTATGAGATCGGCGCAGGAACGAGCGAGATCCGGCGGATGTTGATCGGGCGCGAGTTGTTCGACGGACATTAGCGCTTCATCCCGGTGATGATGTATTGAACGGAAGGGATGATCGAAACCGATGACTGTTCTCAAAACCGCCGTCACGCCACAAGGTGAAAAGTTTGCCGCGAACAAGGTCGCGATGCAGAGCGTCATCGAAGATCTGCGCGGCAAGGCCGCGCTCATCGCGGCAGGCGGCGGCGCCAAGGCTCGCGAAAAACATATTGGGCGCGGAAAATTGTTGCCGCGCGACCGGATTGTGGCGCTGATTGATCCGGGCACCCCGTTTCTCGAATTTTCGCAATTTGCTGCCTATGAGGTTTACCCGGACCCGGTTCCAGCAGCGGGGTTGATCACCGGCATCGGGCGTATATGCGGTCTTGAATGCGTCGTCATTGCCAATGACGCGACCGTCAAGGGCGGCACCTATTATCCGCTGACGGTGAAAAAACATCTTCGCGCCCAGGAGATCGCGCAAGAGAATAATTTGCCGTGCCTCTATCTCGTCGATAGCGGTGGCGCCCATCTGCCAAGCCAGGACGAAGTGTTCCCCGATCGCGATCATTTCGGCCGCATTTTTTACAATCAGGCGCGCATGTCGGCTTTGGGCATTCCGCAGATTGCGGTGGTGATGGGAAGCTGCACGGCGGGCGGCGCCTATGTCCCAGCGATGAGCGATGAGGCGATCATCGTGGCGGGGCAAGGCACCATCTTTCTGGCCGGCCCCCCGCTGGTCAAGGCGGCGACCGGCGAAATCGTCTCGGCGGAAGATCTCGGCGGCGCCGACGTTCATTCGCGCAAATCCGGGGTCACCGATCATTATGCGTTGAGCGACGCAGATGCGCTTTTGCGGGCGCGGCAAATTGTCGGCACACTTAATCGCGCCAAGAAGCCCGGCATTGTTTTGCGCGAGCCCGTTGAACCTCTTTACGATGCCCAAGACATTTATGGCATCGTGCCCGCCGATCCGCGCGAGGCTTATGACGTGCGCGAAATCATTGCCCGCATCACCGATGGCAGTGCCTTCGATGAGTTCAAGTCGCTGTACGGAACCACGCTTGTTTGCGGCTTTGCGCATATTTGCGGATATCCAGTCGGCATTCTTGCCAACAATGGAATCCTGTTTTCGGAATCGGCGCTTAAGGGCACGCATTTCGTCGAGCTTTGCTGCCAACGGAAAATCCCGCTCGTTTTTCTACAAAACATCACCGGCTTCATGGTCGGCCAAAAATATGAGGCGCAAGGCATTGCGAAGGATGGCGCAAAACTCGTCGCGGCGGTCGCCTGCGCGGCTGTTCCTAAATTTACGATTATCATCGGCGGCAGTTTCGGAGCTGGCAATTACGGCATGTGCGGGCGCGCCTTTGGCCCGCGTTTTTTGTGGATGTGGCCGAACGCCCGCATTTCCGTGATGGGCGGCGAACAGGCCGCCAATGTGCTGGCGCAAGTCCGCCGCGACAATTTCGAAGCTTCTGGGCAAAGTTTCACAGCGGAAGATGAGGAAATTTTTAAAGCGCCGATCCGCGAAGGGTTCGAACGTCAGGCGCATCCTTATTATGCAAGCGCGCGGCTGTGGGACGATGGCATCATCGACCCGGTAGAGACTCGCATGGTGCTTGGCCTTTCGATGTCCGCCGTGCTCAACGCGCCAATCGGAGAAACGCGTTTCGGCGTGTTCCGGATGTGAGGCCGGAACGTTGGACCCCCAAATGTTTTACGTAGGCCGGCGTTCTGGCTTGTACCTGTGACCCGAAGGTACACGCCCCTTCGTACCTTAATTGACAAAACTTTGAGATGAGTTCAAAATTACAATTAGGTAGATACGACCTGCTGGTTGCACCCTCGCGGGAATGGTGAACGTATCGAGCCTTTGAGGCCTCCCTTTGCCCGAGCGACCGGGTCAGTAACGCAACCGTCTGACACGCCTGGTTCGCTCATGCAAAGGATGTAAGCAATGCGCGATTTCCACGACGCAAAAGTCATGGCGCAAACTCTCCGTGAATCCCTGACATCCAAGATGATGGCCATCAGCCACAGCGAAAGCCTGGAACTCGTTTCAAAGATGCTGGGTGTGTCCGACTGGAACACTCTGTCTGCCGTGCTCCAAGCAGAACGGCGAGAAACCGCGCCCCGAAGCAACGGAGTTGCCGGAGAAACAGCACATTGCCCAGCGCTTCCAATACGCGACTTCGTGCCGTTTCCAACAACGAACTTTCCGCTTTTTGTTGGACGCGAGAAAACCAAGCGTGCGCTGGATGATGCCTTTGCACGTCACCGTGAGATCATTCTTGTTGTTCAGAGGGACCCAGCCGTTCAAGGGCCTGCCTTTGCCGATGTTTACGAGGTCGGCGTGCTCGCTAGACTGCTTGAAATTGAACGGCTCCCTGAAGGCACGACGTTTGAAAACCATGAGTTGCCCAGCGGCACAATGAAAATTCTGGTTCAAGCGCAGCGGCGCGTCGTGGTACGCCGCTTCATCGGAGACGGAGGCGCTTTTCAAGCGGACTTTGCCGACATTAGCGAAGGTCCAATTCCCGAGGCGCCTCAACTCATCCGAAGAGCAGTGGAGCAATTTCAACGCTATGCCGCGGCCCAGGAAATCAGCATGCCGCAAACTTGGCCGACGTTGGACCAAATTCATGATCCCGGGCGGCTTGCCGACGTTATCGCTCAGCACATGAGCTTACCAATCAGTATTAAACAAAGCTTATTGGCGACCATCGACTCGATAGCGCGGCTCGAGAGGGTCGTATCCCTCATGGATAAAGTCGTCTAAGCATGGCAGATAGGCCATTGATGGGGTAAAGATCGGCTGGTATCGTGCCTGCTCAGATGAGGGTGTGCTACCAGCCGGACAATACTCCATGTTTGTGGTTCTGGTAACGACAATGGAATACCAATCCGAGCGTGCCAGATTTATGGTCGGCCGCGATTGGATGGCATGAGGGTTTACGGACTAGCATCGCAGTTTTGATACTTCGATTTCGAGCACTATTCATGAGTTTGTTGCGGGCAGATTCATGATCGAAAGGCAACAGCTCCAGGACTCGTGCATTGTTTTCCAAAATTCTGATCGCCAATCGCGGTGAGATCGCTTGCCGGATCATCCGCACGGCTCGGCGGCTCGGCATCAAGACGATCGCGGTTTATTCGGAAGCGGATCGCGATGCGATGCATGTTTCCCTTGCCGATGAAGCTTTTTTTATAGGTCCCGCGCCAGCCCGCGAAAGCTATCTCGATGGCGGCAAAATACTGGAAGTGGCGCGCGCGTGCGGCGCGCAAGCGATCCATCCCGGTTACGGGTTTTTGTCCGAAAACGCCGAGTTCGCGGAAGCCTGCGCTTGTGCTGGCGTGATCTTCATCGGCCCCCCAGCGGCGGCAATTCGCGCCATGGGCGACAAGGCGCAAGCCAAGGCCCTTATGGAGAAAGCCGGTGTGCCGCTCGTGCCGGGCTATCATGGCGATGCTCAGGATCCGGCGCTCCTCGCGGAACAAGCCGGCATGCTGGGCTACCCCATCTTGATCAAAGCCTCGGCCGGCGGTGGCGGCAAGGGGATGAAAATCGCGGCTCACGTGGCGGAGTTTGCCGCGCAACTCGCCAGCGCCAAGCGCGAGGCGCTTTCGGCGTTTGGCGATGATCGCGTCCTCCTCGAAAAATATTTTACCAGCACGCGTCATGTCGAAGTCCAGATTTTTGCCGACGGCGAGGGTCATTGCGTACATCTCTTCGACCGTGACTGCTCGATCCAGCGCAGACATCAAAAAATTATCGAGGAAGCCCCTGCGCCCGGGCTCGAAGATCAATTGCGGCAAGCCATGCGGGAGGCGGCGCTCGCAGCCGCGCGTGCTATTGGCTACACCGGCGCCGGGACGGTCGAGTTTTTGCTAACGCCAGATGATAGCACCTTCTATTTTCTCGAAATGAATACAAGGCTGCAGGTCGAGCATCCGGTGACCGAAATGATCACAGGTGTCGATCTCGTCGAATGGCAAATTCTCGTTGCGGCTGGGGCTGCGCTGCCTTTGCGGCAAGATGAGATTTTTGAGCGAGGGCATGCCATCGAGGCGCGGATCTATGCGGAAGATCCGGCGCGCGGGTTTTTGCCGCAATCGGGCCGTCTCGCGTGGTTTGATGTTCCCGAAGAAGGCCTCCATGTGCGTGTCGATACCGGAGTGCGGGCGGGCGATATCATCCCGGTCGACTATGATCCGCTGATCGCCAAGCTGATCGTTTGGGACGAGGACCGGGTGGCAGCTATCCGCCGCTTTCGTACTGCGCTGGCCACAACGCGCCTCGCCGGGGTCATGGCCAATGTGGATTTTTTAAAGGCCATCGTTGCTCTGCCACCCTTTGCCGAGGGTTCGCCCGATACAGGGTTCATCGAGGCGCATCGCGGCGATCTTTTCGCGCCCGTGGAAGCTGCCGGAAACGAGACTTTGGCAATGGCCGCCGTTGGCCTCCTCAGCGAGCGGGCGGCCGCCGCGCGGGCGGGGGCCATGGCATCGGTCGATTCCTGGAGCCCGTGGAACAGTCAGTTTGGCTGGCGTCTCAATGGCAACGCGCGGGAAACAGTCCGGATGTGCGAGATGGCCGGAGACAAGACCATCGATCACAGCGTCGAGATCACCTATCTGCGGGAGGGCTGGCGCCTCGATTGGCGGGGGGGCGGCGTTTCCCGCGCCAGCGGCACGCTCGCGGCGGATGGGGCGCTCAGGGCCGAATTTGACGGCCATCGCCTCAAGGGCGTCTTTGTCCGCTCCGGGCCTGAGCTCACGGTGTTTCCGGCAACGGGGGCCGGGCATCGCTTTGTAATAGCCAGCCCCACGGCCGAGGCGGCTAGAGGCGGCGCACCGCCGGGACGTCTTACCGCGCCAATGCCCGGCCGGATCGCGGCGCTGCTGGTCGAGCCGGGCACCAAGGTTGAGGCAAATCAGCCAGTTCTGGTTCTCGAGGCGATGAAGATGGAGCATCTTTTGACCGCGCCACGCACCGGCGTCGTGAAGGAATTCCCCTTCAAGCTTGGCAGTCAAGTCGCGGAAGGGGCCGAACTCGTCATATTTGATCTGGACCCAGTCCCGGAGCTTGGCTAGGGGTGAACCCTCTGGTGGATTTGGCCGCGCGATTGCACGCCAACCCCTCTGATGAAACCTGGCTCAAATGCTTAAATGAGGAGAAAGCTCTCGAAAAGCCCGCCTGCGGCAACGGCGGGGTGCGGCCATTCGCGCTTTTTGGGAAAATGTTCTAAGCAGATGCGCTGCGGTCAGGCGGCAGTCCGGCCAGTTCCTATCCCGTTCAGGTCCCGCTTACGGAATTTGAGACACTATGCGTAAAGTCATCGGCGGCAAGCTTCATGGCATCCGCGTCACGGAAGCCAATCTCGATTATCACGGCTCAATTACGCTCGATCCGGAGCACTGCGAAGCCGCGGGTATTTTGCCGCTCGAATTCGTCGAAATCTGGAATAAGAATTCCGGCGCCCGGATTTCGACCTATGTGATTTTGGGCGAGCGGGGATCGCGCTGCTGCATCGTCAATGGCGCCGCCGCACGCACCTGCCAGCCGGGAGACGAGCTTATCATTTGCAGCTCGGTCTATATGCCTGGCGAAAGCATCGCCGGGCATAGCCCAGCCGTCGTGACGCTCGACGCGAGCAACCACATCGATGAGACTTTGCGTTATTCCGTCAGCATGGACGACGCGGGCCGCTACCGCTTCGCGATCCTCGATGAAGCAGGGACAGGGTTGAAAATTCCGTTGCGTTCCCGCTCGGGCAAAATGCGATAGCGTGCCCCCCTGGAGGGATGGTGTTTTCTTGATAAGCCCAATCTTGACTCTTTTTTTGCCGCGCACCCATATAACGGAAATTATGTTCGTCATACCGGATGATCGGCAGGTTCCGTGCAATTCGTTTCGTTAAGCAAAACGGCGGGTCTTCGCGAGGTCGATGCGCCGAACAGCCTTGTTGTGCATTTTGGCCCCGAGCGGCCGCTGAAGATGGAGGCGGGTGTCTCGCTCAGCCCCTTGACGATTGCCTATCAGACCTACGGCGAACTCAACGCCGCGAAGTCGAATGCCATCCTGGTCTGCCATGCCCTGACGGGTGATCAGCATGTCGCCAACGAACATCCGATCACCGGTAAAGCCGGCTGGTGGCACACGATGGTTGGGCCGGGCCGTCCAATCGACACCAACCGTTATTTCGTGATCGCTTCGAATGTCGTCGGCGGCTGCATGGGCACGACGGGGCCCGCTTCGCTCAATCCCGCGACGGGCCGGCCCTATGGCCTCGATCTTCCTCTCGTCACGATCAAGGATATGGTGCGCGCGCAAGCCATGCTCATTGACCATCTTGGCGTCGACATGCTGTTTTGTATCGCTGGCGGTTCGATGGGCGGGATGCAGGTCTTGCAATGGGTGGCGACATTTCCCGACCGGGTTTTTTCGGCGATGCCGATTGCCACCGCCGCACGGCACTCCTCGCAGAATATCGCCTTTCACGAGGTCGGCCGGCAAGCCGTCATGGCCGATCCGGATTGGCGGCAAGGGCGCTATCTTGAAGAAGGGGTCATCCCGACCAAGGGCCTCGCCGTTGCTAGGATGGCGGCGCATATCACTTATTTGTCGGATGAGGCCTTGCAGAGCAAGTTCGGCCGCAAGCTGCAAGACCGGAGCGCCCCAACTTTTTCGTTTGATGCCGATTTTCAAATCGAAAACTATTTGCGGTATCAAGGCACGAGTTTTGTCGACCGCTTCGATGCGAATAGCTATCTCTATGTCACGCGGGCGTGCGATTATTTTGATCTTGCCGCTGATTACGGGGGCTCGCTTGCCTATGCCTTCAAAGGCTCCAAAAGCCGGTTTTGCGTCGTCTCCTTCAATTCCGACTGGCTCTATCCGACGCAGGCCTCGCGGGCGATCGTGCATGCCTTGAATGCGGGCGGCGCCTCGGTGTCCTTTGTCGATATCGAGACCGATCGTGGCCATGACGCGTTCTTGCTGGAGACTCCCGAGTTCATCGCAACTTCGCGCGGGTTCCTCGATGCCGCCGCACGGGCACGCGGGATCGCGCCAGCCAAAAGCCCGGCGGGCCATTAAGGTGACGACCAAGACCGGCGTCAGCGATCTCAAGCCCATCGACGCAATTCCGGCGCGTGTCGATCTGCTGATCGTCGCTGATATGGTCGAGCCAAAAAGCCGCGTACTCGATGTCGGATGCGGCGATGGCACGTTGTTGCGGCTGCTCGCCGAAGAAAAACAAGTGGATGCGCGCGGCATCGAGCTTTCCCAGCGCGGCGTCAATGATTGTGTCGCCAAGGGGCTGTCGGTCATCCAGGGGGATGCCGACACCGATCTTGCAGGCTATCCTGACAATGCCTTCGACTACGTCATTCTTTCGCAAACCTTGCAGGCGACACGCCAGCCGCGCAAAGTGCTCGAACAGATGCTGCGGATCGGCCGCCACGGGATCGTATCCTTTCCGAATTTCGGCCATTGGCGGATTCGCTGGCAAGTGGCGTTCGGCGGCCGCATGCCGCTCACTCGCAACCTTTCATGTTCCTGGTATGACACGCCCAACATCCATTTTTGCACGATCGAGGATTTCATCGCGCTTGTGCAGGAGATCGATGCGCGGATCGAGCGTGGCGTAGCGCTCGACCACACGGGCAAGCCGCTACGTTACAGCGAGCCTTGGATTTGGAACTTGTTCGGCGAACAAGGCGTCTTCCGACTCACACGCAAGCGGTAAAGACATCAAGCGCAACTGCTTCAAGATCAAGCGGGCCGCGTCGAATTTTCCCGCTCGATCGATTCAGTGATGATGCGCCGCGCTTCCTCGGCATCGCCCCAACGCTCGATCTTGACCCATTTGCCCGGTTCGAGATCCTTGTAGTGAGCAAAGAAATGCTCGAATTGATGCAAGGTAATCTCTGGCAGATCGGTGTAATTGTGGACGTTCTCGTAACGCTTGGTAAGCCTTGCGGAAGGGACAGCGACGATTTTTTCGTCCATGCCCGCTTCATCGCACATGAAAAGCACGCCGACTGGCTTACAGCTTAACATCGCACCGGGGACAATCGCCCGCGTATTGGCGACGATCACATCGCAAGGGTCGCCGTCGCCGGACAAAGTATGCGGGATAAATCCGTAATTGCCGGGGTATCGCATCGAGGTATAGAGAAAACGGTCAACGAACAGGACGCCTGCTTCTTTATTTAATTCATATTTGATCGGCTCGCCGCCAATCGGAACTTCAATAAGAACATTGATGTCATGCGGAGGATTGATACCTACGGGAATTGCGTCAAGAAGCATAAATCGTTCTCCAAAACTTCTATCCAAATAGTTCCATGATCGCACTTTGAGTGCCAGAGGGCGGCAGGGCAATGGATCGTGAAACCGATCTCCACTGTACTGCGGAGATTACGGTGCGAATGCCTCTTCCAAATGACGAACAAGTCGCCGCGAATCTTCTATGCAAGTTTTCAGGCGAAAAATGCGAGGCATCATGAGGGGAGCGCGGCCGGCGGAATTAGTCGAACGCAAACGCCACCCGGGCGCGGATTTCCGATCCGAATCGCTCGCTTGCCTGGCGTATGTTTTTGCCGCCGAGCTTCGTGTAGAATTGCACGGCCCGCTCATTGTCAGCCAAGGCCCAAACGAGAAACGACGCGTAGCCGTGTCCGGCGAGATCCTTGCGGGCGACATCAAAGAGACGAGTACCAAATCCAAGCCCTTGAAACTCAGGCGCGATATAGAGTTCGAAAATCTCGCCGCCAAAATGCAGGGATGGCACGCGGTTGCGGCCATAGCTTGCATAACCGCCGATCGTTTCGTCGAAATCAAGGACCAAAAGACGCGACCCCCGGACGATGGCGGAGTGCCACCAGCGAGGCCCCCGGCGGGCGATCATTTGTTCAAGCTCACGGCCAGGAATGAGGCCGCGATAGGCATCCCGCCATGCGGCGTCATGCACTCCGGCGATGCCCTCGGCATCGCCTTCTCGCGCATTCCGGATGGTGATGACTGTCTCGATCATCCCGCAATGTTAAGTCCGCTTGGCCTCCCGCCGCAAGACTTCTTTCACGATTCTTATGAAAAGTGCCTGCTACCATTGCATACGGGTCACGCTGCTCCATCTCCGGACAAGGTGTTGCCTCTGGATTGCCGTCCGGTGATCACGAATTCGCGATTTTTGTTAGGGCATCGAGGCGGCGGCTTTGGAAATTGTGCCCCTGTCTTGACTCGGACCCGGGGTGTCCGGCTCGATCGAACGAATCGCCTGGGCGTCCAGCCGGTGCGCTTTCTCGATTCCCTTCAGCAAGAGGGCAAAGGCAATAGCGTCGCAATTGAGCAAGGTCACCCACCAGATTTGCGCTGTTGCGATGCCGAGGAAAGCGATCGTCAAGATCGCGACGAGACCGGCGAGCAGCGCCGGAGCCGCCTTCGCCGCGATGCCCCCGGCGCTCCGGAAAACCAGCATGACGAGTGCTGTCAGGCCAGCGGCGCCGGCAAGGCCAAGGTCATACCAGACCACGAATAAAAGGCTCCTCGGCGCGCGTTCCGGCAAGTAGCCGTAAGTCAACCCTTGATGCACGAAATCGAAGCCATGCCCCGTGATGAGGCGCGGCCATTGCGAGACGATAAGATCGTTCCAGATGAGCATCGGCGCCGAGCCGGAGCCCGCCTCGATCCCGGTCAGGTGAAGGATCCAGCGGTAGAGCAAGGGGAGAAGGGGCGCCAAAAGAATCAGCGGCCCAAAGAGCCACGCGAGAATCCGCCCAGTCCGAACGGGGCCGGACATGGCCACGGCGAAAGTGAAGGCGGCAGCACCCGTCGCCAGAAGCGCAATCTGAGCAAATCCAGCAAGTGCCACGGCGGCAGCGAGAACGGCAAGAATCGCCGCGCTGATCCAATGTTCGCGAAAGGACAAGACTCCAAGCGCCGGCCAAACGAGGACGATCGAGGTGATCATCGAACGTTCGAACAATGTCTCGTCGAACTCGAATCCATCCAAAAACCAGACCGAGCCAAACAAGGCGAGCACGAGTGTTGCCGCGCTTGCCATGGCAAGGCCAGCGGGCAGCAGGTAAAGGTCGAGGGGTTTGGTCTTCCGCGGGAGATAGACCGCGACCAGCACCGCGAGGAACGTGGTGATCGAGGATTTCAAAAACCGGCCCGCCGCTTCCTCGGGGAACGGAGTCCAGAGCAAGGAGAGACAGGCCCAGAACGTTAGAAACAGCGCCGCCCCGCCCGCCGGGGAAATCAGCACGGAACGCAGCCTCCGGCCGCCATGCCGGGGCCCGTCGAGGATTGCGCCAATCAAGATCAAGGCGCCGCCGACCGGAAGCAGGACATACATCGCACCGCGCCAAAAGACCCCGGTGCATGGCATGACGATGAACAGAGTAGCCAAGCCAAGACGGATCAGGAGCCGCGAAGCCGCCTCGGCGGGCGTATCACTTGATTGTAGGGCGACGGACATGGCCTCCGCTTCATCAGTAGGCCGGATGGCCAGAATTCGTTCGAACTCCGTCCCGGACACGCCCTTATGCCGCGATTGCGCCATAGCACTCAAGCGGGAAGGGTCGCAAAAAATGAAAGCAGCCTATAAACAGAAGGCCGTATCGATCAAGAATAACCTATATTCGTAATCATTTTTTATCAAGACGTATAAGCAAGGGCCCGAAAAGTATAACCCGCCTTGCCGGTTTCAACAAATTCCGACCTGATCATTAAAGCATTTCGCGGCCGCGCCGCCCGCCGGAAACCTGTTTCGTTCAAATCCCGCCGCGCGCAAGTTTTTTCTCGGCTTCCTCGATCGCTTGCGGTGTGCCCACGTGAAACCAGAGCCCCTCCAGTCTTCGGCCGAACAGGCGTCCGGTCTTGGCCGCCTCGAAGAAAAATGGGGCGAGCGGAAAAATATCCCGGGTCTCGGCCTCGAAAAGCCCGGGCTTGACGATGGCGACGCCAGTATACACGAAAGGTGCTGCTTCGCGTTCCGGCCGCCGCGTCAAGCGGCCGTCGGGCGCCATGTTAAAGTCACCTGGCGAATCAACCCCAACACTCGCGGCGGCGGCGGCGACGAGCAGCAAGATATCCATTTTCTCCGAATCCCACGCCGCGGCAAGGTTTTGAAGATTGTCGGCCGGCCCTTCGACCCAGAAGGCATCGGTGTTGGACAGAAAAAATGGCTCTGGCCCAAGCAAGGGCAGGACCTTGGCGATGCCGCCGCCCTGATCGAGAAGCTTTTCGCGCTCATCCGAAATCAGGATCTTCGGAGTTTTACGGGCCGCAAGATGTGCTTCGATCTGGCCGGCCAGATAATGCACGTTGACGATCGCCATATCGACGCCGGCCGCGGCGAACCTATCGAGCGTGTGGTCGATCAGCGGCTTGCCCGCGACAGCGACCAATGGTTTTGGCAGGCGGTCGGTCAAGGGCCGCATCCGCGTCCCTAATCCCGCGGCGAAAACCATGGCTTTGGCGGGCAAAAAAGGGGACATCCAGGCACTCGTTGCCAATTGTTGCGGCGGCTTTCCGCAGCTGCATGATTAAGGCGCGGCGCTAAAGATGGGCTGCAGATACTCTTCATACCAGAATTTCAGTTCCGCCAAAGCGGGGTGCCCTAGATTTTTAGCCAGATATCTTTCGACGCGCGGCAGATGCACAAGATATTGGGGTTTCTGATCGCGCTCGTCGAGACGCGCAAAAATGCCAAGGATTTTCGTCGCTCGCTGCGCCCCCAAGATCGCATAGGCGCGGGCAAAACCCGCCGTGTCAAAACTCGCATCGGCCTCGCGCCGCAGCCGGGCATAGTATGAAAGCAGCCGCAATTCCATGTCCTGTGGGACATCGACACGGGCGTCCTGCAAAAGCGAGACGACGTCATAAGCAGGATGGCCTAGAACACAGTCCTGAAAATCGATAATTCCCATGCGGGCGATGCCCTCGCGCCCGGCAAGCCAGATGAGATTTGGTGAATGATAATCACGCAGGGTCCAAGTCGGCCGCGCGGCGAGAATATTCTGAACCGAGTGACGCCAAAGATTGACGAAAGTCGCCTTTGCACCGGAGGCGACTTGCACGCAGGCAATAGAGGGCAGATACCAATCAAGCAGCAGTTCGGCTTCGATGGAAAGTGCATCGACATCATAAACTGGAATCCGGTACGTCTCATCATCGGTGACAGGCAAGGTATCGGAAAGACTGGCACCGTGCAGATGCGCGAGCGCGGCGAGCGCGACAGCATAGCGTTCCTCGATGACACCGGTTTCTGAGGTTACCGGGTCACCGCCGAGATCCTCGATGACGGCCAGCCCAGCATCGAGATCAAAGGCAAGGATTTCGGGCGCCGACAGACCCTGCGCGCGCAAGCCCTTGCCGACCGCGATAAACGGCCTGATATCCTCGGCGAGTTTGGCGATTGCGCTATAGGATTTGCCATAGCGAACAGGCGGCCCATCCGGGCGGGGCGGGGAAATCATCAAAATCGCGGTTTCGCCCCCCGCCTTGACCAACCGCTCATAGCTTCTCGCCGACGCGTCGCCCTGCATGAAAATACGCTCGGCGCCGCTCCAGCCGCTGTGTTCGAGAAGCTCGTGCACCGCCTTGGCGCGCGCCAGCCGAGCCGCGAAAGATCCGGTTCCGGTCAGGGTGACGGCGCGGAAGCCCAGGCCCTTGGCTTGATCGAGCTGCAACTCGATATCGAGCCGGCTGGGATCGAGAAAGCCACCCGCGCGTTCGGGCCATTCGACAAGCACAAGGGCGCCATCGCAAGCCTCTTCAAAACCCAGTTCGGTAAGTTCGCGCGGCGTCTCGATCCGGTAAAAATCAGCATGAACGATGGGGAAGTTCAAGCCTTCGTAGATTTGCATCAAGGTGAAGGCCGGGCTCGGCACCTCGATGTCGTCCTCTCCGGTCAGCATCCGGATGAGCGCGCGTGCGAAGGCTGTCTTTCCAGCGCCAAGGCCTCCCGACAAGGTCACGAGATCGCCGGGGCCGGCAAGCGCGGCGACATCGGCGGCAAGTCCAAGGATCGCGCCCTCGTCTTCGAGATCGCGCCGCCAGATCGTTTCGGAATCGGATGCCCGTGTCGTTCCGGCGGTCATGCGGTTTCCATTCCTTGTGGCGCTTCGCGTGCCGTTAGCTTCACACCTTGAGAGGGAAAGATGCAAGTCGCGCGGGTGCCTTTTCCCGCCGAAGAATCGATTTCAACACGGCCGCCATGCAGCTCGACAAAGGAGCGCACGATGGAAAGTCCAAGGCCGACGCCGCGATGACGGGACCCGGCCGTGTAGGTTTTGAAGCGGTCGAAAACATGCTCAAGAGTTCCTTGCGGGATGCCGCTTCCCTCATCTTTAACGGTGAACAGGATTTCATTCCCCTGCCGCGCCGCCGCAAGATCGATGGTATGGCCTGGCGACGAAAAGCCAATCGCGTTCGAGAGAAGGTTGAAGAGGATCTGCCGGACGCGCTTGCCATCGGCGACGAAGGACCCCATTCCTTCCATTGCTGAAACCCGTAAGGTCAGCGATGATTCGCGGAGCCGGTCCTGGACGCCTTCCGCGGCCGCCCGCATGGTTTGTGCGATATCGACGTCCTCGAGCGACAATTCCATTGCATCCGCGTCGATCGATGCGAGATCGAGAATGTCGTTGATAATCGCAAGCAGCGCGGATGAGGATTGCATGACGTAGCCCGCGTATTCACGCTGCTTGGCGTTAAGCGGGCCGATCGCCGGATCGTCGAGAAGCTGGACAAAGCCGATGATATTGGTCAGCGGCGACCGCAGCTCGTAAGAGACATGATGGACGAAGTCGTTGCGCAGCTTTTCCGCATCGCTCAATGCTTGGTTGCGATCGCTCAGCGCTTGATTGCGTTCCGTCAAGGCGCGTTCGACGCTCACGCTGGCAGTTGTATCGATGAAGGTGAGCAGAGTCGCACCGTCCGGCAGCGGCGCCGCGGCGCAATCGAGCACCGACCCATCGCGGCGGACCAGCCGGCGTTCGAAACCGAGCCTTTGGTCCGGCAACCCTGCGATGGCGGTGCGGAGTGCCAGCCAGTCTGCTTCGTTGGAAAACAGCGGCCCGCAAAGCAAAGCCACCCTATCGATATGGGGCCGGTCGCCGAGATCGCTGGTCTCCAAGGCCCACATCTGTGCGAAGGCCGGATTGCACAATTTCAGACGCCCGTCGCTGCCAAACACTGCAACGCCTTCCTTCAACGTATCGAGCGTTTCGCTCTGCACGCGGATCGAGGCGTTGTATTCGGAAACCAGGCGATAGCGCTCTGTCGCGTCGTCGAAAAGATAGGTGAGGCCGCCTTGCGGGTTGGGGCTCATGACGGCCCGCAAGGTCCGTCCATCAGGCAAAAACCAGACCTGCTCTTCGGTGTCGAGCGATTGATAAGCAGCAAGCAGGTCTTCTTTCCAGGCACGGAAATCCGCCTGCTCGGGCAAAAGGCGAGCTGCCCGCAGGCGGTCCAGAATTTCCGAATCACTTGGTTTCTGATCGAGCCACGCTTGGTCGAGAGCCCAAAGCTGGCGATAGGCCGCATTGTGAAAAACCAATTGCTTTGAGCCATCGAAAATGGCGACTGCCGTCGAAAGCTGGTCAAGCGTGCGCGCATGCGCATGTGCTTGTCGCTCGAGCGCGCCCTGGAGTGATTCGATTTCTGATACATCGGCGGCGATTCCCGCTGAACCGGATCCTGCCAGGGTATCGACAATTTCAAGCATTCGACGCTCACCAGCAACGACGGCGGACGCGCGTCCGCGCCAGACGGCCCCAGCTACCCGCGAGGCGGCGATGGCTTCCCGTGCTGGGCTTTCAATGAGCTCGATGCCGCGTGAGACCGCAGTTTCCTGGTCCTTGGCTTCGACCGCGCGGGCATAGGCCGCGTTGACCCAACTCAATTTGCCGTCGCCGTCGCGGAGCCATGCGGGGTAGGGCGTTGCGTCGAGGAGCGTCCGCAGCGCCTCCAGGGGCCCGAGCGTCTGCGCCTGTAGGTCTTGAAGGCGGGCGGTTTCGCGGCGGGTGCCGGATATGTCCCGGATTCGCAGAACGGCGACCCCCGCGATCGGCCGCCCCTCGATTTCAAGGTGCCGGCCGTCCAAGCTCGTGTCCGTCAAGTGGAACGATTGACCCGCAGCACGCAAGCGGGCCAAGGATTTTTCGACGGTTTGCGCTTGCTCAGCGGGGAGCCAGCTGCCGAACGCCAGCAAGCGCTGGGCGCTCGCCCGATCCCCGGCAAGTTCGAGATCGCCTTCGATTTCCGGCTCTTCTTCCTGGTCAGCCCAAGCGGCGATGACTTGATGTTCGGCGCCAAGCAAAATTTCGTAACGGTCAAGCTTGCAGCGCAAGGCCATAAGCTCACGATGTTGCGAAGCCACTTCGTTCATCCAGCGCCGTCGCTGGGACAGGTGCAGCGCCGCGACGAGCCCGGAGAAAATTGTCAGCCCGACAACCAGCGCCGTTTGCGCCGCGACCGAAGTGCCTTGCGGAGTGCCGGCCTGTGCCAGCGCCGGCGTGATGAAGCACGGGAGCGATCCAAATCCGGCCCAGAGCAGGGGCCATGTGCGGGTACGCTCTCGCGGACGCCGCGCAACTTTAAATCCTCGCCGATGCCCGCGGCTAGCCATTACCCCTCCGGCCATTCTTTCGGCCACCCCTCGGAATCACCGAATCCTAGCGCCTATCGTTCAAATCAGCCAACTTTATGCAATCCTTCTCATTTTGCGAAAGGGCAGGGCGCTAATCGGCACGAAAGGTCAATAAGGAAGCTTTGCCGCAAAAAAGCCGCTCCCTGACGCACAGTCTTGCGTTCTTTCCACCGTTGCCATGGGCTCATCAAGCAGATGCGTATTGGACAGCTTATTTATATCGTCGTAGCAGCGATCTGCTGGCCGGTGTCGATGGTTTCCGCGCTCGAGCAAGTAGCAGTCCCCGTCCAGGCGACGTCTTCCGCAAGCTTTCAAGCGTTTTTGCAAAGCCTTTGGCCGCTTGCCCAACAAAAGGGAATTTCGCGCACCACCTTTGACGCAGCGATTGCCGGACTCATTGCTGATCCCGCCTTAACCGCCGCGTCACCCCCGCAGGCGGAATTCGACAAGCCGCTCAAGACCTATCTTGGCGAAGCGGTCTCGGCCCGCCGCATCGCGGGCGGCCGGGACGCGCTCCACAAATGGGGCGCCGAACTTGCAATGATCGATCACCGTTATGGCGTACCCGCTGCGATTGTCCTCGCGGCCTATGGCATCGAGACCGACTATGGAAAGGCCAAGGGCGACAAAGACGTCATCAGGTCGCTCGCAACCTTGGCATATTTTCGCCAGGACCGGCCGGTCTTTCGCGACGAATTGATTGGCGCGCTGGTCATGCTCGACAAGCATGGCATTGCCCGCGCGGCGTTGAAAGGCTCCTGGGCAGGGGCCATGGGCGGTCCGCAGTTCCTCCCCTCGGCCTATCTGAAATATGCGGTGCGCTATCAGGGAGAAGGGCCGCCTGATATTTGGACCAATCCGCTCGACAGCCTCGGCTCGATCGCAAATTTTTTGTGTCAATCTGGCTGGCAGCCGGGTTTGCCCTGGGGGATGGAAGTCATTCTGCCCAAAAATTTCGAGTTTGCGTCGTTGCATCAAAGTTTTGGCGCCTTCGCGGGCGAGGGCGCGAAGAGCGCCAGCGGAGAGGCCTTTCCGCAAGGCGAAGCGACGTTGTTCCTGCCGTCCGGCGCGGCGGGTCCGGCTTTTCTGCTCTCCGCGAATTATTGGATTCTCAAGGCCTATAACAATTCGGATTCCTATGCGCTTTCGCTGGCCCTGCTTGCCGATCGGATCAGCGGCAATCCTAGCCTCCGCGGGCATTGGCCGGAAGGCGAGGTGTTTCTCAGCCGGACACAGAAGGCGGAGATTCAACGCGCGCTTGAAAAACTCGGACTTTATCATGGGCAAATCGACGGCCGTTTCGGTCAGGCATCGCGCGACGCGATCCATAATTTCCAGATCAACTCCGGGGAGGTTCATGCCGACGGTTTCGCCACCCCGGACCTCTTGGCCCGTTTGGCGGTCAAGGCAAACGGCGGGGCTGGGCGCTGATCAAAGGGCTGGCCATGTGATTGGCGGCGTCGATTCCAGGTGGACGGCGGCACCCCCACCATTTTCTTGAAAGCGCGGCTAAACGAGGCCTCGGATCCGTAGCCGATTTCAGCGGCAACCGTTGCGATGTTGGCGCCTCCGCTTAAAAGCCCTGCCGCCATCTGCATCCGCCAATGGGCGAGATAGTGCATCGGCGGCGAGCCGATGAGACTGGCGAACCGTTCCGCAAGAACCGAGCGAGATTGCCCCACGTCCTTGGCCAGTTCATCGATCGTCCAGCCGCGCGCCGGGTCAGCATGCATGAGCGACAACGCTTTGCCGACGAAGGGGTCGCGCAGGCCCGCCAGCCACCCGGCTCGTTCGGGCGGCAAGGCCTCAAGATGCCGGCGAATCACCTCGATGAACATCAGTTCGCTCAACCGGGCGAGGACACTTTCGCCGCCGGCGCGCTTGTCGGCAGATTCCATCACAGCGAAACGCATGAACTGACCAAGCCAGGGTGCATCCCCGCCGCGTGAACCTCCAGACTTGATGACCGGCGGCAGATGATCGAGCAGGGGATTGAACGGCCGGGCATCGCAGGCGAGATAGCCGCAAACGAGCTTTGCCGAGTAGGGCCCATCGCCGCCATAGTTGACAAAGAACGGCAATTGACTGCCTGCGATGGCATCGATTGCGTTCGGTCCCGCAGGATCGGCGCGCATACCGGGACTGCTCGCCAGAACATGCGGATCGCATTTGGTGAAGACGATGACTTCGCCGGCTTCGACCGTGATCGGGGCTTCGCCGATGATATTGGCAAAGCAGCGGCCCTCGGTGACGACATGATAGGCGATGAGATGCTCGGCACCTGGCAGAATCTTCGGCAGGATCATCTCGCGCGCTGGAGACTCGGCGACCCATGGCGCCTTGGCCGCGACGTCAAAGAAGGCCGCCCCGGTGAGCCGGACCGTTTTCAGCACTTCGGACAGCGCATCGGCACCCATCGGCTTCTCTGAACTGGACCTTTGGCCATTCGGCCACACCGATGCCTCCCCAATCCCGGACGTGATGTCAAGCATTGCGGACGTTTGATCATTCGCCTTCAGGCCCATTTGGCCTAGGAAGAGGCCACTTTGTAACAGCGCGATGACGGCGCCACGGAGGCGTTTTCGCATGGGTCTCGGCCATATGCGGCGTATCCCGGCAACCTCGCCGTCTCCCTGTTTGAAAAGGAAGGAAACGCACGATGAATGTTCAAGCAACCGCCCCCGCCACCATTGATCTCGCCACGGTCAAGAGCCGCCAGCAGACTGCGTGGGGCTCCGGCGACTATGCCATCATTGGCGTCACGTTGCAGATTGTCGGCGAAACCCTCTGCGAGGCCGTCGATCTTCGCAGCAACCAGCATGTTCTCGATGTTGCTGCCGGCAACGGCAATGCAACGCTCGCCGCCGCCCGCCGGTTCGCCGATGTCGTGTCGACGGACTATGTCGGCGCGCTTCTCGATCGCGGGCGCGAACGTGCGAAAGCTGACCGGCTCGCTGCGACGTTTCAGGAGGCCGATGCGGAAGCTCTTCCCTTTGCCGATTCCAGCTTCGATGTGGTCCTTTCGACCTTCGGCGTCATGTTCGCGCCAAATCAGCAGCAGGCCGCCAACGAACTTATCCGCGTCTGCCGAAGGGGCGGCAAGATTGGCCTCGCCAATTGGACGCCGGAGAGTTTTATCGGCAAACTCTTTAAGACCATCGGCAAATATATTCCGCCAGCACCCGGCGTGACGTCGCCGGCGCTATGGGGTGACAAGGCTCATCTCAATATCTTGTTCGGGTCGCAGGGGACAGTCGCGGCGCAGAGCAAGGCCTTTGTCTTCCGCTACAAATCCCCCAATCATTGGCTCGAGATTTTCCGCGATTACTACGGCCCAATCGTCAAGGCGTTCGCGGCGATCGATCCGGAGGCACGCAAGGCGCTTGAGGCCGATATCCACGCTCTCCTCGACGCGTTTAACGTCGCCCGGGATGGCACGCTGGTCTTGCCGAGCGAATATCTCGAAGTGATCATCACCAAAAGAAGTTGATGCGAAGGCACGCTGCCCTCGCAGCCCGTCCCCAATCCAAAAGGAGATAAGTCATGGACCTCTATGTCATTCGCCGTCCGAGCGCATGGGGAAATTTGAACGAACTCGAAGCCGCTGGCGCCAAATCGGCCAAGGTCGGTAATGAGGAGATGCCCGATCGCGTGCGTTGGATCCGCAGCTATGTTGTGAAGGAGTCCGACGGAAGGATCGGGACATTTTGCATCTACGAGGCAAAAGATCCCGAATCGATCCGTGAGCACGCCCGACGCGTCGGCATGCCCGGCGATCAGATTTTTCCGGTCGTCAAAACGGTGATCATTCGTGAAGATCCAGCCGAGGCAAGCAATGCCGCTTGAGATCGGGCTGGCCAAACGCGTGGTGTTGGCGGCTCCCTTCTGACGAGTGACGAGGCCGCCGGACGCGCCACCGGCGGCCTCACTCATGCGGCACAAATTGAGACAGGCCGCCGTAACCTTAACCAGGTGTTAACCATACGTTGCGTAAATCGTTAAAAGCGATTTAGAGGCGCACACGTGACAACCGTTGCCAGTTCCCGTCATTCCATAAGATTTCATGGCCGCAGCTATCATGCGATGGTGCTGGCACCCGAGCCGCCCTTGGCAAATTGGCTCAGCGATCTTGATGCGTGGCTTGCCCGTTCGCCGGGGTTTTTCTTCGGGCGGCCCGTCGTGCTTGATCTCGCGGTTCTGCAGCCCGGCAAGCAAGGCGTCGCGGAACTTCTGCAAAATCTCGCCGAACGCAATATCAAAGTGATGGGCATCGAGGGGGCCGAGCCTTCCTGGCTCGACTTTGCGATGCCACCGCTGCTCTTGAGCGGGCGGCAGGCCAACAGCAGCCCCGGCGATCATCCTCCCGCCGTCGTGGAGACGCCTGCTCCCGCTCCTTTGTCCAGCACGGCTTCCGAATCCGCACCAGAGCCAGTTTCAGAGGAAGCTGGCGCAAGTACCGCGGATTTGGCTGCCGGTGCCGTTCCCCAGGCGCGGCACCCAAATTCCCTGCTGCTCGACAACCCGGTCCGCTCCGGCCAGTGCATTGTGCATCCAGAGGGTGATGTGATTGTCGTCGGATCGGTGGCTTCGGGCGCCGAGGTGATCGCCGGGGGCTCGATCCATATTTATGGAACGCTGCGGGGGAGAGCCATCGCCGGCTCCCGCGATTCCCGCGCCCGGATTTTCTGCCGCAAACTTGAAGCCGAGCTGCTGTCGATCGACGGCCTTTACATGGTCGCCGAGGACATGCCCGCGCACCTGCGCGGCCAGCCGATCCAGGTCTGGCTCGATGGTGATTCAATGGTGATGGCTCAGGACTGAGTCAAATTGGGAGTGTGGAACATGGCCAAGGTTCTGGTCGTTACATCTGGTAAAGGCGGCGTCGGCAAGACGACGTCCACCGCGGCTCTGGGCGCCGCGCTCGCGTCGAGCGGCAAAAATGTCGTGCTCATCGATTTCGATGTCGGGCTGCGCAACCTCGACCTTGTCATGGGCGCCGAGCGGCGCGTGGTTTACGATCTGATCAATGTTGTGCAGGGCGACGCCAAGCTCGCACAAGCCCTGATCCGCGACAAACGCCTGCCCACTCTTTCGCTGCTTCCCGCCTCGCAGACGCGCGATAAGGACGCTTTGACCGACGAAGGTGTTTCAAAAGTTATCGGCGAATTGAAGGAAAAATTCGATTGGGTGATCTGCGACAGTCCGGCCGGGATCGAACGGGGTGCCACCCTTGCCATGCGCCATGCCGATGTCGCGATCGTCGTCACCAACCCTGAAGTCTCCTCTGTTCGCGATTCCGATCGCATCATCGGTCTTCTCGATTCCAAGACGGAAAGGGCAGAGAAAGGCGAACGTGTTGAAAAGCATCTCCTGCTCACCCGTTTCGATGCGGTGCGGGCTGGCCGTGGCGAAATGTTGAACGTCGCGGACGTTCTCGAAATCCTTTCCATCCCGCTTCTCGGCATTATCCCGGAGAGCAGTGAAGTGCTGCGCGCCTCCAACCTCGGATCGCCGATCACCCTCAACAATCCCGCAAGCGCGGCGGCGCGGGCCTATTTCGAAGCGGCGCGGCGGCTGAATGGCGAGGCCCTTGACGTGATCGTTCCGAGCGACAGGAAGAGCCTGTTTGGCAAAATCTTCGGACGGAGGGCGGCATGAGACTGATTAATTTTTTCAGGCGTCCGAACACCACGGCGCCGGTCGCGCGGGAGCGGCTTCAACTTCTCCTCGCGCATGAACGCGCGGTGTCCGGCAAGTCCGATCTGATCGCCATTCTTCAGGAAGAAATCATGGCGGTGATCGCCAAGCATTTCCCAGTCGAGCAAGAAGGCATCAAGATCAAGATGGAGCGCGGCGAGGTGGTCTCGACGCTCGAAGTCGAGGTCGAGATTCCAACGCCCATGTGCCCAAGTTTCCCGTTGCCGCCAAAGCCGGTGGCAGCAGTGATCGAGCCAAGCGAGGCGGCTGCCTTTGAGGAGGAACAGGAATTGGCTCGAACGGGCAGCTAGAACATCTTCAATTGAGAAGAAGCCTTCTCCTAGCGGGACACATAGTCTGGCGCCGCTGTCGGATCGCCGATTTGCACCCACGCGTTCTGGTCTGACTGCGATTGGCGTTTGACAAAACGGTAACCCGTTTGGTTCCAGGGTTTCACGTCGTCCGTCATATTGTCGAGGACGAACTCGCCGGCGCTGGTTTTGACGGTCAAAACAGCGTGGCCTTCATTGTGTTCGTCCTTGACGACTGTCATCAACAGGGCCTGACGGGGAAAACCTTCATCGATCAGGATCTTGCGCTTGAACAGCGCGAAGTCTTCGCAATCGCCTTTTCCATCGGACGGATAGTCCCACCGGTCGATGACGCCCCAGTGCTCCATATCGGACACAGGCTTGACGTGCGAATTCACCCAGCGGCCGACTCGGCCGATTTCCTTCATGGTTTTCGTCGTCAGATTGACATCGAGCGGCGGGAGCGTACCGCTGTCGCACTCGCTCGCGTAGCGGCGGCAGAAATCGGCCCAGCCATAAGGCACACTCGTCGGGCCGCCTATCGGTGCATATGAGGCCGTCATGACTCCGCCGTCCTCGGCGGCCGCGGCGAAGGTCGAGGAGAGCAGTACGGGCGGCGAAGCCATCAAGGACAAGGCCATTGCCGAGTTCGCTGCCCAAGCTCTCACATCAAACATTTTTTTTGCCCTCCGCGCCTGCGATGAAGCGGGATTTTGCCAGGCCGACTTTGCGGCAACTGTAAGTAAAGTGCTCGGATTTGAGCTAATTCGAGTTACAAAATTAGAGGTCAATTAGATGAGATTAAATATTCTCCGACAGATTGCAGTAAATTGAGCTTGGGTTTCCGTTGGCAGTCCATGCGTAGGTTTCGAATTCAGGCAAGCCAGGAATATCACCAGACCGCTGGCAATCCGGACCGTGCTCACTAGTTAATATATGATTTACCACATCAACCGTTTGGCGTCGAGCCAATGCGCGAATGGACTGAGTGTCACGGGTGGGGCATCCGGCACCGCCGTTCTGGTTGCGGGTTCGTGCCGGCTAAGGCTATATGGCTCGGTTTGAGAGGCTGTCGATGACTTCCCTAGTGAACGCCGGGCTTTCTGATAGTGGGGGTGTTCCGTTTCCCGCCGGGGCCTCACGGCTTTCGCGTGAAGATCAGATGGCTCTCGAACGCGCCATGCGGGAGCTAGAACAAACGAGCTTGGCAATCCGGCTGAGTGCTGTTCTTGGACAGAAGGCCGGCATCATCGGATCGATGCTGCCGAGGAATATCGCCGCGATTGCCAATAGGGCTGCTGAGGCTGCCGTGCGCAGCGGGCTCGATGTCGCGCTGAAGAGCCTTGCTGACCAACCAGTTAAGGACCGGCAGCGCCTGCACAAAAGTATCGCGGTGCTTGCTGGCGCCGCGGGCGGCGCCTTTGGGATTGCGAGCCTGCCGATCGAGTTGCCATTTTCCACCACGATCATGCTGCGCTCGATCGCGGATATTGGACGTTCCGAGGGGCAGGATCTTTCCGATCCGCGCACCGCGCTTGCCTGCCTGGAAGTGTTTGCCCTTGGGGGAAGGGCGGGTTCACACCTCGCTTACCCCGCCTCGGAAGGAGAGGATCAAGACTCCGTCTCCAAGGATGGAGCCATTTTGGAGACGGGTTATTTCGCGGTCCGCGCTATATTGGCGAAGTCTGTCTCAGAAGCTGCAAGTTATCTCGCTGGCCGGAGTGCCATTCGCGAGGTTGCACCGGTGCTGGTCCGATTGGTCACGCAAATCGGCAGTCATTTCGGCGCTGCCGTCTCGCAAAAAATTGTCGCGCAAAGTGTTCCGCTGCTGGGTGCGGCGGGTGGGGCGGCAATCAACTACGCCTTTGCGGACCATTTCCAAATGGTCGCGCGTGGCCATTTTACCGTTCTCAGGCTGGAGCGCCGGTATGGTGCGCGGATTGTCCGCATGGAGTATGAAAGGATACGAAAAGACGCTTGAGAAACGTCTCGACATTCCAAAAGGCGTGATCTAAACGATTTGACTTTCTCCTTAGCTTTGTTGTGCTTTGTTTCATGGATTTCACTATGAGTTTTACTCACATTCATCGCCGCTGGGCGATTGCTCTATGGACGGCTGGCACGCTTCCCGTGATTGCCTTCCCAGGTGTGGCGCATGCGGGTTTTTTTGACTTTTTATTTGGGCCGCCGCCGGCTGCCCAGTCTTATGCCTATCCAGGCGGTGAGCCATTTCGTTCCAGACCCGTTTTCCGCCGCCGCGCGGAGCATCCTTCCCATCGGCACGTGCATGATGCGCTTGCGACACACAAGAAATTGATCCTCGCCGACAAAACGGATCATTTGGTGGGACCGCAAGCCCCGGTTGATCTCATGGATGATGATAGTTTGCGCCACGGTGACGCGGTGATGACGCAAGCCGGGATGAAGATTTTTGTCGGATATTCTGGCGATCATCACCAGCCGGAGGATTTCCGGAAAATTTCTGAAATCAAGAAACTTTCCAAACGCGAGCGCAGCGCCTTTGCGGCATTAGACGCCTCAAGTTTGAAGCATGGGGAACAAACGGATAGCGGCGTGGTCACGGGACGGTCGGCAAGCGAAAATCAGCTCACAACCGGAGAAATGATCACCGATCCCAATGGCCGGACGGTCCGCTACGTCGGACCTTAGCTCCCAGAGGAACTGTCACTTTTCCAAGGCATAAAGCCCGGCTCCCCGCTGCCTTCCATGGCCCGGAGCACGTCCGCCGCCATCGCCTTGGAAATTCGCCGCTGGCGCGCCATCGCCTCCCGATCGAGGGCGTCGATAAAGGCCCGCGCCGCACCGAGCGAACGCTCGAGCCGCAGCGCCACATAGCCGACCACGCTGGTATCGACGACAAGCTGCCGCTCGACAAGGAGTTTGACGAGCACGGCCCGCATGAGGGCATCGTCGGGCAGCCCAAGCGCGACCGCTGGCGCGAGGCGTAGCCGCGACAAAAGATCGGCGGTCCGCAAGCCCCAGCCATCCGGCGGCGCTTTCGCCGTCATGACCAGTGCGATGCCTCGCTCCCGCATGAGATTGACAAGGTGGAAAAGCCGCGCCTCGGATGGGCCGATCGCATCGGCATCCTCGAGAAGCAATGGCCCCACCGACGCCAATGCATCGATATTCGCCTCCACCAAGGACGCCGCCGGTTGAACGGCAGCGCCGGCGGACTCCGCCCAGATCGTGCCAAGGTGGCTTTTGCCGGATCCCGGCGGCCCGAGGATAAGCAGCATCGAATCCGGCCATCCTGGCCAGAGTTCAATCATCGCATATGCTTGTTCATTCGAGGAGGACACAATGAAATTGTCCCGCTCAAAGCCAGGCGCCGGGGCAAGTTCCAGTGTCAATTGAGCGCTAGGCGAGCGAGGCTGACGGGGCGTCTCCCCGCTCATGGCAACCGTCCTGCGTCACGATCGGGATTTCTCGATTCGATGAGTATTTTGGGGCTGGAATCCGATAGGCTCGTATAGAGATTGCTCTCGCGGTAGCGCTTGACCGCGAAGCGCAAGATCACTCCGGCGGCGGCGGCAAAAGGAACCGCAGTGATGAGGCCAGTGAAACCAAAGAGGCTTCCGAACGCCAGAAGCGCAAAAATCAACCAGACCGGATGCAACCCAACCGAGTCGCCAACGAGCTTCGGCGAGAGAATATTTCCCTCGAGAAATTGGCCGACCAAGAACACGCCGAGCGACATGCCCAGCAACTTCCATTGCGGCCAATCCTGCACGATCGCGACGGCGGAAGACAAGACGAGAGCGGTCAAGGAACCGACGTAGGGAATAAAGCTCAAAATGCCGGCGGTGATGCCAATCAAGAGGCCGAAATTCAACCCGATCAGGGAAAGCCCAATGCCGTACCAGGCGCCGAGAAACAGGCATACGAGCGATTGCCCGCGCAGGAACCCAGCCATTGCCGTGTCAATCTCGCGGGCGAGCCCGCGTACTGTCTCGCGATGGCGCAAAGGCACGAGACTATCAATTGTCGCGATCATCTTTTCCCAATCGAGCAGCATATAAAAAGCCACGACCGGGGTGACGACTAGAAGGGAAATCAGGCCGATCAGCGCCGCACCGCGCGTTAATAGGGAGTTTAGGAACGCCGCTGCCCACTTCGCGGCTTGGGAGATGAGATCATTGGTGGCACTGGCCACGTCGACGCCTCCTTGGGTGTCAAGGCCAAGCTTTTGCATCAGAACGCTGCCATATTTGCGGGAGAGCCCCTCTGTTTCCGCCGAAATCAATTCCTCAAGCTTGACCGCATAAGACGGGAACGCCTCGATGAAATTCGCGAGTTGTGTCCACAGAACTGGGACGATCAAAACCGAAATCAGCACGAGGACAAAGGCGAGGCAGGCTAGAATAAGCAGTGTCGCGCCGAGCCGGCTGAACCCTAGTCTCTCGAGTCGGTCGGCAAGGGGATTCAACAGATAGCCGAGCGCGACCCCAGCGGTGAACGGCAAAAGAACGCTGCTGAAAAGCCAGAGCAGAAAAACAAGGAGTAAAAATGCGGCAACCCAAAAGCCGATCTGCCATTCGATCCGCATTGCCGCCGTTACCTTCCACCAACTCTGCCGCGCCGCCGCGTCAAAGATTCATATGTCTGATCCACTGGCCGATATAGGCCGCCATCGAGGCGAGGGTCAAAGCCGCGACACAATAAAGCGAAATATCGAACCAGATTCCAGCTTGAAAACCGAAAGCCTTGGCGATCAACACCATTGCCGCGAAGCTAATTTGCGCCGCCGTGTTCAGCTTGGAAATCATCAGTGGCTTGACCTTTACCGGTTTTCGCATGACGAGTGCAATCATGAACGCGCCAATGATCATCACATCACGCGCGACGACCAGGATGGTAATCGTCGGGGGCAGGACCGAGACGACGGCAAGCGCCACATAAATCGAAACGATGAGCGCCTTGTCCGCCAGAGGATCAAGATAGGCGCCGAGTTCCGAGGTGAGATGAAAGGTCTTGGCGATCCAGCCATCGATGGCATCGGAGATCCCGGCAACGATGAAAACGATGCAAGCTTCTTTCCAGCGCTCCGTGGCGATCATCGCAACAATCGCGGGCACGAGCACAAGCCGCCCCAGCGAGATCAAATTCGGCAGACTTCGGTAAGGCACGGAGCTCATGGAAACCACCGTTATGCGGGGCGTCCCGTCGTCCGCGCCGCCAATATTAGCACGCGGAGAGATGAACCTATAGGGGGTGGCTTTTTGGTCCTGTAGCAGACCAAAGAATGGTGTTTCCGGGGCCCGGCACCGGCATTTGCTTAGCTGCCGGGGCAGATCGGGCAATGAACCTCTGAGCTTGCTTTAGGCGGCATGACGCGGTAGCTCTCATCGCTTCTCCGGGAGCTTCACAATGGATAAGAAAGGCCTCACCTATGCGGGTGCCGGCGTCGATATCGATGCGGGCAACGCGTTGGTCGAAAAAATCAAGCCGATTGTGCGCGCCACAAGACGCCCAGGCGCCGATGCCGAGATCGGCGGGTTTGGAGGCGTTTTCGATCTCAAGGCAGCAGGCTTTCGTGATCCGCTCCTCGTTGCCGCCAACGATGGCGTCGGCACCAAGGTCGCCATCGCGATTGCAACTGGGATTCATGACACGATCGGGATCGATCTTGTCGCTATGTGCGTCAATGACCTTGTTGTGCAAGGCGCGGAGCCGCTTTTTTTTCTCGATTATTACGCAACGGGGAAGCTTGATCCTGAAACGGGTGTGCAGATCATCAAGGGAATTGCCAAGGGCTGCCTCGAAGCTGGCGCCGCGCTGATCGGCGGCGAGACCGCCGAAATGCCAGGGCTTTATGCGGGTGCTGATTACGATCTCGCGGGCTTTGCGGTCGGTGCTGTCGAGCGCGAAAATCTGCTGCCAAAAGGCGACATCAAAGCTGGCGATATCATTTTTGGATTAGCTTCATCGGGTGTTCATTCCAACGGATTTTCGCTTGTGCGTAAAATCGTTGATGATTCTTCTATGACCTGGAGCGATCCTGCGCCTTTCATGGCGAATAAAACTCTCGGTGAAGCTCTTCTCACGCCGACGCGCATCTACGTCAGACCAATCTTGCAAGTGCTAAGACAGACAGATGGCGTTAGGGCTCTGGCTCACGTCACTGGGGGCGGGGGTGCAGAAAATACCCTTCGCGTTCTACCGGATGATCTAGGAATCGAAGTGGAACTACAGTCAATCCCGGTTCTGAAAGTATTTCAATGGCTTGCGAGACAAGGTGACGTCCTTGAAAAAGAAATGTTGCGGACCTTCAATTGCGGGATCGGAATGATTTTGATCGCTGATTCCGGGCGGTATAAGGAGGTAGAGCAAGCGCTTCGAAGCGCGGGGGAGGATCCGATTGCGCTCGGGACGGTGGTGAAAATGAAGAACGCCGTGAGGGTTTTTCATAACGGAAAACTTGACCTGTGACCACCCGGCGCAAGCGCACCGCGATTTTGATCTCGGGGCGGGGATCCAATATGCGGGCGCTGATCGAACGCGCCCAAGACCCCGCATATCCAGCCGAAATCGTTCTTGTTTTGTCGAACCGGCCGGATGCGGCGGGATTGGCATTCGCCAAGGATCACAAGGTCGCCTGCGCCGCCGTCGATCACAAGATTTACGCGGGGCGCGAAGAGTTCGAGCGTTCGATGCAGGTCCTGCTCGACCTGCATCGCATCGAGCTCATCTGTCTGGCTGGTTTCATGCGGCTGCTAACGCCGTGGTTTATCGCGCAATGGCAGGGCAGGCTTATCAACATTCACCCGGCGCTGCTGCCATCCTATCGGGGCTTGAAGACGCATGAACGCGCCCTCGCGGACGGCGTCAAAATCCACGGCTGCACAGTGCATTTTGTTGTGCCGGCCCTGGACGAAGGTCCGATTATCGCACAAGCGGCGGTCGCGGTTCTTGAGTCCGATACACCCGCGTCGCTCGCCGCCCGTGTGCTCGCCGAAGAGCATGTCATCTATCCGGCCGCGCTCGCCCGCGTCGCAGAAGGTCATCTGCGGATCGAGGACAATCGCGTCTATGCTGGCGACCCCGCGTTGCCGCCAGCATCCTTGAGGGTTCCCTTCAGCGGCTAGGAGGCAGAGCGCCGAGGCTTTTAGCCGACGATTTCATTGCCGGAGAACCATTGTGCGATTTCGATCGCGGCCGTCTCTGGACCGTCGGACCCATGTGCCGAATTCTCGCCGAGCGAGACGGCGAATTCCTTACGGATCGTGCCGGGTGCCGCCTTCGCGGGGTCCGTCGCGCCGAGCACGTCGCGGTATTTCTTGATCGCGTCCTCGGCTTCGAGCACTTGCACGACCACTGGCCCAGCTGTCATGGTTTCGACGAGTTCGCCGAAGAACGGCCGCGCCTTGTGCACCGCGTAAAACGTCTCAGCCTGCTCGCGGGTCATCCGAACGCGCTTTTGCGCGACAATTCGCAGCCCTGCCTTTTCAATGAGCGCATTGATCGCTCCGGTCAGATTGCGCTGCGTCGCGTCGGGCTTCAGAATAGAAAAAGTGCGTTCGGTCGCCATGATGTTCCCGGAATGAAGAAAGCCAAAATTGGCGCCCGCTTCATAGCGGATATGGCAGCGCATGCAAAGCCGCCATGAGCGCGGTGCGTGTCAATCGAAGTCGCCGGCAAGTTCGGCCCGCACGGCCTCCGGCAACACCGCCATATGGCCGTAGGAAGGATGGGCAAAGCCGATCGTCACTTCGGCACCCGGACGCTGGAACGCCTCGATTTGCGCGGGAGTGAACGGAAAATGGACGAACTGGACCGATGAGGCCTTGCCATCTGACCGTGTCCGGTCCTGATCGGCCTCTGGGACCCCAACAACGCGCTCGCCGCCGACAACCAAGAAAGCTGTTTCCTCGATCCCGCCAAGTTCGCCGAGAACGCGCTTGCGCCGGTCGGGATCGTCGATCTCGATCATGAACGTCGCGACAAGTTCCTGACCCTTCGGGATCAAGGGATTGTAGGCTTCGAGCTCCTGCGCGATCTGCTCAAGACCGCCTTTTTCGATATAGACCATTTCGTGGACTTGGCTCCACATGGTCCCATAGTTCTCGAAATAAAAGGTGACATGGGGGCCGACCTCGATCCGCCGCTGACGTTTTCGTTCGGCATTCTTCTTGCGGCTCTCGTCGCGGATCTTACGATATTCCTCGGGGGCCAGGATATCGCCCGGCGCGAGATAATGTTTCTGGTTCATGGGGGGCTCCAGAGTCCCTGCAGACAGGGCCTAATTCACACGGATTACTTGCCGAGCCCGTAGGCCTCGGCAACGATTTCGATCGGATGCCCGGCAAGACGCGGCTTGCCGCCGTCCTGGCTCTCGATGCCTTGCACGATATGCAGGCCAGCCAGGGGACATTCGGAGGTGATGACAGCCTTGCCACTCGATGCAGCTTGCCGTGCAACCGGTTTGCCGACCTTCATGGCGGTGCCAAAATTTTCATGCTTGTAGCCCCAAGAGCCGCCGTGGCCGGAGCAACGCTCGATCACTTGGATATCGGCGTTCGGGATGAGTTTCAGCATTTCGCGCGCCTTCGGTCCCATGTTTTGGGCTCGCGAATGACAAGAGATATGCAAGGCGATGCGACCCTCGGCGAGCGGCTCCATTCCCGGGGCAAGACCTTCGTTGCGGGCAATGTCCACGACATATTCGCTCAGATCGAAAGTGGCTTTCGACAGCTTCTCGATACCGGGATCGCCGGGCAGGATCAGCGGCCATTCGAATTTCAACATCAGGGCACAGGACGGAACCAGAGCGATGATGCCATAGCCTTTGTCGATCCAGGGACGCATCGCTTGCGCCACGATCTTGGCTCCTTTCGCGACCTCCGCGATATTGCCTTGCTCCAGCATGGGCATGCCGCAGCAATGCGGATATACAATCTCTGTCTCGACCCCGTTTTTTGCCAGCACGGCGCGCGCCGCAAGGCCAATGTCCGGGTCGTTGTAATTGGCAAAGCACGTCGCATAGATGACTGCTTTGCGGCCAGAGGCGGGAGCATCGTAATTGATCGCTGGCGGAGCGTCCGCGCTCAGTTTTTCGAAACTCTTCGACCGGTATTTTGGCAGCGCGGCGTTCTTGTCGAGGCCCGTTATCTTTTCAACGAGTCCCCGTGTGAATTTCTGACTTCTGCCGGTGATCCAATTGGCGAGCGGCGCCAAGAAACGCGCGGCCTTGCCGTTGCGGTCGGTCTTGGCGAGTTCACGGTCCGCGATTTTTGTCTTGCCCTGGCTGGCCTCGACTGCGCGATGGCGCAGCATCAAATGCGGGAAATCGAGATTGAACTCGTGCGGCGGGACATAGGGACACTTTGTCATGAAGCACATGTCGCAGAGCGTGCAGGCATCGATGACCGGTTTGAAGCCTTGGCTGTCCACCGTATCCAACTCGCCATTCGGGGCGGCGTCGATCAGATCGAATAAGCGCGGAAAGGAGTCGCAGAGATTGAAGCAGCGGCGGCAGCCATGACAAATATCGAAGATTCGCCGCGTCTCCGCGTCGAGCTTTGCTTCGTCGTAAAAATCCGGATTTTGCCAATCCAGCGGATGCCGGGTCGGAGCGCCAAGGCCACCTTCGCTCATGGGATGATTTTCTCAAAAAGGGGGGAGGTTCCAAAAGGTGACAAGGACGGGCGGCCCGGCGGAAGCCGGGCCATTTTTACGGATGGAACCTAATCGTGCCGGTCTATTATTTCCGCAATTCGTCGAGTGCTTTCTGAAAGCGGCCGGCATGCGAGCGCTCGGCCTTGGCAAGCGTCTCGAACCAATCGGCAATTTCCTCAAATCCTTCCTCGCGGGCGGTGCGTGCCATGCCAGGATACATGTCGGAGTATTCATGCGTTTCGCCGGCGACGGCGGCGCTCAGATTTTGTGTGGTTTCACCGATCGGCAGGCCGGTCGCGGGGTCGCCAACCGCTTCGAGGAACTCAAGGTGACCATGGGCATGGCCCGTTTCACCCTCGGCGGTCGAACGGAAAACGGCGGCTACATCATTGTAACCCTCGATGTCGGCTTTTTGTGCGAAATAAAGATACCGCCGGTTCGCCTGGGATTCTCCGGAAAAAGCGTCTTTCAGATTGGATTCGGTCTTCGAGCCGTTCAGCGCTGCCATGTTCAATTCCTTCGAAAACATGAGTCGGGAAAGCCAGCCTTCCAGCTTTTCAAACACGCTGGGACATGGCTTAGAATTATTCTAACTGCAGCCACGCTTGCGGGCAAGCGATGCCTTAGGGCTTTGATGGATGACACGTGCGGCACGCTGCCGCGCCCCGGCATTTTCAGGCTAAACGTCTGATATAGAATAGTTTTAATGAACCTGGCCGCTGCCTGTGGGGCTTCTGCCATCTAAGATCGCCCCTCCGGTTAAAATGGCCAGCGCGGCCGAAACCGCCATCCGGCTGTTTTTTGCCGCCGGCCCCGGCGGCGGTGCATTAACGATGTTTCTAAATCCTTGCAATTGCTCGGTTTGAATCCTGCCGTTCAGGTTGTAAAGTAAGATTTGGTTAACGGTTCCGCGTGGGATCGCTGATGTGTATCCGCAGGGAAGCTTTGGCCTCCTTGCGACGGAGTTTGTGAGAGGCGTCCGATGGCGAGTTCCAATAAAGCTCAAGATCCTGCGGCGGCGGCGCTTTTGGCCATTGAAGAGGCATTGAATCTTCGCGCCGATGGCCAAGGCATGCTGCCGGACGAAACATCCGCGAAGGCTCCTGGCGCCGATACGGCGAAGGGCCGGTCGCGCTCGGATCGCGAAACGGCGCTCACCCGTCCTGACCCCACACGGCGGACACGCGACAACGCCCGCATGCCCGAAGCGGCGCCGGCCGCGATTGATGAGGACCGGCTCTTGGACCGGCCGCGGGAAAATGGTCTCAAGCGCGAGGACAAGCAGCAAATTCGCGAGGAGCGGCAGGCCCTCGAACGATCCACCGTTGCGACGGCAATCTTACCTGCCAATGACGACCGGCAATCCGCTGGCGAAATCCTGCGCGCGTTTCAGACCCGCTACAACCGCAGTCCAGGGGTCTTCGTCGCGGTTTGTTCGATTTTGTGGGTTGTCCTGTCGCTTTGCTACTTCATCGCCAATCGTGCAACCCTATTCAATCTTGCGTCTGGGGCTTTACTTCCGCAGGCGACCCTCGCCCTCATGACCATTGCGGGCCCTGTTATCGTGTTTGCGGTGACGGCCACCTTGCTGCGCCGGGGTCAGGAAATGCGCCTCGCCGCCCGTTCGATGACCGAGGTCGCTGTCCGTTTGGCAGAACCTGAAACCATCGCCACCGAACAGATGGTCACGCTGTCGCAAGCCATTCGCCGCGAGGTGGCTTCGATGGGAGATGGTATCGAACGCGCGCTCGCAAGGGCGAGCGAACTTGAAACGCTCGTTAGATCCGAAGTGTCCAATCTTGAGCGCTCCTACTCCGACAATGAGCGCCGCGTCCGCTCCTTGATCGATGAACTGGCTTCCGAGAGGGAGTCCATTTTGACCAATGCTGACAGGGTTCGCGGCGCGATTGCCCTTGTGCACGACAATCTTTCTCGCGACCTTTCGAGCGCCTCTTCGCGATTTACCGAAACCGTTGGAGATGCGGCAGGCCGGGTCACCGCATCGCTCGACTCAAAGGGCGAAGAAATTAAAACCGCACTTGGCCAGGGCAGGGACGCCATCGTCCAGCAACTGTCCTCGCACGGAAACGATCTCATCTCCCGGCTCAACCAATCTGGGCAAGACGCCGCGACCAGTCTGACCGGGGCGAGCGATGGCATCGCTCGGCTGATCGCCGAGCGCATGGCGGCAATGGATCAGCAGTTCAGCGCGGGTAGGGAAGCTCTCGCCGCCGATCTCGAGACGCGCGGCAACGCGCTGGCGCAACGGCTTGACGCTAGCGGCGCGCAAATCGCCGACACCGTTTTTTCGCGCGGCGAAAATATCGCGGTCCGCATGGCACAGACGAGCGATCGCCTGCACGACACCATCACGGTGCAAGGCAATGCGCTGCATGAGACTTTGTCGCAGACGAGCGAACACATCGCGGGCCTTCTTCATGACCGCACGGCGGAAGCACGGGAAACACTCGAGAATTCCGCCCGGACTCTCACGACGCTGTTCGACGAGGGTCAATCCCGGATTCATCTCCAATTCGATCAGCATGGGAACGAACTGCATAGGCGCTTCGCCGCGACCGCCGACGCCACTGCCTCTGCGTTGACGAGCCACACCGAAACACTACACCAGCGCGTTGCCACGACGGCTGCGGATACGCTTGCAACACTGAACAGTCACTCGCAGGATCTGCATGATCATCTCGCCGCCACCGCGCGCGACACGGTTGCGGCTTTTACCGATCACACCACCGGATTGAATGACCAGTTGGCGGGGACTCTTGGCGAAACCTTGTCGGCCTTGACCGCCCATTCCACCCAAATGAGCGAGCGCTTGGAAACGACAGCGAGAACGACGCTTGCTGCGCTGACCGGGCAAACCGGAGCTCTGCGCGAGCAGCTTGCGGCGACGAGCGCCGAGACGATCGGGGCGCTCTCAAATCATTGGGACGATATGAGCGAACGTCTGGAATTGACCGCGCAACGTTCCGTCGAGGCACTCACGGGTCAAACCGAAGCTCTGCACGATCGACTCCAATCGACCGTTGGCGAAACCCTCCACGCCCTGACGAGCCACGCGGAGGCGATGAGCAACCGGCTGGAGACGACCGCGCAGCGATCGGTGAGCGAATTTACCAGCCGCACCGATGCGCTTCACGGCCGCCTCAACTCCGCGGTCAGTGAAACCTTTGGAGCGATCAGTCACCATGCTGAGGATTTGAGCACGCGCCTTGAATCGGCGGCGGCACAAGCGGCGGCGGCGTTGGATGGTCATACCGAGGCGCTGCAGTCACGTTTGACCTCGACCGTCGGCGGCACGCTTGGCGCCCTGACCACATGCTCCGATCAAATTAGTGAACGGCTGGAAGCCGCCGCGCAGCACTCGGAAACAGCCTTTGTCAATCACGCCAATACGCTTCATGAGCGGCTTGCCGCCACTCTTGACGAAACATTTGGCGCCCTCAACCGGCATGCCGAAGAGATGACCGGACATCTGGCGGAGTCCGCGCGCGGAGCGGTTGCGGTGTTCGTCGACCACACAGGGGCACTCTCGGAGAATTTCGATTCGACGGCGCAACAGGCTGTCGCTTCGATCGGCTATCAAGCAAATGATCTCAACGAGCGCTTCGCCGAAACCGCCAATGAAGCAATCAATGCGATCGCAACCCATGCCGACCGGGTCAACGAAGCCCTTGCGGGCCGCTTGCAGATGTTTGAAGAAACCGTCATCGGGCAGGGGGGAGCCGTCGCCAATAGCATCGACGAGCATGTTGAGCGGTTTACCGCGACGCTTAGCGATCGCCTCGGCGCGATCGAGTCAACCCTGACTCTGCAGGGAGGCGAACTCAACGACAAGCTTGGCGTGCGGGCCCAGGAAGCCGCCGCTGCACTCGCCGCTCATATCGAAGCTTTTGAATCGCGCACGGCTTCCAAGACGGAGGAAGTCAGTCAGGCATTCGCCAATCTGATCGCCCGTGTAGATCAGGGAATCACTTCCGGCGCGCAAGCGCTCAGCGAGACATTGACCGGGAGAGCTCTCGAAATCGCCAGGGCGCTTGGCGATGGCGGCGGCGACGTGATCCGCGCGCTCGACGAGAAAGCCCAGGAAATCAGTACAATTCTGGCCGCCCGCTCGACGGAGATCGCCGAGAGCTTCGCGGCCAAAACAGATGAAGTCGATGGGGTGCTTGGCGTCCGCGCGGCAGCGATCGCCGAGACGTTGGATGACCGCATCAGCCAATTCGAAGATCGCGTTGTCAACCGTCTTGCGGCATTCGCCGGGGACCTCGATGAAACCGGCCGCGCGGTCTCCGACAAACTCGCCGCGAGGACGCAGGAGATTGATCAAACTCTCAGTCTTCACACGGGGAATATCAACGCGGTGCTGGACCGCGAAGCGGGACAATTGGGGCAAGTGCTCGCCGGGCGGGCCGAGGAGATCCGCGAAACGATTGCGCAGGCGGTCGAAGATCTCGATACAACCCTCGCCGGCCGCGCGGGAGAGATTGGCGACGGCCTCGCGCAGCGTATCCATGAAATCAGCATCGCCTTGGCGGACCGGCTGAGCGATCTCGAAGGGGCGCTTGGGGAACGCGGCCACGCCTTACAGGCCGCATTGACGGTACGGTCTGGCGAATTGCGCGAACTCTTTGATACACGCGGCGTGCGGCTCGTCGATTCTCTGTCTGCCCTCGGCAAACAGATCGCCGAGGAGGTCTTGAACCTCGGAGAAACCACGACGCAAACGATCGAAGGCCGTGCCAATGCCGTGGTCCAGCGCCTCGGAGAAAAGCAAGACGAGTTTGCATCGGCCATTGACCGCTCTGCGGCGCAGTTGCGCACCTCCATCGAAACCGGTGCTGCGGCCTCGATTGAGGCTCTGGTCGAAACGAATGAGCGGTTGCGCTCTGGCATGACCGAAGTGATCGATCGTCTCATGAACAGCAGCGAGACGTTGCAGACAGCGATTGGCGCGACCGGCACCGATTTCGCGGCGGCCGAGCGGGCGCTGAGCGATCGCATGGATGATTTCCGCTCGATCCTCACGCATTTCTCCGGCGAAATCCTTCAGTTCAATCAATCGACGCGTGCGACCCTCGACGAAGCCGGAAGCCTGGCCGAAACGATTGCGCGGCACCGGGAGAGCCTTGCGAGTTCAACAGGCGATCTTTCCCGCCAGCAAGGCGAGCTCGATCAGTTGCTCGGGGCGCGTCGCGATTCCCTCGACTCGCTCGTCGCGAGTATCAAGGAACGCCGTGAGGAATTGGAAACTCTGATGCAATCCTTCGCGGAAGGCATTGACGGCTCATTCGAGAAGGCTGCGGCTGGCGCTCGCGATATCGGCGCATTGCTCGCGGAAACTTCGCAGTCCACTGGCGGAATGATTGACCGGCAGCTTGCGGGGATTCGCGGCAACATCGAGCAGGAAAGCGAGACTATGGCAACCGCCGTACGCAGCGCTTGCGCGCAGGCCAACGCGGAATTGGAAACGATTCTGGGGCAAACCACGGAGCGGTTCCAATCGGCGGCGGCGGAATTGCGCGGCATGTCCCGCGAGATTCAACACGAGCTCGACTCGACTCGCGAGGCTTTGCATCGTGGCGCGGTCGAGCTGCCGCAGGAGACGGCACATCAGGCGGCCACCATGCGGCGGGCCGTTGCCGATCAGATCAAGGCCCTGGAAGAGTTGAGCGAGGTCGTTACCAAATCTGGCCGGGCCTTTGATGTGTCGCAACCGGTTCCGGTGAGCGGCCGGGCCGCGCCGCCGGTCTCGCCACGGCGCGTCGAACCGGCTCGCGCAGCTGAATTGCAGCGGACGACTCAAGAGCCGCCTCGCGCGGAGACACCAAGGGCACGGCCCGCGGCTCAGGCCAGCAATGGAAAAACGCCCGAGCGCGGCGCCGGTTGGATTTCCGACCTCCTTGCACGCGTCGATAGCGACGAACCAGCGGTATCGCCAAATATCCCGCCGAAACCCGCGCAACCGGCGCAACGTCTTGATGCCATCTCTCTCGATGTTGCTCAGATGATTGATCATGCCGCCGCCGCCGCCGCCTGGGACCGCTATCGCCGCGGCGAGACAACGGCCTTCACGAAGCGGATCTATGTTGGTCGCGGGCCACAAACTTTTGACGAAATCCGCCGCCGTTACCGCCTCGATCCGGAGTTCCGTGCGACGGTTGATCGCTATGTGCAGGAGTTCGAACGGCTGCTGGCCGGGCTTGGCCAAGACGAGGCCAGCGAAGGCGTCGCCAAAACCTATCTTCTGTCGGAAACAGGCAAGGTTTACACCTTGCTCGCGCATGCGTCAGGCAAGCTGGGGTGAAGCACACAGAAGAAAACCCTGAGCGTCAGCCGCAGCGCTCACGGTCAGGATTTGTGCCAGCCGGCCTATAAGCCGGGTTTTGTATGGCGCGCGGTTCTCGCGCGCGTGATGGCCATTCCTCTGGGACAGCCGTTACCGGCCGCCTCGAGCAACCAACCCGGGCAACGATCCGGAGACGGATTTGCGGCCTCCTCAGGAGGATGCCGCATGTTGCCCCTATTCGGTCTTGCTCCCGGTGGGGCTTGCCCTGCCGCTCATGTTGCCATGCGCGCGGTGCGCTCTTACCGCACCGTTTCACCCTTGCCTTGCGGCGGTCTGTTTTCTGTGGCGCTTTCCCTGGGGTTGCCCCCGCCGGACGTTATCCGGCACCGTGTCTCCGTGGAGCCCGGACTTTCCTCCGCCACGACAGCGGCGGCCATCCGGCCGGCTGGCTCAAGTGCGATAAGGGTCCAGCGCCGCTTCGTCAATTGTCAAATTTGAAAGATGCGCGTGATACAAATGCCGCTTGGCCCCAAAAACCTTGGGAGCGGCGCGATTTCCAGCTTGACCCGCCGCTTTGGCTGGGGTGAGTGGGCAGTTCGCGGTTGCTGAAGCAATACACGCGGAAGCAAGGTCTAAAAAAAGTTACAGATGTCCGGAAGTAAGGTCATGCGACAAAACCAAAGCGAAAGACCATTATCGTTCGGTTTGAAGCGATCCTGGTCTTTGAAGAGACGCTAGGAAAAGGCATGCAGAAGATTGCGACTTTGACGTTACTCCTCATCTCGTCCGCAGGGCTTGCCGGCTGTGGCTATACGCCGGAGCAACGCGGTGTCAGCGGTGCGGCGCTCGGCGGTGCGACGGGCGCGGCGATCGGTGCCGCGACAGGCGGCGGTGTCGGTGCCGCACTCGCGGGCGGCGCGCTTGGCGCGGCGACCGGCGCTATCGTCGGCGCAAACACAGCGCCGCCTCCTCCCCCTCCTCCCCCTGGCTACTATCAGCCAGCCCCGCCGCCCGCACGTTGCGCGCGGGTTGGTTATGATGCCTATGGTAATCAGGTATGCACGGCGTATTACGGTTATTGACACCAGACAGTTCGCTTTCCGCGATCGTTCGTCCCTCACCCAATCATGGTGATCGCAAGGGCAAGCTTCCCGACGCGATCATCCTGCATTATACAGGTCTCGCGACGGGTGCGGCTGCCCTCGATCACCTTTGCGCGGAAGCGTCGCAAGTCTCGGCGCATTATCTCGTCGATGAACAGGGTGAGCTTTTTCAGCTTGTACCGGAGTTGCGGCGTGCTTGGCACGCTGGCATCGGTGTTTGGGCTGGCGACCGTGACATGAACACTGTTTCGATCGGGATCGAAATCGCCAACCACGGCCATATTGCGGGATTGCCGCCCTACCAGCCAGAGCAGATCGAAACGGTCATCGCGCTTTGCCAAGACATATCCACGCGCTGGAAAATCCCGCCAGCGCGCGTTCTCGCGCATTCCGATCTGGCGCCTGATCGAAAGAACGATCCCGGCGAACATTTTCCTTGGGGTCAATTGGCTGACCGCGGAGTTGGCCACTTCGTCACTCCGTGTGCCTTCGAAGACGGCCCGCGGCTCGAGCGAGGCGCCGAAGGCTTGGAGGTGGAAGCACTCCAAGCCATGCTGGTGAGCTACGGCTATGGCATCGATGTGACCGGACTCTATGATGTCAAGACACAATCTACCATCGTCGCTTTCCAGCGTCATTTCAGACCCGCTCGCGTTGATGGAATCGCTGATGTGTCAACCATTGCAACTCTGCGCAAGCTTATCGACGCATTGGCCGCTGTTTGATCCTCTGTTGACCCCGCCCTGTTGTAGGGCGCGCCGTTCAAACGTTGCTTGCATTTTCGCATTTGTGGACCTCGGTGGCGCCGCAATCAAAGGAGGTGTCTCGTGACCGATGCCGTAACGCCCGCGAATATATTCCATATTGGGTTTGGTTTCTGGGCATCGAAGGTGCTGTTGAGCGGCGTAGAACTCGGACTCTTCACAGAACTCGCCAAGGGACCGGCCGATCTCGTCACTCTGTCACAGCGGCTCGGCCTGCATGAGCGCTCCGCCCGCGATTTTCTCGATGCGCTTGTCGCGCTAAAATTGCTCGACCGGCGTGATGGAAAATACAGCAACGCACTGGATGTGGATCTCTTTCTCGACCGGGCGAAGCCAAGCTATGCTGGCGGTCTTCTTGAAATGGCGAATTCCCGTCTTTATGAATCTTGGGGCTCGTTGACCGAAGCGCTCAAGACCGGCCGCAATCAGAATGAGGCCAAGGACTCGGGCGACATATTCGCATCCCTCTACGCCGACCCAGCAAAGCTGCGTGGCTTCTTGGCTGCCATGAGTGGTGTCAGCCTCGGCGCGGCACAAGCGGTCGCTGCCAAATTCCCATGGCAGGATTATAAATCCTTTGCCGACATCGGCGCCGCGCAAGGTATGGTGGCCGCCACCCTTGCCTCAGGGCATCCGCATCTTTCCGGCGCTGGTTATGATCTGCCACAGGTAAAGCCAGTCTTCGAGGAATTTATCGGCACGCGCGGCGTCTCCAGCCGGGTTAAATTTATAAGCGGAAATTTCTTCACGGACCCCCTCCCGGCGGCCGGCGTCCTCATCATGGGTCATATTCTGCACGATTGGGATTTGGGGCAAAAACGCATGCTGCTCGAAAAAGCGTACGCCGCCCTTGCAAAGGGCGGAGCACTGATCGTCTATGAGTCGATCATCGATGACGAGCGGCGCGAAAACGCGTTCGGTCTGTTGATGAGCTTGAATATGTTGATTGAGACGCCGGGTGGCTTCGACTTTACCGGCGCAGACTGCCAGGCTTGGATGCGCGAGGCCGGGTTCTCACAAACACGAGTCGAGCCGCTTACCGGTACCGATTCGATGGTGATTGCAATCAAATAGGTAGGACCGTTAAGCCTCGGACACGTGCTACTCTGAAGGTTCGGGCACGGCACCCGCTATGCGCGGAAACAGGCGGCGCCAGTGCCGGTTCGCCCAGAGCCGGAACCGGTCCAGGTAAAGATAGAGCACGGGTGTCGTGTAAAGGGTCAAGAGTTGGCTGACGATCAGGCCACCGACGATCGCGATCCCAAGCGGGCGCCGTATCTCGCTCCCATCGCCGAAGCTCAGCGCGAGCGGAATGGCACCGAAAATTGCCGCGAAGGTCGTCATCATGATCGGGCGGAACCGCAAGATACAGGCGCGGAAAATCGCGTCTTGTGGCGAGAGACTTTCCGATCGTTCCGCTTCGAGCGCGAAATCGATCATCAAAATCGCGTTTTTCTTAACAACGCCGATCAGCAAAATCACTCCGATCATGGCAATGATGCTGAACTCAGTGTGAAACAGCAGCAACGCGAGCACCGCACCGACCCCCGCTGACGGCAAGGTAGAGAGAATGGTGAAGGGGTGAATGAAGCTTTCATAGAGAATGCCCAAAACGATATAGATCGTCGCCAATGCGGCCAGCAGCAGGACGCGTTCATTGGCAAGCGATTCCTCGAAAGCCTTTGCCGTCCCCTGCAGGCTGCCACGAATGGTGACGGGAGCATGCAGGTTCCTCATTGCCTGCTGGATTTCGCCAACGGCATTCCCCAAGGAAGCGCCGGGCTGCAGATTGAAGGAGATCGTGCTGGCAACGAAGAGTCCTTGATGATTGACAGCCAAGGGGGTGTGACCAGGTTCGAAATGGCTGAAGGCGGCGAGCGGAATCATGGTTTCCTGATTGGTGCTGACCGCCGCGCCGGCTGACGTGCCTTGTCTGCCAGTGTTGGCAAGCGAATTGGTCTGTGCGTTGCGCGCCTCAATCCCCGCCAAATTTGTGCCTTGGCTGGAATTGGCAACTGGCGACCCCGGCCCCGCAAGCGCGGGGCTCTGCGTCACGGTTCCTAGCACAGCGTTTGTTGTCGCTGTGCCCTTAGGACTGGCTCCGGCGGTGCTGACATAAAGATCTCTCAGGATCGAGGGATCTTGCCAATAGCGCGGGTCGACTTCCATCACAACATGATACTGATTGACCGCGCTGTAAATCGTCGAGACCTGGCGCTGCCCGAACGCGTCGTAAAGTGTATTGTCGATTTGACTCATGACGAGGCCGAGACGGGAAGCGGTGTCACGGTCGATGAAGACGTCGGTTTCAAGTCCCGTCTGCTGCTGGTCGGAATTGACGTCTGCGAGCACCGAACTTCTCTTTAAGGCCTCAACGAGACGCGGTACGAAGGCATAAAGCTCAGCCGTGTTGTCCCCTCGCAGCGTATATTGATACTGGGCATTACTGATCCGTCCGCCGATACGAATATCCTGCACGGATTGTAGAAAAAGCTGGGCACCGGGAACTTGCCTGAGTTTTTCGCGCAAACGGGCAATCACCTCGTCGGCAGTATCGCTCCGTTCGGATCTTGGCTTAAGGTCGATGTAGACCAAGCCGGCGTTGGTTTGACCTGCGCCAGTGCCCGTATAGCCTTTCACGCTGGCGACTGCTGGGTCGGCTTGCACGATCGCCTGAAGCTGCGCGAGCTTATCCCGCATGGCCTGGAACGAGATCGACTGATCGGCCTGGATAGACCCCGCAAGACGGCCAATATCCTGTTGCGGGAAAAAGCCCTTTGGCACGATCTTGAACAATTCGATATTGAGGCCGATGGTCGCAAATAAAACCAGCATCACCAAGACACCGTGACGAAGTGCCCAGCTCAGCGAGCGCTCGTAGCCATGCAAAATTCTAGCAAAGGGATCAAACCGAGACGAAGGGTCCGGCGAATGCGAACGCGGCCTGAGAAATATTGCGCAAAGCATCGGCGTCGTGGTTAAGGACAAGACGAGCGAAACGAGGATGGCGAGCGATAGGGTCACCGCAAATTCACGAAACAAGCGCCCGACAATACCGCCCATCAAAAGAATAGGAATGAACACCGCGATCAGCGAAATGCTGATCGAGAGCACGGTAAAACCGACCTCGCCAGCACCTTTTAGCGCCGCCTCGACTTGCCCCCGTCCCGCATCGAGATGGCGCGAAATATTCTCCAGGACGACGATCGCATCGTCGACGACAAAGCCGGTCGCGATGGTAAGAGCCATCAAAGACAAATTGTTCAAGCTGAAGTTCAAAAGATACATCGCGCCGAACGTGCCGACGATCGAAACCGGGACGGCGATGATGGGGATAATCGCCGCGCGCATATTACGCAGGAACAAAAAGACTATCAGCGTCACCAGCAGAACCGCTGTGACCAAGGTCCATTCCGTGTCGTGCAACGAGGCGCGGATGGTGTTGCTGCGATCTGAGGCCGGCTTGAACACGATATCGCTGGGCATGGCCGCTTGCAGATGCGGCAATTCGGCTTTTACCCGCTCGACAGCGTCAATAATATTGGCGCCCGGTTGACGGAATATGATGACGAAAATGGCTTCTTCACCGTTGTCGAGCCCCACATTGCGAATGTCTTCGGCCGAATCTAGGACGCTGGCGACGTCGGTGAGACGCACGGGGCTACCATTGCGGTAGGCTATGATCAGCGGCATATAATCCGCGGCCCGCGTCGCTTGGTCGTTGGTATAGATTTGAAGATGTCGCCGTTCATCTTCTATTGCGCCCTTCGGGCTATTGGCGTTGGCGGACGCTAGGGCTGCGCGTACATCTTCGAGGCCGATACCGTATTTTGACAGGGCATGCGGATTGATCTCGACCCGCACGCCGGGCAGGGCACCGCCGCCGATCACGACTTGCCCTATTCCATCGAGTTGAGACAACCTTTGCTGAAGAATATTGCTCGCATAATCATACATCTGAGCGCGCGTCTTTGTCTTCGATGCGAGCGTGAGAATAAGGATTGGCGCGTCGGCGGGATTGATCTTGCGATAGGTCGGATTGGTCGGCAGGTTGGTCGGCAAATCGGCCGCCGCCGCGTTGATCGCCGCTTGCACATCCCGCGCGGCGCCGTCGATGTCGCGTTCAATGCCAAATTGCAGGATGATGCGGGTCTGGCCCAGGCTGCTTGATGAGGTCATTTCTGTGACATGGGCAATTTGCCCGAGGTGCCGCTCAAGAGGCCCGGCCAGGCTCGCGGCCACGGTCTCCGGACTCGCGCCTGGAAGTTGCGCTTGAACCAGAATGGTTGGAAAATCGACCTGGGGGAGGGGCGACACCGGCAGCTTAAGAAAAGCAAGGCACCCCGCCAGTGCGATACCGAACGTCAGGAGCGTTGTTGCGACCGGACGCGCGATGAAGGGGGCGGAGAGGTTCATCCTAAGACTCTCTAGCGGCAAGCGGACGGCTTCCGCCGCGCCCGCGCCCGAAGCGGACCGCGAGACGATCAAAGTAGAGGTAGATCACCGGCGTCGTGAAAAGGGTCAAAACCTGGCTCACGATCAGGCCGCCGACGATGGCGATGCCGAGCGGATTGCGGAGCTCGGAGCCAACACCTGTCCCAAGCATCAAGGGAAGGGCGCCAAGAATCGCGGCAAACGTCGTCATCAGGATCGGGCGAAACCGCAAAAGACAGGCTTGGAAAATAGCGTCGCGCGGTGCGAGTCCTTCGGAGCGTTCGGCCTGCAAAGCAAAATCGATCATCATAATTGCATTTTTTTTGACGATGCCGATCAGCAAGACGATGCCGATGATCGCGATGATGTCGAGTTCGTGCCCGGTCGCCATCAACGCAAGCAACGCTCCGACTCCCGCCGAGGGCAGGGTCGAGAGAATTGTGATGGGATGAATGAAGCTCTCGTAAAGGACGCCGAGAACGATGTACATGGTAATCACGGCAGCGAGAATCAAAAGAAGTTCGTTGGTCGCCGAGGCGCGAAATGCCGCCGCGGCACCCTGAAAGGATGAGATAAAGCTATCTGGCAGACCGATCTCTTGCTCGGCCTTTTCGATTGCCTTGACGGCGGCGCCGAGAGAGGAGCCTCGGGCGACATTGAAGGAGATCGTGGTGGCAGGAAACTGCGCGAGATGTGTAATCAGAAGCGGTCCTGACCGCTCGCTGACATGGACGATTGCGGAAAGTGGAACCTGTCCATTGGTGGAAGATGATGACGACGGCAAATAGAACGAGGACAGGCTGGAAAGGGTCCGCTGCAAGGCAGGGTCTGCTTCCAGAATAACCCGGTATTGGTTCGACTGCGTGTAGATGGTTGAAATAATCCGCTGGCCGAACGCGTCGTAGAGCGCATTGTCGACACTGGCTGGCGTAACGCCAAACCGTGCCGCGGTTGCCCTGTCGATGGTAAGATCGACAGCAAGCCCCTGACTCTGCAAATCGCTGGCGACGTCGCTAAGCTCCGGAAGCTGCCGGAGGCGTTCGACCAGCTTCGGGACCCAGATTTTGAACGCAGCCGGATCGGCGTCCTGTAAGATAAAATGATACTGCGCACGGCTGACGCTGGTATCGATCGTGAGATCCTGAACCGGTTGCATATAAAGGGAAACGCCAATGATGCCGGAAACCTCTTTCTGGAGGCGCTGAACAACGTCGCTCGCGGAGAGCTGCCGCTCATCCTTGGGTTTGAGATTGATCAAGAATCTGCCGCTGTTCAGGGTTGGGTTTTCGCCGTCGATTCCAATGAACGAGCTGACGTTTTCGACCGCCGGATCATGCAGTATGGCTTCCGCGAGCTGGCGTTGGAGGCCGGACATCGCCCCGAAGGACACATTCTGCGGGGCTTCCGCAATCGCCACGATCATGCCGGTGTCTTGCACCGGGAAAAAGCCTTTGGGAATCATGATATAGAGCACGATGGTCAGGCCAAGAGTGGCGATCGCGACAAAAAGCGTCAGCGGTTGATGCGCCAGTACGACATCGAGCGCCCGCCCATACCGTTCGACCAAGCCGTTGAACGCGCGTTCCGCCATGAGATCGAAACGGTTGCGGCTGACAGCGGGACGATGCCGGATCAACCGCGCGCAGAGCATAGGCACGAGAGTCAGCGAAACGATTGCCGAAATGACGATCGTGACAGCCAGGGTGATCGCGAATTCGTGGAACAGGCGGCCAACCACATCGCCCATGAACAACAGCGGAATAAGCACCGCGATCAGCGACACGGTGAGCGAAATGATGGTGAACCCGATTTGCTCAGAACCTTTAAGCGCGGCTTCCATGGGTGGATCGCCCGCTTCGATGTAGCGGGTAATATTCTCGATCATCACAATCGCGTCGTCGACGACGAAGCCAGTCGAGATCGTCAGCGCCATCAGCGAGAGATTGTCGAGACTGAAGCCGAGGAGATACATCACGACGAAGGTGCCAACCAGAGACAACGGCACCGAAAGGCTCGGAATAATGGTCGCCGGAAGCGTTCGCAGGAAGAGGAAGATCACGAGGACGACAAGGGCCACCGCAAACGCCAGCTCGAACTCGACATCCGTGACGGAGGCGCGAATGGTCGTCGTACGGTCGCTCAGAACCTTGACATCGACGGCGGCCGGAAGATTGGCGACAATCGTGGGCAGCAGCTGTTTGATCGTGTTGACAACCTCGATCACATTCGCCCCAGGCTGGCGGCGGATGCTCAGGATGATCGCTGGACTCGTATTGTCCAGAGCTCCGAGCTTTGAATTTTCGGGACCCGAAGCGACGCTGGCGACATCCGAAAGGCGGACCGGGCTGCCATTGCGGTAGGCCACGACAAGCATCCCATAGCTCGAGGCGTCTCGAATTTGGTCGTTTGCGTTGATTGTCGAGGCTTGCGATGGCCCATCGAAACTGCCCTTCGGCAAATTGACGTTGGCGTTGGCAATCGTCGTACGCAGATCGTCGATATTGAGGCCATAAGCGGCAAGGGCGGCAGGATTGAATTTGATCCGCACGGCGGGCCGCTGGCCGCCGCCGATACTGACCAGCCCGACGCCAGGCAGTTGCGAAAGCCTTTGCAAGAGCCGTGTCTCACTAATGTCCTCGAGTGTGATCAAGGGCAAGGTCTTTGAAGTGACCGACAGCGTCATGACCGGCGCGTCCGCCGGGTTCACCTTGTTGTAGACAGGCGGTGTCGGCAATCCGCTTGGCAGCAGATTGTTCGCGGCGTTGATGGAAGCCTGAACTTCTTGCTCGGCGACATCGAGACTGAGGTTCAAGCCGAATTGCAGAGTGATGACCGATGCTCCGGCCGAACTTGCCGACGTCATCTGGTTCAAACCCGGCATCTGTCCGAGCTGCCGTTCTAGCGGCGCCGTAACCGAGGATGTCATCACTTCCGGACTCGCGCCGGGAAGGAAGGTCTGGACCTCGATTGTCGGATAATCCACTTCTGGGAGGGCTGACAGCGGCAGGTAACTATAGGCAACCCCGCCGGCGAGCAGGATTGCTACCATGATAAGCGTCGTTGCAACTGGACGCAGGATGAAAATGCGCGACGGGTTCATCGGCGCCGCCGGTTGCGCGATGCCAGATGCTCAAACATCGTCTTCCATCATCATGGCTTGTTTGGCTGGTGTTTGCTGCGCGTGTTGCCAGGGGTTCCGGTTTTCGCGGGCGGTTCGCTTTCGGCGGCCGGCGCTGCTTGCCCATGGGGCTCTTCTCCCCCAGAGCTGATCATGACCTTTGCTCCGTCCCGCAAGCGGTCAATGCCATCGACGACAACCCGGTCCCCTGGCTTAAGTCCAGAGGTGACCGCATACATGTCGCCATCGAGCGGGCCGAGTGTAATCGTTCGCACCGACACCGTATCATCGGGGCCAACGACGTAGACAAAAGTGCCCGGGGCGCCATGCTGAACCGCGCTTGATGGGACGGTCACGGCGGCGTGAAGCGATTTTAGCAATAACCGGGCGTTGACGAATTGGTTTGGAAACAGCTTGTTGTCCGAATTATCGAAGTCCGCCCGAATTTTTACGGTGCCTGTTGTCTGATCGATTTGATTGTCAAGCGTCGCGACTTTGCCGACGGAAAGACGGTTGACGTTGGCGCGATCATATGCGGTGACCTCGAGCGGCAGGCCCGCGCGCGTCGCGGCTTGAATTTCCGGGATATCGTCCTCCGGCACCACGAAAATCACCGAGATCGGTTGCAATTGCGTGATTACCGCGAGGCCGTTAGCGTCGGATGTTTGAACGTAATTGCCGGCGTCTACCAGACGGAGGCCGACGCGTCCGTCGATCGGCGATACGATATGCGCATAGATCAAGTTCAGCTTCTGATTCTCAATTTGAGCTTGGTCGGTTTTGACCGAGCCTTCATATTGGGTGACGAGAAACGCTTGGTCGTCCGCTTGTTGTCGGGCGATGGAGTTCTGCTTGAGGAGCGTTTGAAAACGGACCAGATTCACCCGTGCTTGATCGAGCAGCCCCTGATCATGAATCAGTTGTCCCTCGAATTGAGTCTGCGCCAATTGAAATGGCCGCGGGTCGATCTGGGCTAGGAAGTCACCTTTTTTGACGAGCTGGCCTTCCGTAAAGCCGACTTGCAGGAGCTGGCCGTTGACTTGTGTTCTCACGGTCACGTTGGCGATAGGCGTTACGGTACCAAGGCCGGTCACCACGACCTTGATGTCGCTGGTTCCAACAGTCGCCACACGGACCGGGGGCGGAGTGGTGTTTTGTTGTTCGGTGGTAGATTCTTTTGGAGCCCTGATCGCCGTGGCGCCCCGGTAGATGCCAAGACCGAGGAGGATTGCAATGACGATGAGAACGAGCGGCCGTAACCGCGACCCCGGTTTTGCCTTCACCTCGGGGAATTTGCTTCTGTCCACGCGCAAAGCTGGGGGGTCGCGGAGAAGTGCATGATCCGGCGTTTTAGTCTTGGCCCCAACGGTTCGGTCATCCATGCTTAGCGTCCGCCATCTGGCATGAGATAAGGGTCCTGATCCTACTGCCAATCATTTCCAACTCTGTGTTGCCTTTCACGGTCCGGGGCATGAATATTTGGTAATATTCCAATTTTTCCGTGGTTTGCCGTCTTATACATTCGGGGTCCGCATGATTCCAATCAAGAGCAGGAGAGGATCAATATTTGCGGGTCGGCCGGATCTGCTTCTCTAAAAGTGATGTATCCGCTGCGAAATTATCGTTAAAGTCTTGGGATGATGGGATTTAATGTCTCGAGCTCGATGTCGTTTGGCAGTTCTGTGGCGTCCCAGCCGCCGCCGAGCGCCTCGATAAGGGCGACCGTGGCGAGAAACCGGTTTTGCCGGACCGCGAGCGCTGACTGCTCGTCGCTCAGCAAGGTCGCTTGTGCGACCACGACCGCAGTGAAGGCCACCGTGCCAGCGCGATATTGGTTGAGGAGCGTGTCAAGCTCCACCTGAGCCGCCTTGACGGCCCCGTCGGCGACGATTTGCTGGCGCGCCAGGATGCGCACAGCGGCGAGCTGATCTTCCACCTGCTGAAAAGCCGTCAGCACCACTTGCCGATAGTTGGCGACGCTTTGTTGATAGGCCGCCATTGCCGCCTCGACTTGTGCATCGCGCAGACCGGCATCGAAGGCTGTTTGCACGGCAGTCGCGCCAACCGTCCAAACTTCATTGGCGAGCGACAGCGCGAGCGCGCCGCTTCCCATGAAACCGAAGAGGCCGGAAAGGGTCACGTCGGGATAATAAAGAGCTATGGCGGCGCCGATAAGGGCATTTTGCTGCTGCATGGCCCGCTCGGCCGCTGCGATATCCGGACGCCGTTCGAGAAGTGCCGACGGAATGCTTACCGGGATATCAGGAAGTTTGTATCCGAGAGGCGACGCAGGGATGGCCAATTCCGCCGGAGGCCTGCCAATCAAAGCAGCGATCGCATGTTCGAACTGCGCCCGCTGGATGCCGACATTGATCGCCTGCGACTGCGTATTCAGAACCTGCGCGAGAGCTGTGGCGACGTCGGCCTTCGAGACCGTGCCGGCCGCATATTGATTTTGGGTGATCGCCAAAGTCCGCCGGAAAGCATTGACCGACCGGTCGAGCAATGCCTGCAGGGCATCTGCCGAGCGCAGATTGTAATAGGCAGTGGCAAGGAGCGATTGGGTGGAGAGCTTGGCATTGGCGATGTCCGCGGCGGAGACTTGGGCGCCGGAAACGTCGCTTTCGATTGTGCGGCGGATTTCTCCCCACAGATCGAGATCCCAGGTGGCGTTCGCGGACAGCGTCGAGATTGCGCGCGTGGTAGAAACGCCGCCGCTGCCACCGGCCACCGAAGCTCCGTCATGAAATCCCGTCGGATTGTAATTGACAGTGATGGTGGGAAACAGGCCCGCCTGCGTTTCCTTAATGAGGGCGAGCGATTGCCGGTACGCGGCCTCCGAGGCGGCAACGGTCTGATTGGAAATCGCGATTTGCGGTTCCAAACCGTCCAGCTTCTTGTCCTTGAACACCACCCACCAGGGACCGCGGTCGCGATCATCGCGCGGCACCGCGCGTTTCCAGCCCTTGAGTTCCTTATAAGCCACTGGAACGGGTGCTGCAGGGCGAAGATAGTCGGGTCCTACCGTGCAATTTGTCAGTGCCAGGCTCAGACACAGAGAAAAGCCCACCCACGCGTTCCGTCGGGGCTTGAGCAGGGGCAACATTTTGTACGGCTGCTCCGGATATGGCTTCAGGGACGAGCTTGCGACAAAGGCCGCCGCCACACACGCTCGATTTTAGCCAAATACGCACGCAATGCGGCAAGACTAAAGCCAAACTGAGCATTCCCAAGGCTCACCGATTTTTGAAGACGGTCCCCTTGTAGCGATGAGGAGTGCAGTGGGCGACGCCCTGGCTGAGGAGTACTCTTTTAGAAGTGATGGACGCCGTTGGCCGTTGGGATGCGCGGCCATGGATGGCAGGGACGATCCCGCTCTTCCGGGGATTTGTGCCTTAACCAAATCGGCGTGGCGCAGCGTCTTGGCGGGAGTTTGCCAACTTATATTGGCGCGGCAGACTGCCATTTTTGGCGAGCGTCCGCGCCATCCTTTCGGCCGTAAGGGGGTCCGGAAACCGCTGGCCTTCCATGACGTTAAAGGCGCGCGAGGCGGAAAAAAAATTGAAGATACGGCTATTTGAATCACGCGCCACAATTCCAGCCGTGCGTCCGCCAACTTCAATGACATAAGCGTCGGGCATAGTCGTTCCCTTTGGCCACTTGTTAATATCCATTAATCCTATATACTTAATAGATTAAGTCAATCTCTTAAAATATCTAATATAAAACGCGGGGGCGCGAAAAAAAGCGTCATATCAGCCAAATTTTTTAGGACGCATCTCTGCCATTCACGAAAATTCGCAATGATTTTAGATCACACCGTTAAAAAGAAGCATGTTTCATGCCAGCTATAGATTGCAGGCCGCAGCGGCTCCCAGTTGTCGGTTAATTGCCAGCACGAGCTAATCGAAAAGGCTCGAAACGCTCTCTTCCTTGGCGGTCCGGGCGATTGCCTCTCCAATCAAAGGCGCGATCGAAACAACTCGAATGTTGTTGGAAACCCGAATCGCTTCGGTTGCCTGAATTGTATCGGTGAGAACGAGTTCCTTCAGCCGCGAGGCGGCAATGCGCGCCACCGCTCCGCCTGAAAGAACACCATGCGTGATATAGGCGTAAACTTCTTGGGCGCCCTCACTCAGCAAGGCATCGGCGGCATTGCACAGGGTGCCTCCCGAATCGACGATGTCGTCGACCAGGATGCAGATCTTCCCGTCGACTTCACCGATGATATTCATGACTTCGGAGTCGCCCGCGCGTTCGCGCCGCTTATCGACGATGGCGAGAGGCGCGTCGATGCGTTTTGCCAAGGCACGGGCGCGCACCACGCCGCCAACGTCAGGGGACACCACCATGACGTTGTGGAGTTGCAACCGCTCCTTGATGTCGCGGACCAAAACCGGAGCGGCGTAGAGATTGTCGGTGGGGATGTCGAAAAAGCCCTGAATCTGGCCCGCATGCAGATCCACCGTGAGAACACGGTCGGCCCCGGCACGCGAAATGAGATTGGCGACGAGCTTGGCTGAAATGGGGGTGCGCGGACCGGGTTTGCGATCCTGCCTGGCGTAGCCGAAGTAGGGAATCACCGCGGTAATCCTGCGGGCCGAAGCACGCCGCAACGCATCGGTCATGATCAAGACTTCCATCAGATGATCATTCGCCGGATAGGACGTCGATTGCACCACGAAGGTATCCTGGCCGCGCACATTCTCCTGGATTTCGACGAAAATCTCCATGTCGGCGAAACGGCGAACCTGGCATTTGGTCAGGGGAATGCCGAGATAAGCCGCGATCGCCTCTGTCAGGGCTCTATTCGAGTTGCCCGCCAAAATTTTCATCGCTCACGCCACCCGTTCAATTGACCGCGCGGGCGGCCGCCATCCAGACCGCACCTCATACAATGTTTTGGCGGATCTTGCTTTGGAACCGGCAAAATCGAAATTTTTGGAAAGCAAATGCTCGCGTTCCGCATTCATCATGCTCATTTGCCTGTTTTTATCCGGGTCCATTCACGAGCGATCAGCTTTTGTGCCGCCGGGTCGCGGCTTCCTGGAGCGAAGAGCCGTTGCATGACAGCGTCGTCGGGGTAAATCGACGGGTTGCCCGAAATGGTTTTGTCAATCACCGCTTTCGATACCGGGACACTGTTGGCGAGGCGGGTGAAATTCGTATTACGGGCGGCGATGGCTGGCCGCAAGAGGAAGTCGATAAAGGCATAGGCCTCCTCGACGTGGGGCGCATCGCGCAAAATTGCGAGATTGTCGAGTAAGACCGGGGCGCCTTCCTTGGGTATTGCATAATCGATATCGACCGCGTTTTCTGCCTCTTTGGCGCGGTCGCGGGCGCGGAAACTGTCTTCGGAAGTGCCAACCGCAAGGCAAATGTCGCCGTTCGCCAGCGTATCGGTGTATTCAAGCGAGTCGAATTTTTTCGTGTCCCGTCGAATCCCGCTCAAAAGATCGGCGGCACGCTTCAAATCGGCCGGCCGGATCGAGGCGGGATCGAGTCTTAGATATTGCAATGCAATCCCGAACAAGATTTCAGGATTATCCAGAATATCGACGCCACAGCTGGAAAACTTCTTCAAATTTTCTGGTTTGAACAGAATGCTCCAGGAATCGAGCAAGGGAGTTGGGGGGGGCGTGGCCGGAGATGCGAGCGCTGGAGCTGCGGGGGCGCCGCCCCAAACTTCCGTAGCCTTATCGACGTTGTAGGCAATACCCGCAGTATACCACATATAATTGACGGCGTATTGGTTGCCGGGATCATAGGCTGTGAGAAGCGCCATGATCTGAGGCCAGAGCGTCTTGCTATTCGGAAGTCTGGTTTTGTCGAGATGGAGATAAAGCCCCGTCGCGATCTGCCGCTGCAGGACGCGTCCTGGAACAATGGCGACGTCGAAGCCGGTTTGCCCGGCGGCGAGCCGGGTCTCAAGTTCCTCGGCCGAAGGGAAGGTATCATAGGCAACCCTGATCCCCGTCTCCTTGGTGAAGTCTTCGATGACCTTAGGATCGAGGAAATCGTTCCACCCATAGACGTTGACAACCTTGTCGCGTCCATACGCCGGACAAAGGATGCCGGACATGAAAAGCCCGAATGCGCAAGCGGCAAAGCGAAGGACTTTCATGAGCGCCATTGGGCTGTTGCTATTGTCAATTGGCCGGGAGCATGATCCCAATAAGTTGGTGCCTTCTTGAGCAGGATCATGCGGAAAGGAGAGAGACACAAAGACTTGCGAAATTCAAGATTGGACAGGCAGCGATGGCACCATGGGCCTCAGCCGCCGCTCACGCGAATGCGCAGATTTTCGTCGATCTTATCGAGGAAGCCCGTCGTCGACAACCAACGCTGGTCGGCACCGATCAGAAGCGCCAAATCCTTCGTCATATAGCCGGACTCCACTGTTGCGACGCAGGTGACTTCGAGCATTTCCGCGAACTTTGCAAGTTCGGCGTTGGCGTCGAGTTTTGCCCTATGTGCCAATCCGCGTGTCCAGGCAAAAATCGAAGCGATCGAATTGGTCGATGTTTCCTTGCCTTTTTGATGTTCCCGGTAATGCCGTGTCACGGTCCCATGCGCGGCCTCGGCTTCGACCGTATTGCCGTCGGGGCTCATGAGCACTGACGTCATCAGGCCAAGTGATCCGAAACCTTGCGCGACGGTATCGGACTGAACGTCGCCATCATAGTTCTTACAGGCCCAAACATAGCCGCCGGACCATTTCAGCGAAGAGGCCACCATGTCGTCGATCAGCCGGTGCTCATAAGTGATGCCGGCTTCGCCGAACTCTGATTTGAACTCGCGCTCATAAACCTCCTGGAACAAATCCTTGAAGCGGCCGTCATAGGCCTTCAAAATCGTATTCTTGGTGGAGAGATAGACGGGATATTTCCGGGCAAGCCCATAGTTCATCGAGGCTCTCGCGAAATCGCGTATCGATTCGTCGAGATTGTACATCGACAGGGAAACCCCCGGCCCGGGATAATCGTAGATTTTCCGTTCGATGACGGTGCCGTCCTCGCCTTCGAATTTTATGGTGAGCCGGCCTTTGCAGGGGATCTTGAAATCGGTGGCGCTATATTGATCGCCAAAAGCATGGCGGCCGATGACGATCGGGCGGGTCCAGCCTGGGACGAGGCGCGGAACATTCTGGCAAATAATGGGTTCCCGGAAAATGACACCGCCGAGAATGTTGCGAATTGTGCCATTTGGCGATTTCCACATCTGCTTTAGTTTAAATTCTTGAACCCGAGCTTCATCGGGAGTGATCGTGGCGCATTTGATGCCAACCCCATGCCTTTTGATGGCATTGGCGGCATCCACAGTCACCTGATCGTTCGTGGCGTCACGATTTTCGATCGAAAGATCATAATAGTCGATCGTAAGATCGACATAGGGATGAATGAGCTTGTCGCGGATATAATGCCAAATAATCCGGGTCATTTCGTCGCCATCGAGCTCGACAACCGGATTTTCAACTTTGACTTTCTTCATTATGACTGCCTTAGGCTGGTGCGGAATGGGCGGGGGCGAAAAGACGGTGCTCTGCCCTGAAATCGTCAAATCCAAGGGCTTGAGGACCAAGCGAATTTGATGCCGGTTTCAAGGCACAGCTTCAAATCCGCTGGAGGCGTCTCATTTGGGCGGGTTGGAGTGCAGCATCTGCGCGACGGCCGGATCGGCGTCGGCGATAAGCGATTCGAAAACCGCTTGATTCTGCGGCAGGGCGTCGCGATAGGCGGCAATGATCGCTTGCTGAAATTGCGGCCCGCGCCCCAAAATCTCCCTTAAATCGCCGCTGACAAATGTTTGGAGGTCCTTGTTGGCGAGCGCGCTCGAGGTCACCGCCCGCTGGATGCGCGAGAGGGCAAGTTCCGGTGCGCTGGGCGCGGTGAAATAGGACATTTCAAGGAGATTGCCGACACGGTTCTCGGCCTCCGGAGATACGGCCGGAAGCTTGGCCAAAAAGAGCCATGCGGCACCGTTGATCGGCGCGAGAGCCAAAGCCGTCTCCGTGGTGTTCCTGACCCGCGCGAGTTGCTTCAGCTCGGCCGGATCAAGGTTCGCTGGACGAGCGGTCCAGAGGAAGGGCGCCCCCGTGAACGCCGCCTTGGCCCAAAGATCGCCCCTGACGAGGCCGAGTTCCGCTGCCATGAGCGCGCCAGTCCGGTGCGTTGCGGCGGATTCAGCAGTGTCGGGATCGAATGGCAAGCCGATTGACTTTGGGCTAAGCAAATCCGGGACAGCCAGCCAAACTCCGGAAAGTCCGAGAGCCGTGCCGAGCGCCAGGAACGCCGAGCGCGCTCTTCTGGCTGGCGTCGATAGCATAAAATTCAATCTTGCGTGGAGAGTGCTGAATAGGGAACGAGCTGAGTCTGATATGGGCATGATATCTGAACCGGGAATCCAAATGAGTTCGAGGGGAACTGGGCAAGTGGAGCTTTACTGCCGGGACTTTAGAGCAACATCGGGCCCAGCCAAACCGGATATTGTTCAAATGAAAAGAATCTTGTCCTGTTCAAGCTTCAAACACGTTAGGCGCCCCGTGGCATAGGCACCCGTGTCAATGTTGATGCGGTTTTTCCGCACATCCGGTTCCCGCACCGGCGTGTGGCCGTGCACGATAATTTTCTCGAATGGCTCCTCATGTAGCAAGAAATCATCCCTTATCCAGAAAAGATCGTCTTCGACCTGGCGCGCCAAGGGCGTGCTAGGCCTTACGCCCGCATGGACAAAAAAGAAATCCCCGCAGACAAAACACGGCTTCAGGTTGGTAAGAAAGTGACGATGACTGTCTGGCATGGCGTCGCCAAGCCGTGCGGCGAGTTCCACTTGTTGTTGGAAATTGGCATTTATGGTGGGTGTCAGCCCGTATGAAGAGAGCGTCGGCAACGCTCCATACTGCGCCCAAGCGCTGAGAATCCGAGGATTTTCGAGGAATTCCGTGAGATATAACTCATGGTTGCCCTTGAGAAACGTCATTTTATGGGCGCCGGCACGTTCGATCAGCAAATCCAGAACGGCCGCCGAATCACGCCCCCGGTCGATGTAGTCGCCCAGAAAGACATGGATGGGTTCGGCTATCGGGTCCTCTTGCAGGTCGGCGTCGATCCGCGCGAACAATTTTTTGAGCAAATCCGCCCTGCCGTGGACGTCTCCGACGGCATAGATTCGAAGCCCGTCTGGCACGACAGGCCGCGTTACAGGTTCCTTGGCGCGATGCAATTTCCACATCTAAACTTGCGCTTCACCCTAAACTTTGGCATTCGGCAATATATTGCGCAACGCAACATGACCTGTGAGATTGCCGGATCGCGGCCCGCTGTCAATAGGCGCAAGCGGTTTGATACCGAATGCGGGAGCAGTAAGCTCCTTCTCTGCAGCCATACAACCGCCCAGGCAGGACAGTCGGGTACGCCAAACCTCAAAAGGCATCGATCTCAGCCAATTTTGAATAGGCACGTACTGCCTTTTTTAGTTCCCGTTTTGTATCCGCCTTCGATCGCGATGCTTCTGAGCTTGCGGGTTTCGCTTCGGTATCGGCGGCGGCATGCCCCCAAACTTCGCGCTCCATGAATTCGGCGATCGCCTCCTCGTCGCGGATCACACCGAGTGCGCTCTGCATTTTTTCGCAACAATCAATGAGCTTTTTTAAGCTCTTGTGATCACGCACGATCCCCGGACAATCGGCAAAGAAATCCGCCATGTAGCGCAGTTCTTTCGCTTCTATGCGAACTTTGTGGCGGGGTCCTGGCGCGAGGTGGGCGAGATACGCACCTAGCCTTATGAGCTTCTTGTGGCGCTTTCTCAAGCGGAGGCCGGTAAAGCTTTGGATTGGTTCTTTGGTAATGCCGGAAGGCTGCCTTTTCCACCGCCCATCCTCAATCCACAGTGCGAGATCGAGCAGCAAAATCCGCCCGCGTTCGCTGTCCAAGGCTTCGACGGCGGCTTGACGGGCACGCAGTCGCTCGGCTTCAAAAAGGCTGGCAAGCTCACTGGCCTGCGCGCATGCCTCGTCGTCCCCCGTGGCTCGCTCCAGCAAGTTTGCCCGTAGAACATCCCGGTCTCGCGCCGCGCCGAGCATTCGCGCCAGCCATTGCAGTTCGCCGCGAAGCCTACGGTAGGCGATGTCAAAGACCATGGGCTTAAAAAGCGTCATGGCGGCACGAAGGCGCCGGACTGCGACGCGTCCTTGATGAATCGCCTCAGCATTTTTAAGCTTTTCCAGGCCAAGCATATTCAAATGAAAATCACGCAGACAGGCTTGGCCGATTTGCTGGAATGCCTGTTCGCACGTCATCTCCCTGTTAAGGCGCGGCTTTGAACTTTTCGTTGGGCGGCCCCAGGAACCCCTGGCAAAAAGATGGCCCCGTTCGGCTTTGCTGATAAGGCTTGGATGGAGCGGCGCCTGCGCCACGAAGGAGCGGGCAAGGTTGAATAAGTGATGGTGTTCACCGCTCTTCAATTCGAGTTCGAGTTCGCGCACTCCAAGCTTTTCGCCATGAGCTTCGATCGCGCCCCGATCCAGCGAGGCTTCAATGACGCCGCCGCGAGCCGTGATGAGATAGACCGTGCGTTCGACGTTCACTTCGAATGCGGCTCTGAGGGCTTGCCGGATCGAGGATTTGGCGGCGAGGCGCGCGAGTGGGGTGTTTTTGAGAAGGCCGAGATCGGGTTCCGGGCCCGCGGTTTCCGCTTCCCATTCGCCGCGGTCGACACTGGAGGAAGTCAACTGCTTTACGGTCTGGACGTGGCTGGTTCCGTTCGAACGCACCCGCAGCGTGAAACCGTGCTTCCAGAGGTCGCCATTTGGCGTATCGAAATAGAGCGCGCGAAGCCGTTGATGGGATGGCTGATTTGATCCGGCGGCCGCTGAAACCAGGGCCTTGATCTTGGCCGAGTCATTTTCCGCGATCAGGAATTTAAGTTCGATTTCGGCGTCCGCCGCCATGCAATCCGCCTGGAAACTTGCATATTTCCTATGCTTGCTTTTTCTTCTCTTGGAAAAATAGCGCGGGAATGCGGTTCTGTCACGTACACTCGGGCAACGGCTATAAATCCGGGGCTATTGGCTTCAGGCTTCAAGCCACCCTAAAATGCTTGGAGAGCTTGAGCCCCTGACCCTGGTAATTCGAGACCGATGTCGCGCCATAGAGAAGTTGCGGCGCCTCAGCCATCTTCTCATAGACCAGACGGCCGATCACTTGTCCATCCTCCAGAAAAAACGGCACCTCGTAACTGCGGACTTCCAATACGGCGCGGGCCGAGGGACGGTTGTTGGTCCCGGCGCCAAAACCAGGATCGAAAAAGCCCGCGTAATGGACCCGGAATTCCCCCATCGCGGGATCAATCGGAACCATTTCGGCGGCAAGATCTGGGGGGATTTGGAGCCGTTCCCGCGAAGCGAGAATGTAGAATTCATCCGGGTCAAGGATCAGCCTTTTGTCCCGCCGCGCCCTAACCTCCACCCAATAATCGGCAATATTGTAGTCGGTGCGCTCCACGTCGAGAATATCAGCGTGCTTCTGCGCCTTGTAGCCGATGATCCCGTCGGCCGGTTCGGTGGCCAAGCCAACGCGAAGCACCAGCCCATTTTGTCGCAACTCCAAATCGTCGCCGTCTACGAGCGGGGTTTTTGCGTGGCGTTCATGGAGCTCCCTTTCCTTGAGAGCAAAGTCACTGCCCGTGAGTTGTGACGAGGCAAGCCTGCGGAACCGGATCTGATTGAGCTTCGAGCCCTTGCGCACCCGCACGCTGAAACTCCGCGGCGAGACCTCGGCGTAGAGCGGCCCCTCGTAGCCGCGTGCAACGCGGTCGAATACGTCCGATTTGTCAGTGATAAGGCGGGTGAATATATCGAGGCGCCCGGTTGAGCTTTTAGGATTGGCGATTGCAGAAATGCTGTCGGGCAGCTTCAGGTGTTCAAGCAGTGGGATCACATAAACGCAACCACGTTCCAGTACGGCCCCCTTACCATCGAGGCTAATTTCGTCGTCGACACTCTTCAAGGCATTGAAGCGATCCTGCACGGAATAGTTTGCGCCCGGCAGGAAGCTCGCACGGACGCGATACGCTTTGGCGCCCAAGCGAAGGTCGAGACTCGCTGGCTGGAACTGCGCATCTTCGAGCTCCAGGCTCGAAATCATTTTGCGCCGCACCATCAGCTCGATCTTTTCGCGCGGGAGCAGGCCGAACTGGCTGCCGAAGTCGCTCGCGGCCAGAAGTGGGCTGGACTCGCCTGACATGGGAGGGAACAAGGGATCCATCGCGGAACGAACGAAACTCATCGAAAGCCTCATGGGACAGGGCAACGATAAGCTTAAATTGATCTTCGCGGATTGTCGGTAGAGATTTTTTCTTTTTCCGGGTTTCGATGAAAATAATGCGTTTCCCATCCTTGAGATGCACGCCATCCAAGGGTAAGCAAGGAGGGAGTGCAATCGCATGCCCCAAAATCCGAGGCAAACGGCTAAGTTAGCTGCAGTTCGGCTTGGCGCGCGTGCTGTCCGCCGCCGCCCTACCGGCCGTGACAAGGAGACCGGGATGAACCCTCCCAGGCAAAAGCCTGACCTAAAAAACCTGCATCCGGCGACCCAGCTCGTCCATGGCGGCACCACCCGCTCGCAGTTTGGCGAAACCTCCGAGGCCTTGTTTCTGACCCAGGGCTTCGCCTATCCCGACATGGAAACGGCAGAGGCGCGGATGAAAGGTGCCGAGCCAGGTTTCGTTTACTCCCGTTATTCCAATCCCACCGTCGCCATGTTCGAGGAGCGCATGGCTTTGCTCGAGGGCGCAGAAGCGGCGCGCGCGACGGCGAGCGGCATGGCCGCGGTCACCACGGCGCTTATGGCACAGCTCAAGGCTGGCGATCATGTGGTCGCGGCGAAAGCCATGTTTGGGGCCTGTCTCTACGTGGTCGAGGATTTGCTGCCGCGCTTTGGTGTTGCCTCGACGCTTGTCGATGGCACGGATCTTTCCCAGTGGCGGGCCGCCATGCGGCCGCAAACGAAGCTGCTGTTTCTCGAAACGCCGACCAATCCTTGCCTTGAAGTCTATGATCTGGCGGCGATCTCGAAGATCGCGCATGAACATGGCGCCCGTCTCGTCGTCGACAATGTTTTCGCGACGCCAATTTTGCAAAAACCCCTTCAGCATGGAGCCGATTGCGTCGTCTATTCGGCCACCAAGCATATTGATGGGCATGGCCGATGTCTTGGCGGAATCATTCTCGGCAGTCGTGATCTGATCGAAAACGAGATCCATAATTTTTACAAGCAAACCGGGCCGTGCTTGTCGCCTTTCAATGCCTGGGTGTTCTTGAAATCGCTTGAAACGCTTGCCTTGCGCATTCAGCAGCAAACCCTGACCGCCGCGCGGATCGCCGATTTTCTCAGCGGCCACCGCCATATCCTGAAAGTTCGCTATCCAGGCCGGCCGGATCATCCGCAGGCCGAACTGGTCAAACGGCAGATGATGGGCGGCGGCACTCTCGTTGCCTTCGAGGTGGCTGGTGGCAAGCCCGCGGCCTATGCCGTCGGCAATCAGCTTTCCCTTATCACCATCGCCAACAATCTCGGGGATGCGAAAAGCCTCATCACCCATCCGGCGACGACGACGCATCAACGGCTGACGCCGGAGGCAAAGGCCGCCTTGGGCGTAGGGGAGGGGCTGTTGCGCCTTTCGGCCGGGCTCGAGGACGCGGCCGATCTCATCGCGGATTTGGACGCGGCGCTCGCGGTCCTCGACCGCGAGGAGCTCGCCGCCGAGTGACCAGGGATCAAGGTGCAGCCGCGCGCCTTGACGCAAGCCTTACGCCTTCTTACTTTGCTAGGAGCCGCGCGAGTCCCCGTGCCGGAATTTTACGAGAGATGGCCATGTCCACCGTCAAAGTGACCGATACGAATTTCAAATCCGAAGTCGTCGGGGCGAGCGGCCCGATCGTCGTGGATTTTTGGGCCGAGTGGTGCGGGCCGTGCAAGATGATCGGGCCGGTGCTGGAAGAAATCGCGGCGGAATTGAAGGGCCAGGTAACGATCGCCAAACTGAATGTTGACGAGAATCCTGGCGTTGCCGGAAGCTATGGTATTCGCAGCATCCCGACATTGATGCTTTTCAAGGATGGCAAGATGACCTCCACCAAGGTTGGCGCCGCTCCGAAAAGCGAATTGAAAAGATGGATCACGGAAACGATCTGACCGCCAATTTCGGGCAGAATTCTAAAAGGGCCTCGGATGGGGCCCTTTTTGCTTGAAAATTGCTCAGAAATCTTGCTCGCTCGCGACAAACGGGGCGTGCATCACATACAACGCGACCATCGCTAAAATTCGCCGGGTTGCTACCGCAGTTTGACGAGCCGGTATTGGGACAATGAGATGGGCAAATATGCGGTGAAGGAAATATTCCTCACTTTGCAGGGCGAAGGCGCACAGGCCGGGCGAGCCGCCGTATTTTGCCGTTTCTCGGGCTGCAATCTCTGGTCGGGTCAGGAAAGAGATCGTACTGATGCCGTTTGCGGCTTTTGCGATACCGATTTTGTTGGCACGGACGGAGCTGGCGGTGGAAGCTTTCTCGACGCCGAGGCTCTTGCCGGGGCCATCGAACGGAGCTGGGCCGCCGGCCAAACCGATCGTTTCGCCGTCTTCACCGGCGGTGAACCTTTGTTGCAGCTTGATGCCGCGCTGATTAGCGCCGTCCATGCGCGGGGGTTTGAAATCGCGGTCGAAACCAACGGCACCTTGGCGCCGCCGCCCGGTCTCGACTGGCTCTGCGTCAGCCCCAAGGCTGGTGCGCCGCTCGTCGCCAAGGCGGGGTCCGAGTTGAAGCTGGTTTTTCCGCAGAAGGGTCTGTTGCCGGATATGTTAAGCGATCTCGCCTTCTCGCATTTCTGGTTGCAGCCGATGGATGGCGACAACCGGGCTGCCAATACGGCTGCGGCGATCGCCTATTGTCTCGATCATCCGCGCTGGCGGCTCAGCCTGCAAACCCATAAGATCACCGGCATTCCATGAAAGTTTGTGTGTGAGAATTTCGCAAGCCTTCCGTTTCGAGGCGGCACATGTTTTGCCGAATGTCGCCGATGGGCATCGCTGCCGTCGGCTGCACGGACACTCCTATCGCGTGGAGTTGCGGCTTGACGGTCCTGTCGATCCGGTCACCGGCTTCGTCGTGGATTTCCTTGCGATCGAAACCGTTTTCCAGCCGTTGCTTGATCGTCTCGATCATTACTATCTGAACGATATCGAGGGGCTTGAAAATCCGACGGCGGAAAATATCGCGATCTGGATCTGGGAGCGGACAAAGGCGGCGCTGCCGCAGCTTACGAGCGTCGTCGTGTTCGAGACGCAAGACTGCTTTGCCGAGTATGATGGAAACTGAGGTAAGCTTATTCACCCTCCTCGGTGCTGACCGCGCGTTCGGCCGAGGCCAAGTCCTTCTGCTCAAGCCAGAGCGCGTTGATGATCGAGAAAGAGATCGCGAAGCTAACCCCAAGCGCCCAAGAAAAATACCACATGCAAAGACTCCGTCTTTATCTGTCGCGATCAATAAAGGGTTGAGCTATTGTCCTCGACATAGGCCATCGTCACGCGGCCGCGCAGCACGCGATAAATGAAAGCCGTATAGGCCAGAACGATCGGCAGGAAGATCAAGGTTGCGACAAGCATGATCAGCAAGGTCGTGCGGCTCGAGGAACTGTCCCAAACGGTGAGGCTTGCATTGGGATCGAGCGAAGAGGGAAGCAAGAATGGAAACGAACTCAGCCCTGCGGTGGCAACCACACCAGCCACAGCGACGCCGCTTGCGATCAATGTGAGTCCCACTCGCTGACCGCGCAAAAGAACAATCGTCAAACCGGCGCCTGCAAAAACCAACGCCGGTGCAATCAGCATCCAGGGATGCGTCGCATAATTCGAGAGCAATCCGCGTGGCACGCGCGCGACCGTCTTCAGCAAGGGATTCGAGGGACCATTGTGCACGAGAGCACTCGTGATTTTGTACCCTTCCAAGCCAACCCACACGTAGACTCCGCAAATGATAAACAGCGCCAGAAGGAGGATGGCGGCGAAGCGCGCATAGGCAGCGGCGCGATCCGCCACGGGCGGCCCCGCCTTGAGCGCGAGATAGGCGCCGCCATGCATGACAAGCATGGCGCAACTCACAAGGCCGCACAGCAGCGCGAAAGGATTGAGCAGGCCCAACAGATCACCCTCATAGGTCATGCGCAATGCGCCATCGAGGCGAAACGGAACGCCCTGCAGCGCATTGCCAACCGCAACGCCGAAAATCAAAGCGGGAACCGTTCCACTGATAAATAAAGCGAAGTCCCAGAAAGAGCGCCAGAGCGGATGTTCGACCTCGGAGTGAAATTTGAAACTCACGGGACGTAAAATCAACGCGGCGAGCGCGAGGAACATGGCGAGATAAAAGCCGGAGAAGGCGACCGCATAGAGCATCGGCCAAGCGGCGAAGATGGCACCCGCGCCAAGGATCAGCCAAACCTGATTGCCTTCCCAGACGGGGCCAATCGTGTTCATGACGAGCCTTCGTTCGTTATCGGTCCGCGCGACGAAGGGCAACAGCATGGCGGCGCCGATATCGAAACCATCCATGACAGAGAAACCGATCAGCAAGGTGCCCAGTAACAGCCACCAAATCAGGCGCAAGATTTCATAGTCCAGCATGGTGCGCTCCTTTGAAGCCTATTCCGCGGCGTTGGGGGCAGCTAGTGTTTGGGCGCGAGGCTCCGGCGCGATGTCTCCTGGGCCAAGACGAATGGCCCTGATCATGAGATAAATTTCGACAAGGAGGAGTGCCGAATAAAAGCCGATGAAGCCGAAGAGGGTTACGAGAACATTGCTTGCGGAAATGTTCGATACCGCAAGAAACGTCGGCAGCACGCCTTCGACCACCCATGGCTGGCGGCCGACTTCCGCGACGATCCAGCCCGATTCGGCGGCGATCCAAGGGAGCGGCAGGGTGAACGCCAAAGCCCAAAGCAACCAGCGCGTTCGCAGAATAGGTCCCGTCGATATGAGATAGAAGGCAAGGCCGAATAAAAAGATAAAGTAAAAACCAAGCCCAACCATGAGACGGAACGACCAAAAGAGCAATGCCACGGGCGGCACCGTGCTCCAGGCGGCCTCTTTGATTTCAGCTTCAGTTGCCTTCTCAATATCGGGGCGGATTTTCTTGAGAAGAAGCGCATAGCCGAGATCGTCGGCGTACTGCTCGAGCTGAGCCCTAGCGTTCACATCAGTCTTGTCGGTTCGCAATTTTTCGAGGGCGGAGTACGCAAGAAGCCCGGACCAAATATGGTCCTGGTTGCGCTGAACCAGTTCCGTGATGCCCGGGACTTTCTCATCAAGCGAATGGGTTGTGATGAGACCAAGCACCCAAGGGATGCGCACAGCGTAATCGGTCCGGTGTTCGGCCTGGTTGGGAAACCCAAAAAGCGTGAAGGATGCGGGTGGCGGCTCGGTCTCCCACATCGCTTCGATCGAAGAGATTTTCATCTTTTGATTTTCGGTGGCGGTATATCCGCTCGAGTCACCGAGCACCACCACCGAGAGAGCGGAGGCGAGGCCGAAACTCACCGCGACCGTCAGCGAGCGCCACGCGATCTCGATATGCTTGCCAAGCAGCAGATAGATCGCGCTCACGGATGCGACGAACATCGCGCCGGTGACATAGCCAGCGCTCACCGTGTGAACAAATTTTTCCTGCGCCACAATGTTGAAGATGATCGCGCCGAAGTCGGTGACTTCCATCCGCATCGTGTCCGGATTGAAATGGGCGCCGACGGGATGCAGCATCCAGCCGTTGGCGATCAGAATCCAGAGCGCCGAAAGATTGGAGCCGATCGCGACGAGCCAAGTGACGGCGAGATGCGCGACTTTCGACAAGCGGTCCCAGCCGAAAAAGAACAGTCCAACGAAACTGGCTTCAAGGAAAAAGGCCATCAATCCTTCGATCGCCAGCGGTGCCCCAAAGATGTCACCTACATAGTGACTGTAGTAGGCCCAGTTCATTCCAAACTGGAATTCCATGGTGATGCCGGTGGCAACGCCCATGGCGAAATTGATGCCGAACAGCACCCCCCAGAACTTGGTTGCCTGGCGCCAGACCTCCTTGCCGGTCATGACATATACGCTCTCCATAATGCCGAGCAGAATCGAGAGGCCGAGCGTCAAGGGCACGAACAGAAAATGGTAAAGAGCGGTCAAGCCAAATTGCAGCCTAGAGAGCTGCACAACGTCCATCGCAGTGCTCATGGTGAAATGCTCCTTGGCTGCTTTTCCGTCGCGGCGCCGATCAAATGTTCCTGCATGCTTGCCGCATCGATCCTTGGCCGCTGCCTGGGACTGAACACGAAGAGAGCCGCAGCTAGGATGACGATCAGTTTTATGGTCAAGACAAGCGTGATCTCTAGGACAAGCGGATGCTGCGGCATGTGGGACATCATATTGCGCTGCGGCAAGAGGACATTGATATGGATCAGCCCATGCTTTGATGTTAGATGCAGAACAGCGCCAAAGCCAGGTAATCGTCCAACCGGCTAATGTGCCGCGTCTGGCTCTGACAAGCGATTTCGCATAACGCCAGTCGGAAAAATAAATCCTTCCCAAGCGCCGGAAAAGCGCTAGATCTACAAGCCGGTAAGGACTGGCAAAGCCAGGCATCGCCGCCGGGGAGGATCTATCGAGAAACTCCCTTACGCCCGCCCCCAGCGGCCGTCTAATAATATCAGGGAGGCAAGGATGGTCGATAAGATTCTGGCCGACATCGCCAATCAGATTGCGATTAGACCGCATTATGACAATTTTATTGGCGGCAAATGGGTTCCGGCGGTCAAAGGCCAAACCTTCGAGAATATTTCGCCAATCGACGGTCACGTGGTTTGCACGATCGCCCGCTCCACGGCCGAGGATGTGGAATTGGCCCTTGATGCCGCGCATGCGGCGCGAGAGGCCTGGGGAAGCACCTCTCCAGCGGAGCGCTCGCTCGCGCTTTTGCGGATCGCCGACCGGATCGAACAGAAGCTCGATCTTCTGGCCCTGGTCGAGACGATCGACAATGGCAAGCCGATCCGCGAAACCAAGGCCGCCGATCTGCCGCTGGCGATCGATCATTTCCGCTATTTCGCCGGCTGCATTAGGGCGCAAGAAGGCAGCATAGGCGAGATCGACCATGATACGGTAGCTTATCATTTCCATGAGCCGCTTGGCGTCGTGGCGCAAATCATCCCGTGGAATTTTCCGCTCCTGATGGCGGTATGGAAACTCGCGCCAGCGCTGGCCGCGGGGAATTGCGTCGTTTTGAAACCGGCCGAGCAGACGCCGATGAGCATCATGGTCCTCATGGACATGATCGGCGATCTTTTGCCGCCAGGCGTCCTCAATGTCATCAATGGCTTTGGCGCCGAGGCGGGCAAGCCACTGGCTCAGAGCAAGCGAATCGCCAAGGTCGCCTTCACCGGCGAGACGACGACCGGCCGCCTCATCATGCAATATGCCTCGGAAAATATCATTCCCGTGACGCTGGAACTGGGCGGCAAATCCCCCAACATTTTTTTCGAGGATGTCGCCGCGCAAGACGATGATTTTCTCGACAAGGCGCTCGAAGGCTTCGCAATGTTTGCCTTCAATCAGGGTGAGGTCTGTACCTGTCCGTCGCGGGCCCTGGTCCATGAGAAAATTTACGATCGCTTCATGGAACGGGCGATTCGTCGCGTCAAAGCGATGAAGCAGGGCAATCCGCTCGATCCGGCGACCCAGGTCGGCGCGCAAGCCTCCAACGACCAGCTCGAAAAGATTCTCTCCTATCTCGATATCGGCCGCCAGGAAGGCGCCAAGGTTCTAACCGGCGGTGCCCGCGCCGAAGTAGGGGCGGAGCTTTCCGGCGGCTATTATGTGCAGCCGACGATACTTGAAGGCCACAACAAAATGCGGATCTTCCAAGAGGAGATCTTTGGGCCTGTCCTTTCCGTCACAAAATTCAAGGACGACGAGGAGGCGCTCGCGATCGCCAATGACTCTCTCTATGGTCTTGGCGCCGGAGTCTGGACGCGCGACGGCACGAGGGCCTACCGGTTTGGCCGCGCGCTGCAAGCCGGGCGGGTGTGGACCAATTGCTACCATCTTTATCCGGCGCACGCGGCCTTCGGCGGCTATAAGCAATCGGGCATTGGGCGGGAAAATCATAAGATGATGCTTGACCATTACCAGAAGACCAAAAATCTTCTCGTTAGCTACAGCCCGAAGGCAGCGGGTTTTTTCTGAAACCGGAGTTTGTGATGGTCGAGCGAGTCGTTGCGACGCCAAGCGCGGAACAGCTCATCGCGCGCCTCACGGAGAAACATGGGGCGCTGCTGTTTCATCAGTCGGGCGGCTGTTGCGACGGCAGCTCGCCCATGTGTTTCCCAAAGGCCGAATTTCGTACCGGGCCAAGCGACGTATTTTTGGGCGAGATCGCAGGCTGTCCCTTTTATATTGGCGCCGCGCAATTCGAATATTGGGCGCACACCCAACTGATCATCGATGTCGTCAAAGGCCGTGGCGGCGGGTTTTCAGTCGAGGCGCCGGAGGGGGTGCGATTTTTGACTCGCAGCCGCCTATTCAGTGACGCCGAGCTGGCATCGCTTGGCGCGCCGCCTTATCCGTATTTGTCCTAAGGCCCTCGCGGGATGATGCCGATTATTTCGAATCACGCTTCGCCTGCATATTTTTATTGTGCTGACTGACCGCGCCGAGTTTGGCTGGATTGCGCAACTTGTAGGGCGGCGCGTCCTTCGGCTTTATTCCTTCGTTGGCGGTGCGTCCGGAGGGCGGCTGTGGAATGTTCGATCCCGCTGTCCGGCGAAGCTCGAGCGCCCGCTTGGCGCTGCCGATCAGATCATCGCGGGCGGCTTTCGCTTCGCGGCGAGAAACCTCCTTGTTCAGCCGCTGCAAAGCCGCAGCGAGAAGGTCCCGTTTTTCCCGCGTCCCTTCATTGCCGGTGGCGGCGCGGACCCCTTGCGGAGCCGCCTTGCCGCGCAACTCCCGGCGCTGGCGCGCGGCGATTGTTTGCGCGCGGTCGCGCCGCTCGCGCACGAGTTTGCGCAGCTCGGTCAAAACCGGCTCGGGCAACTGCCCCAATGCCGGGTGATGGGTTTTCTCGACAAGGCTCTGTTCGTCGGCATTGAGCAATCGACGTTCATGCTTGAGACTGCGCGCCATAGAGCTTTCTCCTTGCCTAACCATTTCAGAGATCAACGCCGGCCGGAAGAACGGCGTGAACGTCTCGCGGGGTCCTTGCGTCCAATATAGAGCTGACAAGGCGGCGCACCAGTCCCCCCAAATGACATGTGAATGACGCGGGCGTCACAGCGTGATAAGAGCGCCACACGGCCAGCCGATATTTATCCTGAGAAAGAAGACACGGAGTGAGAAGGATGGCGAAACCGACCCAGGCCGATGCCGAAGCAGCTGTCAAAGTGCTCATCGAGTGGGCTGGCGACGATCCGGGCCGCGAGGGACTGATCGACACCCCGGCGCGGGTCGCGCGCTCCTACCGCGAGTTGTTCGCAGGCTATGCCACCGATCCCAGGGACTACCTCAAGCGTACCTTCGAAGAAGTCGGCGGTTATGACGAACTGGTGGTGCTGAAAAACATCCGCGTAGTCAGCTTTTGCGAGCATCATATGCTGCCGGTGATTGGCCGCGCGCATGTCGGTTATCTGCCGACAAACCGGGTTGTCGGCATCTCCAAGCTGGCGCGGGTGGTGCATGGGTTCGGCCGCCGTTTGCAAATCCAGGAAAAACTGACCGCCGAGATCGCCGAAGCCGTCCAGGATATTCTCGAGCCGCAGGGCGTCGGCGTGGTGATCGAGGCCGAGCACAGCTGCATGACATTGCGCGGCGTCAACACACTTGGATCTACCCTGACCACGAGCCGTTTGCTTGGCGTAATCCGCGACGATCCCCGCACGCGCGAAGAATTCCTTGGCATGGTGCGCGGAGTTTAGGCACTCCGTATCATCCGTTTGTCGGATGCGCGTGATGTAGCCTTCTGCGAAATAGTATTATAGAATCTACAGCTTGACAATGCTACGAATTATTGTAATTTATTATTAGTCATTATTCACTGCGGAAATGCCGCAGCTTTCAGAGCGGCGCACGCGATGACAGAAAGTCCTAGTGATGATGAACATCGATGCCAAAAGGCCCCCCGCCACTCTGATCGAAACCCTGCGCCAGCGGATCGCCGAACTCGAGGATCAGGAAGCAAAGGGGGCGGCGACTCCCGACACATGTGAAATGCTGGTCGATCTCCAAGAATTGCTAGATAAGATTGATCAAATAATGCCAAGCCGGACGAGCGCCACATCGCATTGACGATCGGTGGCAGCGCTTGCTGGTTTACTGGCTTCCGAGTGTCGCGGAACCGGAGGGCGCCATTAGGATGGCTTGCACATCAACCGGGTCAGGCGTCCGTCGTTATGGATCAAGAATAGATCGCCAGTGAAATTAAAATATTCGCCTGTAAATTTTCCGGTCGCGAATTTCAGTTGGATCTCGTTGCTCGCGATGGTGCGTGCTTTCACAGGCTTTTCCGAGCCGGGTCCCCCGATGAAAACCGGCTTCTTCCCATCGATCTTTAGAGTGAATGTTTCTGGCGTCGGAAACGGGCCGTCTTTTTTATAGCTGTTCCCACTGCAGACCAAGTTGAGATTGGTGTCTTGGGCGGCGGCATAGGCCGAGGGGTTCAGGACGTCATAGGCTAGCAACGCCGCCAGAGACCGGCCCGCCAAGGCCCATTTTACACGACCGCCAATCCGAAGATCCATAGAAACCACCTAGGCCAGAGTTATCGGTCTCGCCGGGAAACCGAGCGTTTAAATTTTAATGGTGAGCGCGATGGGATTCGAACCCATGACCCTCTGATTAAAAGTCAGATGCTCTACCAACTGAGCTACGCGCTCCCAGAAGACCGTTGCCCCGAGCGGGCAAAAGGGCGAGGCAAAAGGGGCGAGGTTTGAGTAGCCTCATCGCCTCGGGGGGTCAATAGAGAGGAAATTAGCGCATATAGGCGGCAAACGCCGCGATCCCTGCGAAAACAACGGCCGAGATCAGCGTCGTCCAAATCACCTTGGCGAGAATTCGGGGTGCAACCGGTGCTCCGGGGTCGGTTCCCGCTGGGAAATCGCCGGATTCTTGCTGCGACCGGATGCCGAAGGGAAGTACGGCGAACAGAATGGTGAACCAGACCGTCAAAAAAATAGCCGCCGCAAGGGGGAGCGAGAAAGGCATGCTGGACCTCAGTTTCCAAACTCCGGCTGGCGAATTGATGAGACATCAAGCGCGGAGCGCAGGATTTTCCACCGGCCGGTGCCCCCCAAATGGAGCTTTTTTGGCGTGGTGGTGCCTGGCTCTAGCCTCTTGCCAGAATGAGGCGGCGGCCTGAATATTGGAAATGGCCACATCGCTCCTCTGATTCGCTTAATGCAAGTTTTTTCGACGCCCGGGAAACAATTATGCGCCGTCAGTTCCTCGCCGCGGCAACCGGCGCGGCTTTGCTTTTGCTTGCGCCGAGTGCCGTAAGCGCCACCAATCTTCAAGCCTATCGCTTTCCGCAAATGCCAGGGCAGCCTTTGTCGGACCTGGAAGTCCGCCCGCGCGCCACAGCTCCCCCCCGCGAGATCGTCACCTACGAAGGGCCATACGCGGCGGGAACGATTGTCGTCTCGACGGGGGAACGCCGTCTTTACTTTATTTTGCCGGGCAACCAAGCCATGAAATATGGCATCGGCGTGGGACGTCCAGGTTTTGAATGGGCCGGCACCTCCAAGGTTTCAATGAAGCGGGAATGGCCATCCTGGGCCCCGTCCGCCCAAATGCGCCGCAGGCGTCCCGATCTGCCCCGCTTTATGCGGGGGGGACCAGACAATCCGCTGGGTGCCCGCGCCATGTATCTGAGCCGCACGCTGTATCGTATCCACGGATCCAACGAACCGCAGACGATTGGCCGCGCAGTATCGTCGGGGTGCATCCGCATGACCAATGAGGATGTCATCGACCTCTACGAAAGGGTCAGCGTCGGAGCCCGGGTGATCGTGTCGCGCTGAAATTTTCAGGCTTGGCCGGGGCGATCGCGGCTGAGCCCCTTGGCCTTCAGCTCCGCCTCGTAAGCCGCCCATTTGCCAGGGAAGTGCGAGCCGAGTTCGTAAAGATAGTCCCAGGTGAAGATTCCGGTCGCGTGCATATCGTCGAAGGTGAGCCGCACCGCATAGGTGCCGACAGGGTCGATTCCGATGATGGCGCACTGCCGTTTGCCGCCAATGGTGATCCGGTCTTCCCGCCTGTGCCCCTGAACTTCGGCGCTCGGGCTCATCACACGCAAATATTCAGCGGAGAGATTATAGCTTGCGCCGTCCCCGAATCTGATCTTCAGGACATGGCCGTTATCCGTCAGCCGAATCTCGTTCGGCCACCGGTCGTTTGGATTTTCGAGCATCGCCTTGCCTTGACCCTTACTTCACCTTATGAATTCATGCTTCCCGGCGTTCCGCCTCCGCTGACGAAATCCATCCATTGAAAGAGCGTGAAGGAATCGCATTTTGATCGCGCGGCATTATGTATCATTTTGCCTTGGAATTCCCGTGAGCGACAAGGTACATATAAATTCATGAGTGTTGTCACCAAATTCTTGCCCGCGACATCTGAAGCCGTTGACGCTCCGATTGTTTCAGCGCCGCTCGTTGATCCTTTTCGGCGCGCCATCACCTATGTGCGCGTCTCGGTGACGGATCGCTGCGATATGCGCTGCGTCTATTGCATGTCGGAAGACATGAATTTCTTGCCTAAGCGGGATTTGCTCAGCTTGGAAGAACTCGACCGTCTGTGTGCGGCCTTTGTGAGCAGGGGTGTCCGTAAGCTTCGGATTACCGGTGGCGAACCGCTGGTGCGCCGCGATATCATGTGGTTGTTCCATGCGCTCGGCCGCCATCTTAGGTCAGGAGCTCTTTCCGAATTGACGCTGACGACAAATGGCTCTCAGCTTGCCCGCTATGCGACGGAACTGGCGGATGCCGGTGTGCGTCGCATCAATGTGTCGCTCGATACGCTCGATCCGGTCAAATATAAGGAGATCACCCGCTGGGGCGATTATGCCCAGACACTCGCCGGGATCGATGCCGCGCAGGCCGCGGGTTTGTCAGTCAAGATCAATATGGTCGCGCTTAAGGGAACGAATGAGGACGAGATTGTTTCCATGCTGCAATGGGCGCATGGGCGAGGGCTCGATCTCACCTTCATCGAAGTCATGCCGCTTGGAGCAATCGAGAGCGAACGGGCCGATCAGTTTTTGCCTCTAAACCTCGTCGAAGCGCGGCTGAGGGAGCAGTTCACCTTGCGCGAGAACGGCTATCGTACCGGTGGACCCGCCCGCTACATGCAAGTGGCAGAAACTGGCGGCCGTTTGGGATTTATCACGCCGCTCACTCATAATTTCTGCGAAAGCTGCAATCGCGTGCGGGTGACCTGCACCGGCACCCTCTATATGTGTCTTGGCCAGGATGACGCGGCTGATCTACGGGCGCCGCTTCGCGCTTCGCCGGACAACGAACTCTTGCATGATGCGCTCGATGCCGCCATCGCCCGCAAGCCGAAGGGCCATGATTTCATCATCGGCCGCGATCACGCCACGCCAGCGGTTGCACGGCACATGAGTGTCACCGGCGGTTGAGCGGCAAAAGCATCAAAAAGCGGATTGCAACAAACTCTGGCAAGGAAACGCCGGTGCGCTAGAATGGCCAAGCCGTCCGGGGTAATTTGCGGTTTTGGACAAGCGGTGCGTTAAAGCGAGGCGGGAGGAAGTCGTTCATGAAATGGCAGGATTTTGGCCGCTCGGCCAATGTCGAGGACCGGCGCGGCCAAGGCCCGCTTGCCGGGAAGGGCGGTCTCGGCATTGGAACGGTGATTGTTCTTGGCCTCCTCGGCTGGGCGCTGGGCATCGATCCGCGGCTGCTGATCGGCGGCGCTGAAATGGTCAACAAGATGCGTCCGGGCTCGCAAACCACGGCGACGCAGCCGGGGCGGACCGGCACGCCGTCCGACGACATGGGCCAATTCGTCGCCGCTGTTCTCGCCGCGAATGAGACGGTGTGGGCGGAGGTGCTTCCTGCCCAAAAAGGCATTCCCTATGTCAAGCCGAAACTCGTTCTCTATAGCGGCAGCACCGCCTCTGCCTGCGGGGGAGCCCAATCCGCGATGGGGCCGTTTTATTGTCCCCTCGATCAAAAAGTCTATCTCGACACGGCGTTTTTTCAGGACATGAAACGGCGGCTTGGCGGGGGTGGCGATTTCGCTTACGCCTATGTCATCTCGCATGAGATTGGCCATCACGTTCAAAATCTTCTGGGCATTTTGCCAAAGGTTCAGGCCGCACAACAGCGCGCGGCACGCCAAGGCGAGCAAAGCACCGCCAACAATCTCTCGGTGCGGGTCGAACTCATGGCCGATTGCCTCGCCGGCGTCTGGGCCGCCAATCAAGAACAAAAGCAGCATTTTATTGAGCCCGGCGATGTCGAGTCGGCAGTCGCGACCGCTCAGGCGATCGGTGATGATCGCTTGCAGAAAGCCTCGCGCGGCATGGCCGTGCCTGATTCCTTTACCCACGGTTCGTCGGCGCAGCGCGTTCAGTGGTTGAGCACGGGCTTCAAATCCGGCGAAATCGATAGCTGCAATACCTTCGCACGGTAGGGCGGGGGGCGAAACTGGACAAGGCTAATCCGTCACCGGTTCTTTCGGTTCAACGATCGAGGTGTCCCGCTCCCAGCCCTCATGCACCAAGGTAAGCGACTGAATCGCAACCCCGATGGCTTGCGCATCCAGATCGGGCAGCGCGATATATTCGCTCACCCAAGCACGAAAAACTTTGTAACCAAGCACCAATTGGCCAGCTTCATTATACAATTCGATGATGAGGTCTTTGCGGAAATCGGCGAGCGCGGATTCTGATCCAAGCGACGCTCCAAGTTTCCAAACCATGTTTGCCCATGCCTCGAAAGCGGTATCTTGAGTGACGCCGCGTTCGAGAGTGATCGCATCAAACTGGGTTCGGCCAGGTGATTTGCGCGAAGTCGACGGATCGCCGCCCTCGCGATGTTCAATGACCTCCGTCGTCCGCCGCAAAGCGCTGAGCCGGCTAATGCCAGCGACATACCGCCCATCCCATTTCACGCGAAACTTGAAATCCTTGTAAGGATCGAAGCGCGTCGGGTTTACTGGGAACTCTGACATTTCAACCTCCTAACGGCCCACCTTGGTTTTGGCTCGGAGTCCCGAGCCGGTTTGAACCGGTTAACGGATGCGGCGCGCACGCGCGTGGAACGTTGTTGCTGGAGCAATGAAGCTTGTGAGCGATGCAAAGCCGCCGCGCGGCGCGCGGAGCATAAGTTCGCGGGTTGCGACAATCCCGGCGACAGGCGCGAGACCTGGAAAAAGCCGCTCGAAAAATGTTTCGGGCACGCAGCGCAGACACGCCGCAAGCGGCCGGTCCTTGTTGTTGCCGCTCGCCAAAAAATCCCGTGTTTCCTCGATAAAGCCCGCTTCTGGAGCCAGCCCGCAGCGGAGCAGAAAGACTTCGGGGCCGCGCGCGGCTTGCAAGGTCGCGGCGAGCCAGTCCGCCTCATTGTCCGCCTCGATCAAATCGCAGCCGGCATGATTGGCGAGTGCCCTCAAGCCCTCTCCCGACGGTCCCGCGATCTGGACATCGCCAAGCAGGCCTTCGACTTTGGCCGTGACCAAGGATGCCAGCGTGCGCGACAAAACCCGGGCTGATTCGCGGCCCGGCGGGATCGCGCGTCTATCGTCGCATACGACAATGGTGGATAGCATGGCGTTTCTTAAAATCCGCCAACAATTTTCAGTTGCTGCCGGTTACGCGGAGAGCGGCTCGACCCAAACCGCCGTGCCATACGCCAAGACTTCGGTGATTCCATCCATGATATCATTTGCGTCATACCGCATCCCCACCACCGCGTTGGCGCCTCCTTGGGTGGCATGCGCGCACATATGATCAAACGCTTCCTGCCGGGCGGTTTCCGCAAGCTCGACATAAGCACCGATCTGGCCGCCGAACATGGATTGAATGCCGCCAACAAAATTGCCGACGACGCTGCGGGAACGAACGGTGATGCCGCGCACGATGCCGAGATGGCGGACGATCTTGAAGCCGGTGATGTCATTCGTCGTCGAAACCATCATGGAACAGCTCGGGTTCGGGCATTGCGTGACGGTTGAGAAAGCGCACGGATCAAGCTTTTGTCAAGCGGCACTGGGGCGATCTCCCGCCGGATCTTGACGGCGGCGGGCGTGGCGCTCAGTCTTGCATAATGAGCCGTCCCCACGACCAATTCGAGATTACTGCCGATATCTTGCTGCGCGCCTATTCCATCGGCCTCTTCCCGATGGCGGAGAGCGCCACGGATGACAATCTTTTCTGGGTCGATCCGGAGGCCCGGGGTATATTCCCGCTCGATGGGCTCATCATATCGAAAAGCCTCATCAAAACGGTTCGCTCCGATTGTTTCGAGATCAGGGTCGATAGCGATTTCGATGCCGTGATCGATGCCTGCGCCGCCTCCTACGAAGGCCGCGACAAAACCTGGATCAACATGCGGATCAGAAGGCTCTACCGCCAGCTCTTCGACCTTGGCCATGTTCACACGGTGGAAAGCTGGGCCGGCGGTGCGCTTGTGGGGGGACTCTACGGCGTCCATCTTGGCGCGGCATTTTTCGGCGAAAGCATGTTTCATCGCAAGACCGACGCCTCGAAGGTCGCGCTGGTGCATCTCGTCGCGCGTTTGGCGAAGGGTGGTTTTCGTCTGCTCGATACACAATTCGTGACGCCGCATCTGGCGTCGCTTGGCGCCGTCGAAGTGCCTAAGAAGGCCTACCGGCGCCGCCTCGCGGACGCGATGAGCCACCAGGCCGATTTCTGGAGCTGGCCGAGGCAGACGCGGGTTTCCGGGAGGGAAGCGCTCGCCGCCTTGCCAAGTAGCACAAGGTGATGCCCTTGGAATAAGCGCCCGCGGCGACTATGTCTCAACGCCAAGTATCTCCGGGAGCAACCTGATGTCCATGCATGACCATCATCGACACCCGCAGCCGCATCCAGGTGCCGCTGGCGAGGCGGGCGCTCTTGTGAAGGACCCGGTCTGCGGGATGGATGTCGATCCGCGTACCGCCGGACACAGCGCCGAGATGGGCGGCGCGACTTATTATTTCTGCAGTCAGGGCTGCAAAACAAAGTTCATCGCCAATCCCGACTCCTACGTGAACAAGCAGCCCAAACCGCTGGTGCGGGATGGCGACGCCACGATCTATACGTGCCCGATGCATCCGCAAATCCGCCAGCCCGGTCCGGGCTCTTGTCCGATCTGCGGCATGGCGCTCGAACCGGAGACGGCGAAGGCGGACAGCGGGCCAAATCCCGAGCTTACCGACATGGCCCGGCGTTTCTGGATCGCCTTGGCGCTCAGCCTGCCGGTGGTGGTTTTGGAAATGGGGGGCCATCTTTTTCATCTTCACATGCTGCTTGGCCAGCAAATTTCGAATTATGTTCAGCTGGTTTTCGCGACGCCGGTCGTGCTTTGGGCCGGCTATCCGTTTTTCGAACGCGGTACGAAATCGCTCGTCACTCGCAATCTCAATATGTTCACGCTGATTGCGCTCGGAACGGGCGTCGCGTGGCTCTACAGTTTGGTCGCGACATTGGCACCAGGGTTGTTCCCGCCGACCTTCCGGAGCGCCGACGGGTCCGTTGCGATTTATTTCGAGGCGGCAGCGGTCATTACGGTTCTGGTGTTGCTTGGACAAGTGCTGGAACTAAGGGCGCGCGAGAAGACGTCCAACGCGATCAAGGCGCTTCTGGGTCTGGCGCCGAAGACCGCACGGCGTGTCCGCGACGATGGCAACGACGAGGAGGTTCCTCTCGATGCGATTGTCGTCGGCGACCGCTTGCGTGTGCGCCCTGGCGAAAAAGTCCCGGTCGATGGAGAGATGCTCGAAGGACATGCAACGATCGACGAATCGCTCGTCACCGGCGAGTCGCTTCCTGTGGGTAAGGATGCGGGTGGAAAAGTGATTGCGGGCACGCTCAATCAGAGCGGTTCATTCATCATGCGGGCGGATAAGGTTGGCGGCGATACGCTGCTCTCCCAGATCGTGCAATTGGTGGCAACGGCGCAAAGGAGCCGGGCGCCGATCCAGCGCCTCGCCGATCAGGTCGCTTCCTGGTTTGTGCCTTTGGTCATCGCTGCCGCGCTTGCCGCTTTCGCCGCCTGGGCGATCTTTGGTCCGGAGCCGCGTTTCGCTTATGCGATCGTCGCCGCCGTCTCGGTGTTGATCATTGCCTGTCCTTGCGCGCTCGGACTTGCGACGCCGATGTCGATCATGGTCGGTGTCGGGCGCGGTGCCCAATCCGGTGTGTTGATCAAGAACGCGGAGGCCCTGGAGCGGATGGAAAAGGTCGATACGCTTGTGGTCGATAAGACTGGAACGCTGACCGAAGGCAAGCCCAAGGTCACTGCGGTGCGAGCCGCGGGCGGCTTTGCCGAAGATGAGTTCTTGCGGCTTGCGGCGAGCTTGGAGCGGTCCAGCGAACATCCGCTCGCCGATGCAATCGTGAATGAAGCGAAGGAGCGCGGTCTTGAATTGTGGGAACCCAAGGAATTCGATGCGCCCGCCGGGAAAGGCGTAGTTGGCGAAGTCGAGGGCCGCAAGCTCATGATCGGCAATGCGGGCTTTTTAAAAGCGAACGGCATTTCAACAGCGGAGCTGCTGAGAGAGGCGAACGAATTGCGCAAGGATGGCGCGACCGTTATATTTGGCGCCATCGATGGGGCCGCTGCCGGTCTCATCGCGATTGCCGATCCGGTGAAGGAGGCGGCGCTGGACGCGGTTAAAGCCCTGCGCGGCGAAGGTATTCGCGTGGTGATGCTCACCGGCGACAATCAAACCACCGCCGAGGCGGTCGCGCGCAAGCTCGGCATCGACGACGTGAAAGCAGGCGTTTTGCCCGTCAACAAGAGCGAAGCCGTCGAGGAGTTGCGCAAGCAGGGCCGGATCGTGGCGATGGCGGGCGATGGCGTCAACGACGCTCCCGCGCTTGCCGCTGCGGATGTCGGCATCGCGATGGGCACCGGCACCGATGTCGCCATCGAAAGCGCAGGAGTGACACTGTTGAAGGGTGATTTGCGCGGAATTTTGCGGGCGCGCCGCCTGTCAGAGGCGACGATGCGCAACATCAGGCAAAATCTGTTCTTCGCCTTCATTTATAACGCGGCGGGTGTGCCGATCGCCGCCGGCGTTCTCTATCCGTCGTTTGGCATTCTTTTGTCACCGGTTATCGCCGCCGCGGCGATGTCCCTCTCGTCGGTGAGCGTGATCGGCAACGCCTTACGGCTGCGCACCGTTGCGATCGAGTGATGCACATGATCGAGTAAGGCACGCATCAGACTGATGAAGTAGCTTGCCCGCATCGGATGCCGGTCGGGAAGAGTTTTCAATGCATAGCCAAGTTTCCACGTTGTTGCTGGACGCCCATGCGAGTTCGTTGGCGCTCTTGCGGGGGCAACATGCGCAGTTCGCGTGCGCGCTCGATCAAGGCGCGTCGTTGGTTACGGCGCTCCGTCATTGCGGGATTATGTTTTGGCGGGATGGGCGGCTGGATGATGCGGCGCAGATGTTGACCGCCGCTGCGGAAGCGGTGCCAGACGATCCGACGATCGTAGCGGAACTAGGATACATCCTGCGCGCGCAAGGCAAAAAGGCCGAGGCGATGCAATGCATGCTGCGGTCGCTCGCGCTTGATTCCTGTCAACTTCAGGTTTGGCTGAGCGCGGCGGGCCTCAGCAATGAGGCTGGCGACAAGAGTGCGGCAGAAGACGCCTATTTGCAGGCGCTTGCGCTCGATGGAAGATGCGCGGAAGCTGCTGTAGGACTGGGCCTTCTTTACGTCGAGGCTCGCCAATATAAAAAGGGAGCGCGTCTTCTCGGGTTGGCCGTGGATCTTGGTTCGGCATCGGCGCCAATCTGGGCCTGTCTCGCGCAGACACGCTATTTGCTGGGAGATTTTTCCGGGGCAAGTGCCGCCTTTGCGCAGGCGTTACGTCTTGGTCCAGGGGACTGCGCGCTCGTCCAGCGCTATGGCCGCGTTCGTTTGATCGAGACGGTGATTGAACGCCCGGTCGAAGAAGCGATTGCGGTCTATCTCAAGACCACCGGTGAGCATGCGGAGGATGTGCTCGACGTCTGTCGTGCAGCATTCCAAGCGCTTGGCGGGTATGGCCCGTGTGAAGCTGCAATACGTCTCGGTCGCGCCCTGCTAGAGCGTATGCCGGACGATCCCGTCATTGGTTTTCATCTTGCGACCCTGACGGGATGTGCTTTCGACCGCGCACCAGCCCCTTATCTCATCGCAAGTTTTAACAAATATGCACAGCATTTTGATAGGCATCTCGTCGAAGTGCTCGACTATCAGGTTCCCGAGAAAATTCATTTGTTGCTTGCCGAGACGGCTGGGACCTTCAAACATCTGCTGGATCTTGGATGCGGAACGGGTCTCGCGGCGCCTTATTTCACGTCCTTTGGCGGGACATTGACAGGTGTCGATATTTCGCCCGGGATGTTGGACAAGGCGCGGGAACGTGGACTCTACGACTATCTGATCGAGGAAGAGGTTGTTGCTTTTCTTTCCGGATGCGAAGCGACCTATGACCTGATCGCGGCCTTGGACGTGCTCGTCTATTTCGGGGATCTGGCGCCGCTGTTCGCGGCGGTGGCAAGCCGCCTTGAGCCAGGCGGGATTTTCGCATTCAGTTACGAGACAAGCGATTGCGAGGACTACACGCTTCAGCCGTCTGGCCGCTTTGCCCATGCGGCGCACTACGTCGAGTCGCTTTACGGCAAGAACTTTGTTTCCGTCACGTCCAAAGCCACGATGTTGCGGCTTGAAACCAATCGTCCTGTGGACGGCCAACTGGTCCTGCTGCGGCGCGTCTGATGCGTAACGCACAGACCTGTGCTGCTTCTCGCGACTTATGGACGATTCCGTTAGTCCTTCAGCGCGGCGGAAAGCTCCCTGACATTGTTGTGCATCATCTCGATGTAGGTTCCAGCTGGGCCGTCCGGAACGGATAGCGCGTCCGAATAAAGCGTGCCGCCATTTTTCGCGCCGGATTCGGCGGCGATGGTTTGCAAGAGTCTCGTGTCGGTCACATTCTCAAGAAAAACCGCTGGGATCTTTTGCGCCTTGATCTGGCGGATGATTTTGGCAACGTCGCGGGCGCATGCCTCCGTTTCTGTCGAGATGCCCATGGGAGCGACAAAGCGAAATCCATAGGCTGTCCCGAAATAGCCAAAGGCGTCGTGGGTTGTGATGATTTGCCGCCGCTCTGGCGGAATAGCCGCAATTGCCTCAGAGACTTCCTTGTCGAGAGCGTCGAGCGTGCCAAGATAATCATCCGCATTGGCGCGATAGGCCGACGCGCCCTCGGGGTCGGCAGCTATAAGAGCGTCGCGAATGTTTGCGACATAGATTTTGGCATTGGCGATGGATTGCCAGGCATGCGGGTCTGTTCCGATGCGTCCTTCTTCGTTCATTTGCTGCGGCTTAATTCCTTTCGTTGCGACGGCAACCGGTGCCTTCGTGCCCGAGGCCCTTATGAGCCGGTCGATCCAGCCTTCCAAGCCGAGACCATTCACCAAAATAAGCCTCGCCCCGGCAAGCTCCTGCGCGTCGGCGGGTCTTGGCTGATAGACATGCGTATCGCCATTCGGGCCGACAAGTTCGGTGACTACAATTCGCCCGCCACCGACATTGCGGGCAAAATCGGCGAGGATCGAAAATGTTGCGACGACCGGCAACTTATCCTCGGCTTGCACCTTTGTCTGCCAGGCGCTCACGATGCCCAGAGACACCAGAACTAAGGTTATAACATAACGCAATTTTGCCACGCTCTGTCTCCGAATTTCGAAAAAATCACGCCTCCAAATGCCGCCCTGGCTTCATGCGGCGCAACAGACCGCCCGCCGGCCCGAACACAAGCGCCAGCAAATACAGGATGCCAGAAATCAAGATAATGACAGGTCCCGACGGCAATCCAGCATGGAAGGAAATGACGAGGCCGGCATAGCCGGAGAGCATGCCCTGCGCCACGGCGATGCCGGTCATCGCCGTCATGTCGCCGGTGATCAGCCGGGCCGAGGCAGCCGGCAGCATCATGATTCCAACCGCGAGAAGTGTGCCGAGCGCATGAAATCCGCCGACGAGATTCAAGACAACCAGCGCCAAAAACGCGACTTGCACAATGCCGCCGCTGCGGCTGACCGAAGCGAGAAACTCCGCATCGACCGTCTCCAGCACAAGCGGCCGGTAAATCACGGCGAGCGCGGCTATTGTCACGCTCGCGATCACCGCAAGCAGAATCAAGGTTGCGTCGTCCAGCGCCAGCACACTGCCAAAAAGCACATGCAAAAGATCGATATTCGAGCCGCGCACGGACACGATGGTGACACCCAGCGCGAGCGAGATGAGATAGAAGGCGGCAAGCGAGGTATCCTCGCGCAAAATCGTGGTGCGGGCGACAATGCCTGAGCCGACCGCGACGGTGAGCCCGGCGATCAGACCGCCGATCGTCATCGGCCCGAGCGACAGGCCGGACACCAGATAGCCGAGCGCGGCGCCAGGCAAAATCGCATGCCCCACCGCGTCGCCGGTCAGAGCCATGCGGCGCAAAATCAGAAATACGCCAAGGGGCGGCCCCGCGACAGCAAGAGCGAGCGCCCCGGCAAGAGCGCGGCGCATGAAGGCGAATTCAACAAATGGCGCAACGAAGACGTCATGCAACAGCACGTGCGCGCTCCAAGGCTGGGAAATAAAGAAATATTCGCCCCATTTCATGCGGCCCGCGCGCAAGAATGTGCATCCCGGTCGAACGCCTCGATCATCGAGCGGGCTTTCAAAAGATTTTCCGGTGTGAGGACGGCATTGGTTTTTCCCTCGGCGACCGCCTCGCGCGCGAGCAGAAGCGTTTGTGGAAAATAGCCCCGCACGAGATCGAGGTCATGCGACACAACGAGCACGGTGCGCTTTTCGGCATGCCAGCGGGCAACGAGGCCAAGCAGATCGGCAACGGTTTTGGAATCGATCGCGGTAAAGGGTTCGTCCAGCAGAATGAGCGCCGCGTCTTGCAAAAGAAGCCGGGCGAAGAGCATCCGCTGCAATTGGCCGCCGGATAGGGTACCAATCGCGCGGGTCTCGAAACCGGCGAGGCCAACCGCTGCGATCGCTTCGCGAATTTTCGCGTTTTCGCCGCGGGCAATCCCGCCGAACATGCCGCAACGCTTCCATAGCCCCATGGCCACGGCATCGAACACATGGATTGGAAAGCTTCTGTCGATGTCGGCCGCTTGCGGCAGATAGGCAATATCGCGGCGGGTGAGGCGGGGCAGGGAGATCGCGCCAGTGAGCGGCGCAAGGGTTCCGGCGATACCTTTGAGCAAGGTTGATTTGCCGGCGCCGTTCGGGCCGCAAATGGCCAGCAGCGCGCCGCGCTCGACCTCGCCGTCGAGATGATGCACGGCCGGATGCCGGTCATAGCCAAGCGTGAGATCACGGAAGCGGATGGCGATGTCCATGGGAGGAGCCGCATCCCTTGTCATGCCAGTGCCCAAAGGACGGCGGCCCATAGGCTTGCGATGACAATCAGGGCATAGCTGAGCCGCGCCAGAGCTGACAAGCGGAGCAGAGAGAAAGCAGGCATAGGTTCCGCTTTTTGCCTTTCGCGGGCAATGCTCATGGCTGTTCCTAGCGCACCAGAGAGATTTTGTAGGTTATAACGTTAACCTCTGCGGCTCGCAAGACGACCGGCCTGGAAGCCCCGCCCCAAGCAAGGGCGCCTTGTCCAACCTAAACCTTAAGAGACGCATCAAGCAGCTTGTTATTTTTAATGTCCGGGGACTGGCGTCGGCGGCACGTTGCGATTAATTTCCCGGCATGAAGCAAGGATCAAAGAAGTCACCCCAGGAGAAGGCTGCGCGCCAGCTTCGTGTGATTGTCATTGGCTTCGCACTTGGCCTCGCAGCGCTTGGCGGGCTCGTTTATGCAGTCCTGCCGGGCAACATAAATCTCGGTTCCCCGGAAGTCGGCGGCTCCTTCACCGGGATCGGGCAGGATGGCCGCACGGTGACCAACGCGGATCTTGCTGGGCGGCCCTATCTTGTGTTTTTCGGCTATACCCACTGCCCGGACTTTTGTCCGACGGCACTCTTTGACATTTCCGCCGTGTTTAAGGAGTTGGGACCTGATAAAAAAGTCTCGGCGCTTTTCGTCACTGTCGATCCCGAGCGCGACACGCCGGATGTTTTGAAGAACTATCTGGAAAACTTCGATCCCCGTATTATTGGGCTGACCGGCGATGGCAATAAAATCGAGGCGATCGCCAAGACGTTTCGCGTCTACGCGAAGAAAATTCCGGGGGAAAAACCCGGAGACTATACAGTGGACCACACCGGGATCGTCTATCTGATGGACAAGCGCGGAAAATTCGTCAGCGCCTTCAATTTGCAAAGGCCGCCGCAACAATCCGCGCGCGAACTTGAGGCATTTCTCTAAAATCTCAAGCGGGCTTGCCCGGCTTAAAAAAAGCCGAGTGGAAAATATTTGAGATAAAGATTGGCATAGGTTCCCTTCGCCGCGAGCGTTGCAAGGGCGTAGTCGAGTGTTTGCCGTAATTGTCCATCGCCTTTCTTGACGGCGATCCCGACGCCTTCGCCAAAAAACTTTGTGTCGATGAACGGGCCGCCCCGGAAGCTGCAACAATTCCGCCCCTCAGGCCCTCCGAGCCACATGCTGAGCGATATCCCGTCGCCGAAAATCGTGTCGATCTCGCCTTTCACAAGCGCTTCGCGAAGGAGTTTTTGGGAGTCATATGGCTTGCGGACCGTGTCTGTAAAATACGTCTCGAGATAGGCTTCATGCGCGCTTTTCGCTTCGACACCGACGGTTTTTCCCCGCAGGGTTTCCGGCGTCGCGGGCAAGGAGGAGACGCCGGTCAAGGCTGCGAAACGGGCCGGCGTAATGTAGTATGGCCCGGAAAAATCAAGCGCGGCGCGGGTCTGCCCGTCGATCCGCAGTCCCGCCATCAAGGCGTCGCCCTGATCACCGTTCAGCGCGTCGATCAAGGTGTCGAAGCGGCGGGCCTGGATCGTGCAGGTGATCTTCAATTCCTCGCAGATGGCGCGAGCCAGATCGACATCGAATCCCGAGAGGCTTCCGTCCGGCAGCGCGAAATGGAATGGCGGATAATCGTCGCCGGTTAGGAAGCGCAGACTGTGCAGGCCGCTAATGTCGGGCTTGGCAATGTGATTGTGCGGGTCCCAAAAACTTGGGACGAAGACGCCGTCTGCGGCATGGAGAGGCTGCTGAACCAAAAGAAGCAAAACAAACAGAGTGAGACCAAGCTTACACTTGGCTCTTGCGTCCCGGAACTTCCGGCGAAAACATTCCTTCAGCCGGGCCGCAATGCGGTGATGTTCCACGTTGCCGCGGTTCGAATTAGCTGGCGCGCAAACCATATGTTATCCTTTGTGCGGTGCCTCGGCTTGGCTCATGACTCGGCGTGCTGGCCCCGCAAACTCTCACTGACCATGAACAACAGACGCACCGCATAGGACAAAACGCGCGAATGAACGAGCTTTTTTCGACCCAAGAGGTAAAAGGGGAATCTGGTCCGCTGATGCGTGAGCTTGCCTGCCTTCCGATCTTTTTTTCGCTAAATGGCAAAAAAGTGGTTCTCGCAGGCGGCTCCAACGCGATTCTCTGGAAGGCCGAGCTCTGTCAGGCAGCGGGGGCACGCGTCGAAATCTTCGGCCAAACCTTCTATCCAGGTCTTGTGACGCTCGCCAGCCGCTGCTCCAATGTCGTCCTCGTTGCACGCGGCGTCGAGCCTGAGGATTTTCGCGGAGCCGCGCTGGCGATCGCCGAGGCGGAGACGGCCGCCGAAGCTGCCAGGCTTCAGGCTACGGCCCGCGCCGCCAGCGTCGCGATCAATATTATCGACAAGCCTGAATTTTCGGATTTTCAATTTGGCGCGATCGTCGATCGATCACCCCTTGTTATTGGTATCTCGACCGGCGGCGGCGCGCCCAAACTGGCGCAAGCGTTGCGCGGGCGGATCGAAGCTTTGCTCCCGCGCGAGATCCAGCATTGGGTTGCGGAAGCCAAGACATGGCGGGAACATCTGCAAGCCCATGGTACGCCCCTAAAAACTCGCCTGCGGTTTTGGGAGCTCTTCAGCAATAAGGCCCTGGCCGCCCGGCGCGCACCGCAAGACAGGGACCTCGCGAAGTTGCTCGACGAGGCGAGAGCAGGTTCGGCCGCCGTTCCGCATGGGTCCGTCGCGCTTGTCGGCGCTGGTCCCGGTGATCCTGAACTGTTGACGCTCAAGGCGCTGCGCGCGCTGCAGTCCGCCGACGTAATCTTGTATGATGATCTTGTCGCGCCAGCCATTGTCGAAATGGCGCGGCGTGAGGCTCAGAAAATCCCGGTTGGCAAGCGCGGCTACAGGCCCTCTTGCCGGCAGGACCATATCGTGGCCCAACTGGTGTCGCTTGCCTCGCAAGGCAAACGGGTGGTTCGCCTGAAGGGGGGTGACCCAATGATTTTCGGGCGCGCCAGCGAGGAAATCGCTGCCGTGCGCGCGGCGGGTATTCCGGTCGAAGTCGTTCCCGGCGTCACTGCCGCGCTTGGCGCCGCCGCTACGTTGCAGATGTCCCTGACCGAGCGCGAAACGGCGCGACGGCTGCAATTCATTACCGCGCACGCCCACAATGGCCAGCTTCCCGAAGACTTCGACTGGAGGGCGCTTTGTGACCCTCACGCCTCGACCGCCGTCTATATGGGGGTCAAAACCCTTGAGCCCTTGGTGCAACGTTTGCTTGCCAATGGAGTGAATCCGGCGACGCCGGCACTTTTGGTGGAGCGCGCGACCTGCCCCGATGAACGCCGCATTTCCGGCACAATCGGTACCCTTGCCGCCAAAGTCGCAGCGGCGGGGCCCTCGGGACCCTGCATTATCCTCCTTGGCGAGGCTTTCGCGAGCGCCTTGTCTTTGCCGCGAACGCAAGCCACATTTGAGGACGAACCGCGCGGAGTGGTTCGCGAGATGTCTTCCAGGGCTTAAGATGCCCGCAAGCAGTCCCACCTAGAATCGCCGTGCCTTTGGGTAAGCCGGAGAGAATTGGATGCGTCGACTCATACTTGGAACGATCATCGGAAGCCTAACAGTGGCGGCGGCGGCCGCCACGGCAATTTATTACATCCAGCGCCCGAATGTTTTGCGGGTTGCGGTTCCGCATGACAGCGACGACCAGGCGATCATGACGGCGGCTGCGCTCGGCTTTGCGGCAGATCGCGAAGGCATCCGCTTCAAATTGATCGCGGTCGACGGCTTGGCCGAGTCCTCCCGCGTGCTCGAGGAAGGCCGCGCCGATCTGGCAATTGTGCGCAGTGATATCGCGATGCCGCCGAGTAGCCAGACCGTTTTGATCATGCGCCGGAATGTTGCCGTGTTGTTCGCCCCGGCGCAGAGCGGGTTGCATGCGATCGACGATCTGCGCGGGCACAAGATCGGTATTTTGCAATCCGGAGCAGCCGGAAAAGCAGACAATCACTTTCTTCTCGATACGGCGCTTATCCAGTATGACGTTCCTCCAGCCTCGGTGAAACGTGTTTCGCTGAGTGTTGGCGAACTCGCGCGGGCGATCGAGCATAAGGAAATCGATGCGGTTTTCGCGGTCGGCGTGCCGGGCTCTGACGGGTTGACGGAGGCGGTTGGCGCTGTTGCCGCGGCCGGTCATGGGCCGCCAGTCTTTCTCCCAATTGCGGAAGCAAAAGCGATCGCGCAACGTTCGCCGCTTTTTGAGGAGGCGGCGGTCATGCGCGGCGCTTTTGGCGGTGCGCAGCCGAAACCCTCGGTGGAATTCGACACGCTGGGGGTGAGCACACGGCTTGTGGCACGCAACTCGCTCAGCAACGAAACGGCTGGAGAAGTGACGCGGCTCATGCTCGCGTCGCGACCGTCGATTGCGGCGCGCAACCCCATTGCCAACCGCATCGAGGCGCCGCCGGCGGACAAGGGCGCCGCCCTCCCGGTGCATCCCGGTTCCCTGGCTTTTCTCGATGATGAAGAACAAAGCTTTTTCGAAAAATATAGCGATGTCTTTTACATCGGGGCGATGTGTTTGAGCGTGCTCGGCACTGGGCTCGCAGCGGCGGCGGCGAGGCTCTCTCGCCACAATTCGGCGGATACCGACAAAATTCTGTGCCGTCTGATCGAAATCACCAAGGCAGCCCGAACCGCCGAGCACGTCGGGCTTCTCGACGACTACGAAGAGGAAGCCGACGAACTGCTGGCGCTGGCCCTGACACCTGACGCGGTCCACGCTCTAAGCGTCAATCGAATGGGCGCCTTGACCCTTGCGCTGAACCAAGTCCGCCACGCCATTGCCGAGCGGCGGCAAAGTCTCGCGTCCCCTGTGCGCACCCATTTTGCTCCGAGGATCGTCCGCGAGGAGGGGTAGAGGAATTAAGGCAGGGGCTGCTTTTGGGAATCCTGAGGCTTTGGATTAATCGGAGTCGTCCTGTTGAAGACGGTCACCGATTCCGTCCCGGACTCGATGAGATCGAAGCGGTTGGGACTGGGGGGCGCCATCGTCCCAGGAGGAGGCGCCAATACCGCCGAGTAAATGCTGCCATTTTTCAGCTTGACCCATAGGGTGCCAAAATAATCGACTCTGTAAGTGCCGGGCTCCGGAGTCCAAGCTTGCGGCGCATCCGGTTGCGAGGCACCCTTGGCGCTGACGACAGTCTTATCGGCACGAAACTCAAGCCGCCACGGCTTATCCTTGGCCCGCCATTCCCCGGTCAGCGGGATGGTCTCGAGTTTGATCGAGCCCATGAGACTCCAGGCGCCTAAGCCAACGAGGCCAATGAGGCCGACGGCGCCAATGACAATGATCAAAATGCCGACCGGGATTCCCGATTCGGACCTTTTTGGCGAAACCATCATTTCCTCCCAATGCCGCGGCCGTTGCGCAGCGAATTATTTTTATGGCCGTAGAGATATAGATAAGTGGGGGTGGCGTCTCAAGAGGCTGCTCGCAGCGGGACCTATTCGTCTGGAAGGGGCTCCCGCTTCGCAAAGCGCCGCATCTGCCGGAAATAGAGCGGATAAGGCAATAGGCACACAGCCTTGAAAAAATATGCGAGGCGGCGAGGAAAGGTGATTTCGAAACCACCTTTTGCAAAACCGTCACAGATGATCTTGGCCGCCCTGCCAGCATCCATGATGAGCGGCATTTTGAAATTGTTTTGCGCGGTCATGTCGCTATGAACAAAACCCGGATTGACGATTTGCAGGGTAATACCCGCCTGCTCATAAGTGAGCTTCAAGGCTTCCGCCATATAGATCAAAGCTGCCTTGGTTGAACCATAGCCCGCCGACCCTTCGATGCCGCCAAAACCTGCGATTGACGCATTGATCGCGATCTGCCCCCTCCCATACCGCTTCATCGCCGCGAGGACGGGATCGAGACAATTGACCGTTCCCCCGACATTGATCTCGAATGTGTGCCAAATGATATCAGACGAAAATTGATTGGCCTCATCGGCGAAATAGACACCCGCGTTTAAGAATGCCAGGGCGATCGGCCCGTGCTCGGCTTCAATCGCGTCGGCAAGCCCAGCCATGGCCGGGCGATCGGTGACATCGCCGGGGAAGGGGAAAATATTTGGCGATTCCGCTGTCAAGGCGTCGAGTTCCGTTTGCCGGCGGGCGGTTGCCGCGACGGTGTAGCCGCGCCGGCTCAGTTCGAGGGCTACCGCACGCCCAATGCCGGAACTTGCTCCCGTGATCCATGCAATGCCGTCTTTTGGATGAGCGCGATACATGAATGTACCCTTTCTTCCCTTAATGTGGCGGCGCGCTCGAAAGCGGTGCGATCCGCGCTCCCTTCCGCGCTAGCATATCCGGAAAGGCCGGGGAAAGCAGAAAGCTGAGTTCGCGTTCGCGGCTCAGGGTCACCGGGTCCAGGGCGGCGAGTTCTTCATCACAATATCCGGGATGGCACATAATAAGATGGCGGTGTCCAGGAACGCGGAGATAACGGGCGAAATCGGCGGCGTAATCGCGCGCCGGATCGAACGCCGAAAACCCCGCGAACCCTTCATTGGTGGGAAAGCCACGCGCGGCTGCTTCCCTCGCAAAGCCACGGCCGAGCCAGGCAACCGCAAGCGCCTTCGCCACTTCGACACCGCGCCGCAGGATTGCCGAGGGACGATCAGAGCTCGTCCGCAGCCAGACCTTGCCCGCGAGATCCCTCCGTTCGAGGCACAAGAACAGAGATAAGCGGATCTGCGGCAGCATGTGGACGTGCTGGTGCCCATCGATGAAGGCGGGAGGCGCGCCGAAGTGTCTGGAAAACTGGTCAAGCTGACGCGAAATTTCTGCCTCGATTTCTGCCTCCGGCAGCGACTTTTGCCGAGCACCCTTGATGACTTGACGGATGTCCGGCAAGCGTCCGGACGCGGCGAAGCTTGGCATCTCTCCAAGCGGCTCGCCCAGCGTCAGATTGAGGTGAAGGCCGATGTCGGCCTTTGCCGTGAAAGGGCGGAGCGCCCGTGCGCCTTCGGGCCAAGCGGGGCGGGTCGTCATGACGCTCACGGCACTCAACCGGCCGGCGCCAATAGCCTCCAAAATCCCGCGGCTCACACCCGGTGACAGCGCGAAATCATCGGCACAGAGGCAGAACGAAAAAGAGGCTTCGGAACTCAGCATTCAAACCAACTGGAGGCAGTAGCGAGACGACAAAAAGACATGATATTCCGTTTTAACTGCCCTTCGTCGGAGGCTTTTTGGAAGTGTAACCCCAGATCGCAAGCGCAACGACGCCAATGACGAATGTGCTCGCAATTTGAAAAGCATTGGGGTTTTCGACCAAATAGTTTTTGATACTTGTGAACATGGATTTTCCTCCCAAGATTAACTGGCCATTTCTTTTATCGTATTTTGAGCGCGCCGGAGGTGTCAGTCTCCACCATCGCAGTCAATATAGCTGTACCCCATCCTGCGGCCATGCGCGTGCTATAAGCTGATTGTTCTGGTGCTAGAAGTGGCCGTAGGTTTTAATGTGAAGGCAGCCCGTCATGACAAAATTTGAGGCCGGGGCAGGGGAAGGCAGGCAGCCTCAGCTGACCGTCATCACGCCGGTCTTCAACGAGTCCCGGAATATTGAGGCCTTGTTGAAGCGTCTGGTACCGGTGCTTGAGCGTTGCGTGGCCTCCTTCCAGATCCTTTTTGTCGATGATGGATCGACCGACGATACGCTCGACCGGCTGCGTGCGGCTCATTGTGCGGACTCTCGCATTTTGGCGCTGTCGCTGAGCCGGAATTTCGGCAAGGAGGTCGCCATAGCGGCGGGCCTTGATCATGCGAGAGGTGCCGCGGCCGTCATCATGGACGCCGATTTGCAGCATCCTCCCGAATTGATCGAGACGTTTGTCGCGCGATGGAGGGAAGGCTACAAGAACGTCTATGCCCAGCGTGTCGATCACGCCGTCTATAACCCCTTGCGGCGGCTGTTGACGCAGCGCTTCTACAAGCTCTTCGGCTCGGTCGGAGACACCCGATTGCCGGAAGGCGCCGGGGATTTCCGGCTCCTCGACGCGCGGGCCGTCGCGGCGTTGCGCACGATGCGGGAGCATGCGCGGTTTTCCAAAGGGCTCTATGCCTGGATCGGATTTAAATCGGTGAGCGTGCCCTTCGATGTCGAGGCGCGCGCCCACGGAGAGTCGAAATTCAGCTACAGTAAATTGACCCATCTCGCTCTCGATGGGTTGATGTCCTTTTCGACCTTGCCCCTTAAGGTATGGAGTTATATCGGTTTGACCACGTCCCTGTTGGCGCTGACATTGGCGGGTTTCTATCTGATCCGTACCCTCATGTTCGGCGTCGATGTGCCTGGCTATGCTTCACTGATCGTCTCCATTACGTTTTTTGCCGGGATTCAGTTGCTGTCGCTTGGCATCATCGGCGCATATATCGGCCGCATTTTCGCCGAAGTGAAACGGCGACCTTTATATTTGATCGAGGAGCGCGTCGGCTTGGACTCCCTTGCGGCGGACGAATCGCCGGCCCGCCAGCGTTCCGCTTGAATCGAACTCATTGATGTACAAAAGCCTGGTTTCCGTCGGCGGTTTGACCCTGCTCTCGCGCGGCGCGGGATTTTTGCGCGATGTCTTGGCGGCCGCCGTGCTCGGAGGCGGGTGGATTAACGATGTTTTCGCCATCGCTCAGCGTCTGCCCAACCATTTTCGCACGATTTTTGGCGAAGGGGCTTTCAACTCCGCCTATGTGCCAAGCTATGCGCGGGTCCTGCAAAGCGAGGGTCTCGCCAGTGCGCGGCTCTTCGCGGGGCAGATTTTTATCGGGCTGCTCGCATCCCAGATCATCTTGCTCGCGCTCGCCTGGGCTTTCACGCCCTATGTCATCGATCTGTTGGCACCAGGTTTCCGGGCCGATCCAGAAAAATTCGCTCTCGCCGTCACGCTGACACGGATCACCTTTCCTTATCTTTTGTTCATCACGCTCGTGACGCTGCAGTCCGGCACCTTGAACGCCCATGGCCGTTTTATCGCCGCGGCCTTCACGCCAGTCGTGATGAATATGACGATGATCTTTTTTCTGAGCATCGCTTTCTTGTTCGAGAATCCTGGCCTGGCGGCGAGCTGGGGGTTGACGATCTCCGGCGTACTGCAACTCGTGCTGACCTCCGTGGCTGCGTACCATGCGGGAATTTTCGAGCATTTCGCGCGCCCGGCCATGACGAAGCACATCAAGCATTTCCTTGTCACGCTCGGTCCTGCTGTGATCGGCTCGGCCGGCAGTCAGATCGCGCTTTTCGCGGACACCATCATCAGTTCATTGCTGCCGACCGGCGGCGTCTCCTCGATCTATTACGCGGACCGCATCTATCAATTGCCGCTCGGCGTCATCGGCATTGCGGCTGGCACGGTGCTGCTGCCGGAGATGAGCCGGCGTTTTTCCACAGGTGATCATGGCGGCGCCCTGCACGCGCAAAATCGCACGATGGCCCTGTCGCTTGCGCTGACGGCGCCATTTTTCATTGCCTTCATCATGATTCCAGATGCCATCATGCGCGGGGTTTTCCAGCGCGGCGCCTTTACGGCGGAGGCCGCCAACGCCTCAGCCGCGGTGCTCACGGCCTATGGTTTCGGGCTGGTCGCAATCGTTCTTTTGCGCTCCGCCGTGGCGAGCTTTCAGGCGCAGGGCGATACAAAAACCCCGATGCTGATCGCCCTCTTCGCCGTCGCGGTCAATGTCGGCTTCAAGATCGTGCTGTTCAAGCCTTTTGGCGCGCCTGGGCTTGCCATTGCGACGGCCATTGGAGCCTGGATCAATCTCATCATCCTCAGTCTTTTGGCAATTCGACGGGACGCGATGAAGATTGACCTGTTCTTGTGGAAAACGGTCACGGTGGTGACTTTGGCGTCCTTCGTTCTGGCGGTTTTCGCGCTGTTTGCCGCCGCGCCAATCCAGCACATGACAGCAGGCCTTGGCCGTTTCGCCAATGTCATGGAGCTGATGCTGCTTGGCTTGTCCGGTGCCGCCATTTACGCGCTCATTCTCTTTGCTGGTTTGCAGGTGGCGGGTGTGCGGCTGCGGCGATTGCGCTCCTAATCGCTGGGGATGCTCCTCAAAGCGCGAGCGCGTTCAGGACCCGTGCCCAGCTGCGGATTCCCTTGTGGAACGAGGACAGCTCATATTTCTCATTGGGCGAATGCATGCGATCGTCTTCGAGGCCAAAGCCGATCATCAAACTGTCCATCCCGAGATCATGCTTGAAAGCACCAACCACCGGGATCGAGCCGCCGCATCCCGCCAGCACCGGCTCATTGCCCCATTCGGCCAGCAACGCCCGCCGGGCGCGCGACAGTGCCTCCGAACTGAACGGCAGTTGCAGGGCCCCCGAGGCGCCATGCGAAATAAATTCGGCGCGGCAATCGGCCGGCAGCCGGGCCTTGACGAAATCCTTAAAGTTTTCCGCGATTTCATCCGGGTCTTGCTTTCCAACCAGCCGGAACGAGAACTTGGCGCTCGCTTGCGCGGGCAGCACGGTCTTCGAGCCCTTGCCCGTATAGCCGCCGAGGATGCCATTGACGTCGCACGTCGGACGCGACCAAACCATTTCGAGAACATCCCGGCCTTGTTCGCCGGCCGGAACCGAAAGCCCGACATCGTTTAAAAAAGCGCTTCCCCGCGCGTGCAATTCACGCCATTGGTCGGCGATCTCCTCGGGGAGTTCGCTTACGCCATTGTAGAAACCTGGCAGCGCGACGCGCCCTTTGTCGTCGTGCAGATCGGCGATGATCCGGGCGAGAACATGGATCGGATTGACCGCCGCGCCGCCAAAGATGCCCGAATGGAGATCGCGGCTCGCCGCATGAATGACGACCTCCTCGAGCACGAGACCGCGCAGCATGATGGTGATCGCAGGCGTTTGCTGGTCCCACATACCGGTGTCGCACACCAGTGCCATGTCGGCTTTGAGCTCGGTGGCGTTTCCGCTAAGAAAAGCTGGAAGCGACGGCGAACCGGTTTCTTCCTCGCCCTCAAGAAAAAAAGTGATGTTGCAAGGCACGCCGCCGGTTTCCTTGAAGGCGCGGCAGGCCTCGACAAAGGTCATCAGCTGGCCCTTGTCGTCGGCGACCCCGCGCCCGACGATCCGTTTGCCGGTTGGCGCCTCGGCGATGTGCGGTTCGAAAGGCGGCTTATCCCACAGATCGAGCGGGTCAGGCGGCTGTACGTCATAATGGCCATAAAAAAGCACATGCGGCACGTCGGGCCGCTCCGCCTTCACATGGCCGACGATCATCGGATGTCCAGCCGTTGGCCGCACCGATGCCTCGCAACCGATGCCCTTGAGCTCGTCGGCAAGCCATTCGGCCGCCCTGGCACAGGCCCCGGCATAAGCGGGGTCGGTCGAGATCGACGGGATTTCGACGAGTTGAAAGAGCCGTCCAAGAGCCGAATCGAGATTGGCATCGATCTTCGCCAGGACCGTGTCGAGCGCCGCCATAGCTTCTCCTCATGGAAATCCGCGGAACTTTATCCAACATAGCCGCTGTTCAGCGGTCAATCGCTACCAGCCATAAAAATTCAACTTTACGAGGGCAAAGCCTTCTCGCGTTCACCGAATGCGCAAAATTCGCTTTACGGAGACCGGTTTGACCCTATCCTGGTGTCCTTCGTGCAAAAAGGGATGGATCAAATTTGAATACGGCCTCCCAAAGAGCGGCTTTTCCCGGCGTGATCGCGGGGTTTGAGGCCATCGTCGGCAAAAACCACGTCGTCGCCGATCCCGCCGGGATGGAGGGGTTTTTGCACGAGCCGCGCGCGCTCTTTCATGGCAAGGCGCTTTGTGTCGTGCAGCCAGGCTCGGTGCAAGACGTCGCGGCGGTGCTGGCGCTTTGTCATGAGACGGCGACGCCGGTTGTGCCGCAGGGCGGCAACACCGGGCTCGTCGGCGGGCAAAATCCCAGCCCCGATGGCGGCGCCATCGTCCTTTCGCTCACCCGGCTGCGAGCGCTGCGCGAGATCGATCCCGCCTCGAACACGATGACGGTGGAAGCTGGCATGGTTCTGACCGATGTGCAGGCGGAAGCGAGCCGCGCCAACCGGCTGTTTCCGCTGTCGCTCGGGTCGGAGGGATCTTGCACCATCGGCGGCAATCTCGCGACCAACGCCGGCGGCACCAATGTGATCGCTTATGGCAATGCGCGCGATCTCCTGCTCGGACTCGAGGTTGTGCTTGCCGATGGCCGGATTCTCTCGGATTTGTCGAAGCTCAAAAAAAACAACACCGGCTACGATCTCAAAAATCTTTTCATCGGTTCGGAAGGGACTCTTGGAGTCATCACGGCCGCTGTTTTGAAACTTTTTCCAAAACCTCAATCAGTCGAGACGGCCTTTGTGGGTCTCGCTTCACCGCGTGCGGCTCTTGATTTGCTTGGCCTGGCGCGTGACATGGCGGGAGGCGAGATCACCAGTTTCGAGCTTATCCCGCGCCTCGGCCTAGATTTCGTTCTGGGGCATTTTGACACGCGCGATGTGCTCGCCAAAAAATTTCCTTGGTATGTGCTGCTCGAATTGAGTTCGCAGAGCCGGGAAGGGCTTGACGCCCGCTTGCTCGCGCTGCTTGAGGCGGGCAGCGCGAGGCACATCATCGAGGATGCGGCGATCGCCGCCTCGCTCGAACAACGCCAAAATTTCTGGAAGCTGCGCGAGTTCTTGCCAGAGGCCCAAACTCTCGAGGGCGGTTCGATCAAGCACGACGTCAGCGTCCCAATTGCCGACATTCCCATTTTTCTCGAAGAGGTTTTTCGCGCTGTGAGCTACGCCGTGCCGGGCGCCCGGCTGGTGCCGTTTGGCCATGTGGGGGACGGAAATATTCATTGCAACATCTCGCAACCCGTCGGCGCCGATAGGCAAGCATTTTTGGCGCGCTGGGACGAGATCAACGCCATCGTTTATGAGATTGTCCTGGCGCATAAAGGCTCGATCTCGGCCGAACATGGAATCGGCCAATTGAAGCGTGATCTGCTGCCGAAGGTGAAGGATAAAGTCGCGATGGACGTCATGCGCGCAATCAAGCAAACGTTCGATCCGAAGGGCATCTTAAACCCCGGCAAAGTGCTTTAGAATTTATTTCTAGGTGCTCCCCCCTTATCCTGAGGAGCTTGCGAAGCAAGCGTCTCGAAGGATGAGAGAAGAGGTCCGAACCTTTATATCCATGGCGAGCGGCGCCTCCTGCGCGGGAAAACTCATTCATCGCATAGCGGCCAAGAAAGCGTATCTGAACTTTGAACTCAAGGATCATGGACGGCCGGAGGCCGCGCGCCTTCGGCGCGTCCTTGACTTCAAAGTTCAGATACGCTCGGGTCGGCCGCGCGATGAATGGAATAGCCTGGCCGGGCGGCCATTTTCTTCGTCGCGAACCTTGAAAGGAATCCTCATGCCACTCACTCGTGTTTCCCTGCTGAAAGGCAAGCCGCAGGAATATCGCAAGGCAATCTTGGATGGTCTCTATCAGGCGATGCGCGAGTCGTTCGGCGTGCCGGAAGACGACCGTTTCATGCTCGTCGATGAATATGATAAAAGCAATTTTCTCTATGGCGAAAACTATCTTGGAATTGCACGCGATGATGATCTCGTGATCATTCAAATCACCGTCAACAACACGCGCGGACCCGAGCAAAAGAAAGCACTCTTCGCGCGCATCGCAGAGATTCTTTCCAGCAATCCCGGCATCCGGCCCGAAAACATTCTGGTGAATCTGTTGGAAGTGCCAAAGGAAAACTGGTCGTTTGGCAACGGCATCGCGCAATATGCGTAAGGAGCATTCCTCAGCGTGCTGGTCTAAGTTCTGCAACAAAGTAGACCTCTCGACAATTGCGACCTAATGGGTCAAAAGCGGCGTCGTTCGACGTAGTTGTGGAAAACCAGCAAACTATCTAATGATTCGCTAAGCTAAAATAAAAGCAGGGCCGGAAACTATGGACACGCTGTGACTACCAGGACTGCCGAGGAGGCGAAAAGAAATTACATTGAAAAAATGGGTGAGGAGTTAGGGACGCAGTTTTATGCACTCTGGCTTGAAGTCGACTGGCTGCATGCGACCTGGGGGGAATACGTCCATTTGTTTAGCGAACCGAAGTCAGTGGAAATATTGAACCAAACAGCACCGGCCCTTTTTCGAATATTTCATGCTGCACTTTGGGAACAAACATTGCTTCGTATTGCGCGTCTAACAGACCCACCCAAAGCGATGAAAAACAGAAACCTGACAATCCAAAACCTGCCGGAACTCGTGGACCCCACAATCAAAGGGGCTGTGCAGGAGTTAGTCGATGCAGCTCTGAATAAATGCAAGTTCTGCCGGGACTGGCGTAATCGCCAAATCGCTCACAGTGATCTTAACCTTCTTATGAATGGATCAGCCAAACCGCTAGAGGTAGCCAGTGGAATTCGGGTCCAGGACGCACTTGGCGCTATTGCAAGCGTGCTAAATGAACCGCACTTGCACTACATGGACAGCTGGCTTGTTTTTTCAGGTAATGTTGGCGGAGCGGGGAACGCGCTATCGCTTCTACGGCTCCTTCACGATGGGCTGAGAGCACGGGCGGGAAAGACTCTCGGGGAATACCCAGTTTAAAGATCTATAGCGGCGTTGGAATCGCCGATGGACTGCGGTTTGTCGCAGCAGAGTAGCCGGTAAGGCACTTCGCGACGATGTTTCGCCACGGCTTACGTTCCGATCAGCGCAACATCGCCATAAGAGAAATTCCCCCAGATAAATCCTACCGCATTCCTTCGCTCGCCCCAAAGCCAAGCTTCGTACCGTGCTGCGCTTTAAGAGGTGCGCTTGCGAAGACCGTCAATCGTACCAAATCGTTTCACGTGAAACACTTTTGTCCGATTGGCCCTCAAAACCGGACATTACTGATGGGTGAACCATCAACAGGGAGCAAGACCGGACACGCTCAGCCCGCCCGGACAAAACTCTCCAGAACCATCTTGCGGCCAGCCTTGTCGAAATCAATGGTGAGCTTATTGCCGTCGACGCTCGCCACCGTGCCGCCACCAAATTTCGTGTGAAACACCCGCGCGCCTTTCGCATAGGTTGAACCGGCGCTCGAACTTGCCACAAGCTCTCCCTCGATCTGCAGTGGGCCGCGCCGCGCCCGGCTGTCTCGAAAACCGCTTCGCGTGTCCCGCTTCATCTCCTCGCCACGCCGTTGCGCGCGCTGCCAGCCGGGCGTCGTGTAGGACGAGCCATAGCTGTCCATGTTGGCGAAGCGCGATTGCGCATAGCCGCCATAGGCTGCACCCGTCGCCGCCTCGACGACCTCGACATGCGCCGCAGGCAGTTCATCCAAAAACCGTGAGGGAATCGTCGTCTGCCACAGGCCATGAATGCGCCGGTTGGTCGCGAAATAAATCTTTGCACGGCGCTTGGCCCGCGTTAGGCCGACATAGGCGAGGCGGCGCTCTTCCTCCAGCCCGGCGCGGCCCTGATCGTCGAGCGAACGCTGATGCGGGAACAGGCCTTCCTCAAAACCCGGCAGGAACACGGTCTCGAACTCAAGGCCCTTCGCCGCATGCAAGGTCATGATCGACACGCGTGCGCCGGAGTCGGTATTCGCGGCGTCCATTACCAGCGAGATATGTTCGAGGAAGCTGCCAAGATCAGGAAACTCCTCCATCGAGCGGACGAGCTCCTTCAGATTTTCAAGACGGCCTCCGGCATCGGCGGTCTTTTCCTTCCGCCACATGTCGGTGTAGCCGGACTCTTCCAAAATCATCTCGGCGAGTTCGCCCTGCGGCTTGTCGTCAATCAACTCAGACCAGCGAGAAAAATCTGCGAGGAGGCTGCGCAAGGTCTGCCGCTGCTTCGGCTTTAAGTCTTCGGTCTCGACCATGCTCCACGCCGCTTGCATCAAGGGTATACGCGCGCTCCGCGCATGATCATGGAGCAGCTGCAGGGTCGCATCGCCGAGGCCGCGTTTCGGCAGATTGTAGATGCGCTCAAACGCGAGATCATCGGCAGGCTGCGCGACACAACGCAGATACGCCAGCGCATCGCGGATCTCGGCGCGCTCATAAAAGCGCGGGCCGCCGATCACCCGGTAGGGCAGGCCGAGCGTGATGAAGCGTTCCTCAAATTCGCGCATCTGGAACGAGGCGCGGACTAGGATCGCCACCTCATCCAGCGCGTGACCCTTGCGCTGCAATTGCTCGATCTCTTCGCCGATGACGCGGGCTTCTTCTTCCGAATCCCAAACGCCGGTGACGGTCGGCTTTTCGCCATCGGCACCATCGGTGAACAGCGTTTTTCCCAGCCGCCCTTCATTGTGCGCGATAAGACCTGCCGCGACAGCGAGGATATGTCCGGTCGAGCGGTAATTGCGCTCGAGCCTAATGATTTTCGCGCCTGGAAAATCGCTCTCGAAGCGCAAAATATTATCGACCTCGGCGCCCCGCCAGCCATAGATCGACTGGTCGTCATCGCCAACGCAACAGACATTGTGGCGCCCTTGCGCCAGCAGCCGCAGCCACAAATATTGCGCCGTGTTGGTGTCCTGGTATTCGTCCACGAGCATGTAGCGGAAGCGGTCTTGATAGAGTTTCAAGACCTCCGGATTTTCGCGCAGGAGCCGCAAGGTTTCGAGCAGAAGATCGCCGAAATCGGCGGCGTTGAGAATTTTCAAGCGCTCCTGATAGAGCTTATAGAGCGCCGCGCCTTTGCCATCGGCGAACGCCGCAGCCTCGCCCGCGGGCACATGTGCGACGTCGAGGCCGCGATTTTTCCAGGCATCGATCTGATGCGCGAGGGCGCGGGCAGGCCAGCGCTTGTCGTCGACATTTTCGGCTTGCAGAACTTGTTTGAGCAGCCGAATCTGATCGTCCGTGTCGAGAATGGTGAAGCCGGGCTTCAGACCGACAAGCTCGGCATGGCGGCGCAAAATCTTTGTCGAAATCGCGTGGAACGTGCCGAGCCACGGCATGCCCTCGGCGACCGGCCCGGCGAGCACCGCGATTCGCTCCTTCATTTCCCGCGCCGCCTTATTGGTGAAGGTCACGGCAAGTATTTCATGCGCGCGGGCGCGGCCTTGCGCGATAATATGCGCAATGCGGGTGGTGAGAACGCGGGTTTTCCCGGTACCCGCGCCCGCCAGCACGAGCAGCGGCCCGTCGATCGCCTCGATGGCTTCCCGCTGCTTGGCGTTCAGCCCGTCGAAATAGCGGGAGCCGCCCGCCCGCGCGCGGGCAGCGATCCCCTGCACGGGAGGATCGAGGGCAGCGAGCGAAAGGACATCGGTCAAGAAATTGCGGCTCCTAAGTGGGAATATGGGATGTTAGCACGCAAACGCGAATCAGCAGAGTGGCAGTATTATGCGCGAAATGGACTGCTTGAGCCTGTTTTTCCACTCTTTCCCCAGATGACACGTCCCGTCCTGTCTTAATCTGATGCTATTTGACAATCGTTTGGGGATTGAGGCAGCATCGAGCGTTCCCAACAACTTCGTGATTTTTCGAAATAGAATTCTTTTGAAGAGGATATTTTCGTGTCGTACTTTTCCATGACGTTACTTCTAACCGTCTGTTACATGGTTTTTGCCTTAAACAGCACAGCCTTGGCTCAGGACACTCCCGCGATCAATTGCGGCAAAGCCGAGTCCCAGGTCGAGGATACGATCTGCCAGTCCCAAGAACTCATGGCGATGGATCGTGACATTGCCGCGCTTTACGACGAGGCGCGGGCGAACTCCGATCCCTCCGAGAAAGAGGACATCTTAAACGATCAGCGCGCTTTTCTGGCTCGCCGCGAAGCTTGCGTTGAGGAGCTGAACTCGGCCCATCCCGGCGTCGGTCTCTACGAATGCATCAGAAACGTCATGCAGCGGCGCTCCAAGGCTTTGCGTCACTTGACCGAAGAGTGAGGCTCCGCTCATTGGCCTATTGACCCGTTTCGAGACCGGGCCACATGCGCAGTAGGTCTTTCGGCTCGGGCCGCAAGCGCTCGACGCCAGCCTTCCCCGTATCACACAGTTTGGCGTTGCCGCGAGGTAGAAGACGTATGCGTGAGGGACACGTTCACGCCTCCAGAACCGCTGACAACTTCGACCGTTGCGTCGAGGTCCTGCGCGAGCGCCTTGACGAGGGTCGTCCCCAGGCCACCCCTCGTTGGAGTTGCGATGCCATCCGGCTTTCCGGCCCCATTGTCGGACACGACAAGCTTCCAGTCTAGCCCGTCGATCTGATAGCTGACGATGACCTGACCGTCCGGTCTGTCTTTGGGAAAGGCGTGTTTCAGAGCGTTGATCACCAGCTCGGTGACGATCAGGCCGAGGCTGACGGCCTTGGCTGACTGGGCAGTGCCTCCGTTAACGAGAACCTGCAGCGAGATCGGCCGGCTGTCACCGATCATCGAGGCCGCAAGGCTTTCACACAGCCGCGTCAAATAAGGACCAATCTCGATCTGATCGAAACTTTCGGCGGCGTGAAGATGCTGCTGCACGGCCGCCACCGCCATGACACGTTGATGCGCGTCATGAAGGTGCAAGCGCGTTTCCTCCGAGGTGACCGTGCGCGCCTTTATCATCAAGATGCTGGCGATAATCTGCAGACTATTGGCGACCCGGTGCTCCATCTCTTGGAGAAGCACGTCTTTCTGCCGGAGCAACTCCTCCGTCTGCCGCAACAGCTCTTCCTTCTCACGTTCGATGATCCGCCGCTCGGTCACATCCTCGAAAGCAAGAAGAAGGGTCGTGTGGGAGTGGTCTGCGTAGAACACCGCACGGGCATTCAGGAGCATGATCCGGCGGCCAATCCTTGGAAACTCATGCTCGACTTCGAACGCGTCCATAGAGGTGCGCTCCCGGATGATGTTCTCCAGAAGGGAGCGAAGAGCTGGGATATGCCACTGGCCGTCGCCAAGCGCATACAGTGGCCGGCCCAGCACGTCCTGGTGTTGGACCCGGAACGTCAAATAGAAGGAGCGGCTGACGGCGAGCACGCGCAGGTCGCCGTCAAGCACGAGCAGCGGTTCGCGCACCGTGTCAACGATGGCTTGCGCGAGCGCCCGCGCATCTTGAATGTCCTTGAAAGGCTCAATCACGCGAAGTTCGCTCCCGAACCCTTCATGTTCTATGACTTAAGACATAAATCCGCAAATCACGCTGGTCTGCTCCTTTGTCAATGGCACGATCAGCCGATGCGCAAGCCTCCAAGCAGCCAAACCACGACGGCAATGGTCAATACCAGGCCAAGAACGCCGCCGAGGCCCGCCCCGCCATACATGCTGTGACCATAGTAGCCACCACCTCCGAGCAGTAGAAACAGCACGAGGATAATCAAAATTGTGCTCATCTCACACCTTCCTTGGAATTTCAGTTTCTGGGAGTCAGTCGTTCATGAGCTAAACCCCTTCGCTTTTGGGAGCGTAGGAAGGAGCCGATGAACCGCCGTCATTCGTTGTCCAGGACATATTGCTCGCACTCTTGCCAACAGGTAGCGGCAACAGTGCGAACATGGGGTTCCGGGCAACGGGAACCCCGGAGCGGTTATTTGCCCTTGAGCGTGTCCTTGACACCGCCAACAGCGTTCTGGATTTTGCCTGCCGCTTGATCGGCCTTGCCTTCGGATTCCAACTTGGCATCGCCAAGTACCTTGCCGGCGACCTCCTTGATTTTGCCCTTGATTTCAGTCGCCGATCCTTCGATCCGATCTTTGTCCATGATTTGTGCTCCATAAAAGTAAAGCCGCCCGGCTGGGCGCGCTTACAATAGTTTTTCGATGGATTGGATTGTTTTCGCCAGTGAATGTGACTGGACACGGACGAAACTCGTGCCGTGTCTAAATAGTTCCGTCGATGAGGCTGATGCCGCGCTTAGAGCCTCCGGAACGAAGGGTCTCGATAACAGCAGCACGATTGTTTGAGATGCCAGAGCGGGTTGAGGTCTCGCGCTGGAAGGAGATTTCTGCCATGAGCAATTTTGAACAGACCGGCGGCGGATTGTCTGCTACGCGCGCTCACAATGGCAAATGTAATTGAATCCGTGTATTCCTTCATCGCGTCTATATTGCCTTCAATAATCGTTCTCGCAACAACGGCTCTGTTTGTTTTTCGCCGCCGCTGAGACCGGTCTTTCGGCCGGACTGGGCTAGCACCGCGCGCGGAGGAGAAGATGATATCAGGCCGAACGAGGTTGCCGGCACCGGCCTTTATCGGTTCGCGCCAACTGGCACAGCCTCGCCGCATGCAAACCGCTCATCGAAAGCTCGTTTGAATGCGGCCGCCACCTTGGCGCTTTTAATCACGGTCAAAATCTGGCGCTTGAGGCGGACACGGGAGATACAGAGAGTTGCAGGCTCCTACAGGAAGCGCGTATTGGCTGCGCTGGTCGCGGCAAAGGTGACCAAACAAAAAATCACGATCTTCTTGAGACTTTTCATGGTCTGCCCCTCTTATCAGGTTCAAACACTTTCGCTGGAGGGTTACGGTAGCCGGAGACGGCAGGCCCTTGTGTGCGAACCCGCACCTTTCGGTAAGAACACAAACCATTCTCGCTGGGTCTGGCCGATCCAGACGGCGGATGCTCCGTTGACAGCTCAGATTTTTTTGATACACGGCTCAGCTTTGGTTCTGCACGTCGGGCGGGCGTAACGCTTTCATCTCGACAGACGCAGCCACTCGCGGGGCAGCCAAATGATTCAAGTCTCCACTTGGGTGTTTGTTGCCCTCACAGCGGCGCTCGTCGTAATGGGGTCCCTCCTCGCCTTCGCTTGGTCCATGGTAAATTCGGCAATCAATAGAATTGTGCTTCTCGAGGTGCGCGTCGAGACGCTTGAAAAGACACTCGGCTCCAACCGCTTCGATGATCAATTGGCCCCGATCCTAGGGTGCTCGGCACTGCTTCTGTCCCTGAACGTCGCGGTATCTCCAGGCGGCCATGGGCCGCAGATACTCAAACATACACCTTCGCCACGCCAATCCACCTTCAGCAGGCCGCCTTCTGTAAGGGGCTTTGGGATGGGGACAGCCTGGGGCAAGGGCTGGCCGCTAAATCCTCCGTTGAAGGCGAATTCGGATGGGATTGCCGATGGGACCAGTTCATCTTTTTGATCTTGCCGCGCAACAGGCGCGCTGGCTGTCCGCGCGCCAAGTCGCGGTGGCGGAAAATATTGCCAACGCCAATACGCCCGGCTACAGGGCTGCCGATGTGCCGCCCTTTGAAACAGTGTTCAACGACACGAATTTGACGATGGCCGCCACCGACGCGGCGCATATCGGCGCCGATCCGGCCTCTCCCGATCTGGTGCCGGTCAGGGAAGGGCCGGCTTGGGAAATTTCCCATTCCGGCAATTCCGTCAGTCTTGACCAAGAGCTGTTGAAATCCGGCGAGGTGACGTCAAAAGCTTCGCTGAACAATGCCGTTGTGAAGGCTTTCAATCAAATGCTCATGACGAGCCTCAAGGGATAGACCATGATCGATCCCATCGACGCGGCGATCAAGATTGCCGGTTCGGGTCTTGAAACGCAGTCCGCCAGACTGCGAATCGTCGCCGAAAATCTGGCGAATGCGCAATCCACGGGTCCGGCGCCTGGCGCTGATCCTTACGCGCGAAAAACCGTTACCTTCGAGAGCGAACTCGATCAAGCGACGGGCGCCAATCTCGTGCGGATCAAAAGGGTTGGAGTCGATCGCACGCCTTTCCGGATCGAACATGACCCTGGCAGCCCGGCCGCAGATTCCAACGGTTTCGTCAAACTTCCGAATGTCGAGCTGCTCGTGGAAATGGCCGACTTGCGCGAGGCGAACCGCTCCTATGAAGCCAATCTCCAAGTCATCAAGCAGTCCAACAGCCTCTCTTCCATGACAATCGACCTTTTGAGGAATTCTTCATGATCCCTGCGCTTTCTCTTGCAAGTTCTTTGTTTGGAACCTCGGCGGTGGCGCAAGCCCTGCCGGCCGCGCAACAAACAGCAGCTGCCGCCGCGGGTTCCGATTTCGGTCAGGTCTTCGCGCAAGTCGGCGAAGCCATCAATACGCTCAAAACTGGAGAGTCGGCCGCGATCTCGGGTCTGCAAGGCCAGACATCGGTCCAACATGTCGTCGAGTCGGTGATGAGCGCCGAGCGCTCGCTGCAAACCGCGATCGCCATCCGCGATAAAATCGTCTCTGCTTATCAGACCATCAGCCAAATGGCGATATGAGGTAATATCATGCGGGCTTTATCGATTGCCGCGACCGGAATGGCCGCGCAGGACTTGAATGTTCAAGTCATCGCCAACAACATCGCCAATATAAATACGACGGCGTTTAAACGCGCGCGCGCCGAGTTCACGGACCTGATCTACCAAGCCGAGCGGTTGCAGGGCGTCTCGAGCCGGGGCCAAAACAATACGATTCCAGAAGGAGCGCAGCTTGGTCTTGGCGTGCGCACGGCTGCGATTCGCAATCTTCACATTCAAGGCGCGCTTGCCAATACCGGGAACCAGCTCGATCTTGCATTGACGGGTCGCGGCTGGTTTCAGGTCACGGGCTCCGACGGCGGAACTCTCTACACAAGGGCGGGTGCATTCAACACGAATGCGAACGGCCAGATCGTGACGACCGACGGTTATGTTGTCAGTCCCGCGATGACGGTTCCCAGCAACGCGGTGAATGTCACCATCAACCAGTCAGGTCAAGTCTCGGCGACCATCCCCAATCAAACGGCCCAACAACAGATCGGCCAGCTGACCTTGGCAACTTTTGCCAATGATGCCGGCCTTTTGCCGCTTGGCGGCAACCTCTATCAGCAAACCGACGCTTCCGGAACGCCGGTCACAGGACTTCCGGGTGATCCTGGCTTCGCCTTGATCAGTCAAGGTTACCTTGAAAGCTCGAACGTCGATCCCGTGAAGGAGATTACCGATCTGATCTCGGCGCAACGCGCTTATGAGATGAACTCGAAAGTCATCCAAGCGGCGTCCGACATGGCGAGCACGGTCTCGAAGAATCTGGGGTAACGCTGATGCGCGGCAGGCGATTTTTCAGAAACATCGCGGCGTTTTTTGGCGTGTCCGGACCGTTGTGGCTTGGTGTTGTGGCTTGGCAGGGCCCGGTTTTCGCCGCCGAATCCAATATTTTGCCTGTGCCTATAACCATCATTTATCCGGGCGAGGTTATCAAGGACGGCAGCCTGATTGACCGCGATTTTTCCACCGATTCTCCAAGCAGCAAATTTCCCGCAGTTGAGAGCCGTGCGGCGATTGTTGGCAAAGTTGCGCGGCGCACATTGTTGCCTGGATCGCCGATTCCCCTGAACGCGGTCGCAGATCCAAAGGCGATCGCCAATGGCGCGAAGGTCCGGATTTTCTTTGAAGACGGAGGGCTCGCGATCACCGCCTATGGGACCGCCCTGCAGGCGGGGAGCGTTGGGGAAATCATCTTGGTCCGCAACCTTGGCAGCGGGATCACGGTTTCGGGAGCCGTGCAGGCTGACGGATCGATCCGCGTGGGTGGCAGCTGATGCTGCAACCGCGCCTGACTTGGCAGTTCTGCATCACATTTCTGCTTTGCATGGTTGTCTTGACGAGCTTTCCGGCCGCCGCCTCTGTGCGAATTAAGGACATCACGACCATTCAGGGCGTTCGCGAAAATCAAATCGTTGGATATGGGCTTGTTGTCGGTTTGCAAGGGACCGGCGATACGCTCGCCAATTCCGTTTTCACTGCGCAATCCCTGCAATCCATGCTCGACCGGATGGGAGTCAATATCCGAAGCATTGGCCGCGGCAATGTTTTGCGAACCCGAAACGTCGCCGCCGTTCTGGTCACCGCCGACTTACCGGCGTTCATCCAGCCAGGATCGCGTGTCGATGTCACGGTATCCTCGCTTGGCGATGCGACCTCGCTGCTCGGCGGAACCTTGGTTCTCACCGCGCTTACCGGTGTCGACGGGCAGACCTACGCGATTGCCCAAGGGCAGGTTGCCGTCGCGGGATTTTCCGTTGCTGGGCAGGCAGAGACGATTACCCAGAACGTCGCGACGGCGGGTCGTATTCCAAATGGCGCCGTGATGGAGCGGGAAGTCCCTGGGCAATTGCATGACGTTGGGCCGCTCGTCATGATCCTGAGAAACCCTGATTTTGCTACGTCCGTGCGTATCGCCGATGCGATCAACGCTTATTCTGGACGCCATTTTGGCATGCGTCTGGCGCATGAGGAGGATCAGCGGTCTGTCCTTTTGACGAGGCCGCCGCGGATCGGAACAACCCGCTTCATTGCCGAATTGGGTGAGCTTCTTGTAGAGGCGGACACACCAGCGAGGGTCGTCATGGACTCGCGGAGCGGCACCGTCGTCATCGGCCAGGACGTGCAGAT